>JACQOJ010000024.1 GCA_016202605.1 Betaproteobacteria bacterium
CGTTTTGCGCAAGTTAAGGCGCGCAGCGCCGGCCGGAGCCAAAATCTCTTCGACGTCATCCAGGATTTCATCGAAGAGAAACGGGAAGAGTACGAGGAAACGCTGGAGGATGCGAAGGATGATTGAGGGGTGATTCGTGAATGGTGATTCGTGATTCGGGAACCGCGGCGACCGGAAGACAATCAGATTTTCACCAATCACCAGCCACCAATCACCGTATGCCCTCCGACAGGAGACCAACATGAGCACCGAACAATATCCCAGCGACGGCACCGGCATCGCCGGTCATGGTGCCTTTTTCCAGCCCACCAATCTGTCCCCGGAAGACGCCGAGAAAGCGACGGCATGGGTCGAGAAGCATGTCGACCGCCGCACGCTCGACCTCGCCGGGCGCATGGACGACGTGCGCGAACAGATGTGGGCGTTGGAGAAAGAGGGCGAGATCGTCGTCCACCGCGTGAGCGACGCGCACCAGCCGGTCAACGTGCAGACCTTGTTCGGCTGGAACAAGAAAATCCCCACCATGCAGCTGTGGCATCACAAGTCATGCGGCCAGTGCGGCAATATTCCCGGCTATCCGACGGCGCTGCTGTGGACCATGAACAAGCTGGGCATGGTGCCCGGCAAGGACTATCTCGACGAGACCGACCAGACTTCCTGTACCGCATGGAATTATCACGGTTCGGGCATAGGCAACCTGGAATCGCTGGCCGCGGTGTTCCTGCGCAATTTCCACCAGGCTTACGTTTCGGGCCGGCAGCACGGCCATGAAGCGGGGCATTTCTTCCCGCTGGTGCATTGCGGCACCTCGTACGGCAATTACAAGGAGGTGCGCAAGTACCTGATCGAGTCGGCGCCGCTGCGCGACAAGGTCAGGAAAATCCTCGCCAAGCTCGGGCGCCTGGTCGACGGCAAGCTGGTGATTCCCGAGGAAATCGTGCACTACTCGGAATGGGTGCATGTGATGCGCAAGCGCATCGCCTCCGAACTGCAGACCATGGACGTTTCCAACATGCGCGTGACGGTGCACACCGCCTGCCATTACTACAAGATGGTGCATGAGGATGCGATTTACGACACGGAAGTGCTCGGCGGCAATCGCACCGCGGTCGGCACCTCGATCGCGGAGGCGCTGGGGGCGCAGGTGATCGACTATTCGACGTGGTACGACTGCTGCGGCTTCGGCTTCCGCCACATCATTTCCGAGCGCGAGTTCACGCGCTCCTTCACCATAGACCGCAAGATCAAGATCGCGCGCGAGGAAGCCAACGCCGACGTGATGCTGGGCATAGATACCGGCTGCATCACCACCATGGACAAGAACCAGTGGATAGGCAAGGCGCACGGCCAGAACTATTCGGTGCCCATCATGGCCGACATCCAGTTCGCCGCGCTCGCCTGCGGCGCGGACCCGTTCAAGATCGTGCAACTGCAATGGCATGCCAGTCCGTGCGAGGAAGTGGTCGAGAAAATGGGCATATCCTGGGACCGGTCGAAGAGGAACTTCGAGGCCTATCTCAAGGAAGTCGAGGCCGGGCGCATCGAGTACCTCTACGATCCCGCGCTCGCGATCAGCAAATAGAGGTCAAAAGCTGATGCACAGGATTTACAGATTAACAGGACTTGCTTCTGGCTCTGGCCGGCGTCCGGTTTTAATCTTGTAAATCCTGTAAATCCTGTCTATCAAGGTTTTTTGTGAATGAAACGATACTGATTGTCGGCGCCGGACCCACCGGGCTTTCCGCGGCGCACGGCGTGGCTTCCGCCGGCAAGCAGGTGGTGCTGGTCGAGAAGGAAAGCAGGCTCGGCGGCGCGCCCATCCTGTCGGGCTACGCCCGGCTCGTGCCCTCGGGCGAATGGGCGAAAGACGCCATCGGCCGCATGGTGAAGCGCGTCGAGGACGACGCCCGCATCACCATACACAAGGGCGCGAAAGTCATGAAGCTCGACGGCGACTCCGGCAACTTCATTGCGACGCTCTCCAACGGCCGGACCGTCGATGCCGGCGCCGTCATACTCGGTACCGGTTTCACCCACTTCGATTCCATCAACAAGCCCGAGTGGGGCTTCGGCACTTACGAGGACGTGGTCACCACCACGCAGATGGAGCAGATGATGGCGGCGGGCAAGATCGCCTGCCCCTCCGACGGGCGCGTGCCCGAGCGCGTGTGCATCCTGCTGTGCGTGGGTTCGCGCGACCGCCAGATCGGCCGCGAGTGGTGCTCCAAGATCTGCTGCACGGTTTCCGCCAACCTGGCGATGGAAATCAAGGAATTGTCGCCCGGCACCGATGTTTTCATCTACTACATGGACATCCGCACCTTTGGTCTCTACGAGGACAAGTACTACTGGCGCTCGCAGGAAGAATTCGGGACCAAGTACGTGAAGGCGCGCATCGCCGAAGTCACCCAGGGCCCGGACAAGCGGCTGCTGGTGAAGGGCGAGGACACCCTGGTCAAGCGCCCGATCGTGATCCCGATGGACCTCGTGGTGCACGCGATCGGCATGGATCCCAATCTCGACAATCCCGAAATCGCGAAAGTATTCGGCGTCGGGCTCGAGAAACACGGTTTTCTGGAACGCGGCGAGCACTACACCGCAAGCTTTGCCAGCGCGCGGCGCGGCATTTACGTGGGCGGCGCGGCGCTCGGACCCGAGGACATCGACACCTGCATCTCGCACGGTCTGGCCATGGCCATGCGTGCGGTGGGCGAACTCAACGCCGGCGCGCAAAAAGCAGCCTGATGCTGTGGTTCAGTAAAAAACGGCATGCGCCCGCCGTTCCGGCGGTTACCGACCAGATCGTTCCGGCGGAATTGCCGCTCGCGCTTGACGCCGGGTTGTTCAAGCATCATTGCGGCAAGCTGCTGGAAAGCGCGGCGCAGGACGGCGGTATCGAGAACTACCTCAGCGCGCTGCGCGCCAAGCAGCATGTATTCGCGGAAACCCTGGCGCGCGACCATATTTCGACGGCCGATATCGAGACCCTGCTCGGCAGCGTGTTCACCGCGCGCCGCCGTGTCTATCCGGCGCTGGAGCGCATCGGCATGACGCGTGCCGCCGCGCTGCTCAGGGATCTGGCCGCGGGCGCCATGCCGCCGGCGCTGCGCCTGCAGAATTTCGTCGATGCGATGCCGGGCGCCGCGGGCATGGACCGGGAAAGCGTCAAGGCGGCAGCGAAAGTACGGCGCGCGGCGCGGGATTTTGCCGCCGAGGCGCTGCATTTCAGCGACCCGGTCAGGTATCCGCTGATGTCGCGCTGGGTGTGGGACGAGACCACGCAAAGCGGCGCGCTGCGCGAGTTCGTGCGCGGCAACGACGCCTTGCGCGAAATCCCCTTCAATAACAGTCCCGCGCTGTTCGAGGGCGCGCGCGTATGGCTGGCCGGGTGCATTGCGGAACAAGGCATTTACCGCGACGTGCCGCTGTGGATAGACCTCGTGCAGGCGCAGGCCTACACGGCATATTTTCGCTCGTTCACCGAGGGCAGTCTGGGCGCCGATTTCGCGCGCGGCGTAACCCCGCACGAACAGTTGAAGAAGCTCCTTGGAATCGACGTCGCGCCCGGCATGAGCCCGCGCGTCAAAAAGACCGCTTGACAGAGTTACTGTGTCATGCCCGCGCAGAGCCTGCCCTCGAGTGCATTAATCGGGGGCGGGCATCCAATTTCGATCTGCTGGAAATTGGATTCCCGATCCCCGACTGAAACACCCGGGGACGGGCTCCTCGGGAATGACACAGCAGATATAGACAGGATTAACAGGATTCAGCAGGATTTACGGGATTACGCCAAACCCCATTCGATTATTGATCTAATACTGTCAATCCTGAAAATCCTGTAAATCCCGTCCCTTGGATTTTGAACGATGCCCATTCATGAAAAATCGCTGATCGCACCCGAGGATCTGATGACCAGCGACAAGCTGGTGGTGGACGGGGTCGATGTTTCCGGGCACTGGAACACGATGATCAAGCCGCGCTACGTGAGCGACTACGACGCGGACTTCTGCAAGGTGATCCAGGGCTATCCGGGCGGCGAGTACGTTCACCGCTGCTGGCAGTGCGGCTCGTGCACCAATTCGTGCACCGTGTATGCGGTGAACGCCGATTTCAACCCGCGCTACTGGATCTATCTCGTCAACCTCGGTCTCAAGGAAGAACTGCTCAAGGACAAGGACATCATCTGGCAATGCGTGTCGTGCAACAAATGCACCAACATCTGCCCCAAGGACGTGCGGCCGGAGGGCGTGATGAAGGCGTTGCAGCACTGGATGGAGGACGAGGGACACGTGGCGAAGTCGAGTTCGACCCTGTTCGACGAGGAATTCACGCGCCAGTGCCTCGCGCGCGGCCGCATCGAGGACACCGAGGTGATCACGAATTTTCTCCGGCGGACCGGCCAGGACATCGTCGAGCTGATCAGGAACGGCTGGCTGGGAATCATGGTCGCGCGCATGAACAAGTGGCCCCTGCTCAGGCAGGGGCGGCTCGGCAAATTTATCGTCCGCATGCCGATTCTGGGCCCGCTGAAAATGGGTTTCATGATGGTCTTCAAGCCGCGCACCAGATCGTGGGGCAACACCGGCACGGTGCTGCGCCAGTACGTGGAAGAACAGAAACGGCTTGCGAAGGGCTGAAAATCAACAGGATTTACAGGATTAACAGGATGGGTTTGAGATCTTGGGTTGCCTCCGGATTTAATCTTGTAAATCCTGTTAATCCTGTCAAATTGCCGTTGGGAAATCATGGCTAAAGTCGCTTACTACCCCGGTTGCGCGCTCGAAGGCTCGGGGGGGCCGTACGACCGCTCGACACGGGCCCTGGTCGGCGCGCTCGGTCTGGAAATGAAGAACCTCATGGACTGGAACTGCTGCGGCGCCATGGAGGTGAAGAACATCCATCCCATGCTCCAGACCTACATGTCGGCGCGCAACATGGCGATCGCGGCGGAGAAGATGGGCTACGACACCGTGATGGCGCCGTGCAACGGCTGCTACCACAATCTCAAGAAGGCCGAGTACGAGTGCGCGACCTCGCCGGCCACGATGCAAACCGTCCAGGATCTCGCGCGCAAGTCGGGCGATCCCGTGTACAGGGGCGACGTGCGCACGGTTCATCTGCTGGAGTGGCTGATGGAAGAGGTGGGGCCGGAGGGCATCAAGAGCCGCATCAAGCGCAGCCTGAACGGCGTCAGGATCGCCAACTATTACGGCTGCATGTACACCCGGCCGCGCCAGATCTTTCCGGAAAAGGACCAGGGCCCGGGTTCGGAGTCGAGCTACAAACCGCACTTCATGGACGATCTGCTCGCGGCGGCCGGCGCGGTCAACGTCGATTTCCCGCTCAAGACGGCGTGTTGCGGCGGCGCGCACACGCTTTCGGATTCGGATACCTCGACACAGCTCGTCCTGAACCTGCTGCAGGCGGCGGACGAGGCCGGCGCCGACCTGATCGCGACCGAATGTCCGACCTGTCACTCGGGGCTGGAAATGCACCAGATCCGCGCGGAAACGCAGTTCGGCATCCAGACCCGGGTAAAGATTCTCTATTTCACGCAACTGCTGGGGCTGGCGCTCGGCTTGTCGGCGCGCAAACTCGCCATTCACGAGAACGTCAGCGATTCGATCGATTTCCTGCAGGGAAAGGGCGTGATTTGAGCGCTGCGTGATGAGTGACATCCATTACCCATTACCAAAATGGAATGCAACGGTTGCGAATTCCGCCCCGAGTTGTATTACGACCGGGACTATCAGATCTGGGTGCGCATCGAGGAGCACGGGTTGCTGGCGGTGGGAATGACCGACATCTCGCAGACCATCGCCGGCAAGATCCTGCACGTGAGGGTGAGAAAGCCCGGAACGCCGCGTCCCGCCGGCAAGCCGGTGGCGACGATCGAAAGCGGCAAGTGGGCGGGGCCGGTACCGAATCTTTTCGACTGCACCATCGTCGCGGCCAACCACGAAGTGCTGGACACCCCGGGCCTGCTCAACGCGCAGCCCTACGATGCCTGGATCGCGCGCGTGCAGCCGGCGGCACCGCCACACGAGGCGCTGTCGGCGCTGCTCACCGGGGAAGCGGCATGGGCGGGCTACCGCGCGCGTTGCCTGCGCGACGACATCCGGTGCAAGCGGATTTAAAGGCAAGGGCAATGGACAGGATTTACAGGATTTTCCCAAGATTAACAGGATTAAAGCGTACCGAAACCCGGCTGCCGGCTGGTTCGGAAACTGATTTTTGATTTAATCCTGTCAATCCTGTAAATCCTGTTTATTGGTTTTTCGAATCCATGGCCGAACGGCAGTACCTCGACAACGAAGCGAAATCGGTGGTCATCGTGATGACCAGCGGCCCATCCACGCCCAGCCGCTGCGCCACCCCCTTTTACATGGGTGCGATACTCGCGGCCATGGACGCCGACGTGAAGATCTTTTTCACGATGGAGGGCGTCAGGCTCTGCGAGAGGGGCGTCGCGGAGAATTTGACGGCGCTGGAAGGTGGCAAGAAAATCATCGAGTTCATGCGGGACGCCAAGGCCGCGGGCGTGAAGTTTTATCTGTGCCGGCCGGCGCTCCCCGGTTACGAGATGGAGCCCGACAACGTCATCAGCGAGGTGGATGAAATGTCGAGCGGCGGCGTGCTCGCGGATCTCATCCTGAGATGCGACAAGACGCTGTTTTTCTGAAGGCGAACAGACAGGATTGAAAAGGGGTCAAAGCATGGCAACGGTCAAAGGCTGCAACATTCCGGACGATCTCTACTACAACGTGGAGAACAATGTATGGGCACGGCGCGAGGCCGACGGCTCGGTCACCATCGGTATGACGGCCTACGCCGCGGCGCTCGCCGGGCAGATCGTGTCATGCACGCCCAAGAAAGTCGGCCGCAGCGTGGAGCAGAACAAGTCGGCGGCGACCGTCGAATCCGGCAAATGGGTGGGGCCCGTCAAGGCGCCGGTGGCCGGCGAAGTGATCGCGGTCAACGCGGCGCTCGCCTCGAGTCCGGCCACCATCAATGCCGACCCGTACGGATCGGGCTGGATGGTGAAGCTGAAGCCCGCCAATTGGGATGGCGATTCCGGGGGTCTCGTCACCGGGGCCGCGGTAGCCGCCGCGTTCGAAGCGAAAATGAATGCCGAGGGATTCGCCGGCTGCCAGGCTTGATCACGCGCATCCGGATGACTTATGAGTAATCGATTTGACGCGGTATTCCGCGGGATCGAACCCTTGGAAGACGCGGGGATGGACTGCGAGTTCATTGCCGAGCTCGAGGCGCGCAGCAATGGGGCCGGCGGCGGTCATACGAACCGCATCAATTTCTACACGCCGAGCTTCAAGGCGTATGAGACATCCGAGATCGCGGGCTGTGGCAAGAGCGCCTGGCCGGCGGTGTCGATCACCGGCGGCGAGTGCAAGCTCGCCTGCGATCATTGCCAGGCGAGGATCCTGGAACCCATGATTCCGGCGCGGACGCCGGAAGAATTATGGCGCGTCGCCACCGCGCAGATTGCAGGCGGCGCGCAAGGCATGCTGCTTTCGGGCGGTTCGAATCACCGCAACGAGGTCGAGTACGATGCCTTCTACCCGACGATTCGCCGCATCAAGGACGAATTTCCGGGATTCAGGATCGCCATGCACACGGCGCTGGTCGACGAAAGGATCGCGCGGCGGATGGAACGCAGTGGAATCGATGTCGCGATGATGGATGTCATCGGCGCGCAGGATACCGTCACCCAGGTTTACCATCTCAAACGCCGTGTCGCGGATTTCGAGCGTTCCCTGCAAGCGCTTGCCGCAACTTCGATGAAGGTCGTGCCGCATATCGTGGTGGGACTGCACTATGGACGCATGCTCGGCGAGTGGAATGCGCTGGACATCGTCGCCCGGCATCGCCCCGCCGCGCTGGTGCTGGTGGTGGTCATGCCGTTCTATGCGTCGGCGGCGCGGCCCTTCGTGACGCCGGAACCGCGCGCGGTCGGCCGCTTCTTTCTGGATGCGCGCGCGGCCGTGCCCGATATGCCGCTGCTGCTCGGCTGCGCGCGCCCCGCCGGGGCGGTCAAGACGCAGATCGACGCCTACGCCGTGCTGGCGGGCGTCAACGGGATCGCGCATCCCGCCGACGGCATGGTCGAGCTGGCGACACGGCTCGGGCGCGAAGTGCGCATCACCCCCGCCTGCTGCAGCATCGCGCTGGGCGAAGAAGTGCTCGCCCTCGAGGCTCACGAGGGCGTTCGCATCGATCCGGCGCAGGTGATCGCGCACGAGCGCTCCCGCGGGCGGCGTCGCGGTGGAAGTCTCGCGGGCATACCCATCGTCCGGGGCTGAATCGACATGGAAAAGTGGCGCGTCATCGACACCGGGTTGCGCTCCGCGGCGCAGAACATCGCGCTCAACCGCGCCCTGCTCGAAGCGCGCCAGGCGGAGGAAATTCCGAGCACGCTGCGCTTCCTGCGTTTCACGCCCTCCGCACTGCTGGGCTACCACCAGAGCGCGGAGCAGGAGCTGAACCTCGACTACTGCCGCGCCCATGGCGTCGAGGTGCAGCGGCGCATCACCGGGGGCGGCGCGATCTATTTCGACGAGACGCAGATCGGCTGGGAGCTCTACCTTCACAAGCGCGATGTTGGCACCACCGACATGCAGGCCATCGCGCGCCGCATCTGTCACGCGGCCGCGACGGCGATCAGCGTGCTCGGCGTGGACGCGCGTTTTCGTCCGCGCAACGATATCGAGGTCGACGGCCGCAAGATCTCAGGAACCGGTGGCGCGTTCGATGGCAACGCGCTGCTCTTCCAGGGCACGTTGCTCATCGATTTCGACGTGGAGAAAATGCTGCGCGTGCTGCGCATCCCGGCCGAAAAGCTTTCCGACAAGGCAATCGCGTCCGCCCGCGAGCGCGTCGCGAATCTGAAGGAACTGCTCGGCCGGCAACCCGACGTGGCCCTCGTGAAGTCGTACATCGTCGAGGCGTTCGAAAGCGAATTCGGCGTCGAATTCAGCGACGGAGATCTCACGCTCTCCGAGCACGCGCGCTACCAGGGCGCGCTGCGCGAAATCGAAACGCCGGACTGGGTCCACCTGGTCACGCGCCCGCTCTCCGACATGCCCATCCTCGAGGCCGCGCAGAAGTTTCCGGGGGGGCTGTTGCGCGCGAGCGTCACTTTTGACACCGGGACGCAGACGATCAGGCAGGTATGGTTCACCGGCGACATCTTTGTCAGTCCGCGCCGGACCGTGGCCGATCTCGAGGCGGTGTTGCGCGATCTGCCGATCGGCCGGCTCGCCTCCAGGATCGAGGAGTTCTTCGCGCGCCGCCCGGTCGACATGCTTTCGCTCACGCCGAACGACTTCCTTACCGTGGTGCGCCTTGCGCTGAAGCAGCCGCTCCTCGCGCACAACCCATGACGCCTCTGGCTGTTGACGTGCTGGTCATCGGACTCGGTCCGGCCGGGGGTGCCGCCGCCGCCGCGGCCGCAAAACGGGGGCTGCGTGTCGCGGCAATCGAGAAAAGGAAAGCCGTCGGGGTGCCCGTGCAGTGCGCGGAATTCATTCCGCTGCCGCTCGCGCGCCACGCGCAGGCGCAAGGGGTGCCGGCCCAGCGCATCACGGGAATGAGGAGTGTGCTGCCTTCGGGCGCGGCGAGCGCGACGCCTTTCCAGGGACTGATGGTGGACCGCGCCGCGTTCGACCTCGCGCTCGCGCGGCAGGCGGCGGAGGCGGGCGCCATGCTGCATGTCGACACGCGTCTCGAGGCGTTGCGGGCCGGCGATTCGACCGCGGTCGTGCGCGGCGCCGATGGCGCGTTCGCGATCCGCTACCGCATCGTCATCGCCGCCGACGGACCGCATTCGACGGCGGCGCGCCTCCTGGGGCTGCCCGCTCTCGGGATCGTCAACACCCGGCAGTACACGGTGCGGCTGTTGCATCCCGGCGCCGCAACCGATATCTGGCTTTCCGACCGTTACCCCGGAGGCTACGCGTGGCTCTTTCCGAAGGGGGAACATGCCAATCTCGGCGTCGGCATGGATCCCGGCTGCGCCTCCGACATGAAGACGCCGCTCGACGCGCTGCACGGCAGGCTCGCACGGGAAGGCCGGCTGGGGCGGGAGATCCTTGCGAGAACCGGAGGCGCGATTCCGGTGGGCGGCTTGCGCGAGCGCCTGGCGGTGCGCAACGTGGTTTTTGCAGGGGATGCTGCCGGGCTCACACACCCCATCACCGGGGCGGGAATCGCCGCGGCGGTCATCTCCGGTGAGCGCGCGGGAGAGGCGGCTTACGCCTTGCTGGGGACGGGCAACCCCAAGGCGCTCGACGAGTACGACGAGGACATGCGCGATCAATTCGAGGAAACGCTGGCGCGCGGCCTGGCGCGGCGCCGCGAACTCGAGCGCGCGTGGCGCGAACGGGGCGCGGGAACCGATGCCGTGCAGCGGCGCGGCTGGATCGCCTTCGAGGAATACTACCGCGGGACGGTGCCGGCATGAACAGGAAAGAGAGGAGAATGCGAATGGCGACCCGAATCGAGTCAGGCGTGTTGTGCGCGCTTCTGGTGTTTGTCGCGGCGCCGGCCGCGGCACAGGACGCGACCTACGCGGTCAGGATGATGACGCCCGAGACCGCGCTGAAAGCCGCCCAGGCCGCGCTCAGGAAATGCCGTGACGACGGCTACCAGGTCGCGGTGGCGGTGGTCGACCGCGGCGGCATTGCGCAGATCGTGTTGCGCGACCGGTTCGCCGGCGCGCACACGGTGAGGATGGCTATCGACAAGGCGTGGACCGCGGTGAGCTTCCGCACCAATACGACGGAGCTTGCCAGGGTGACCCAGCCGGGCTCGCCGCAAAGCGGGATCCGCCACAGGCCGCGAGTCGCGGCGGTGGGCGGCGGCCTCATGATCGAGGGCGGCGGCGCGCTGCTCGGGGGCATCGGCGTGTCCGGCGCGCCCGGCGGCGACCGCGACGATGTGTGCGCCAGGGCGGGGCTTGGCGCGATCCAGGACAGCCTGGAATTTTGAGAGACGACCATGAACGCAGTTGCCGAAGGATTGCAGCCGATCCGGTTTTACCGGCCGGATTACCATATCAAGACGCCGGAAATGCGCTCGCCGGAGTACGTGCAGATGAGCACGGCGGCGGCGATCACGCTGGGCTTGATCCCCGGGAGGATGCACCGCACGGCGTGCACGCACTGCCTCAATCTGCTCGTGACGTACCCCGAAGGCTGCCGCGCGAACTGCGCCTATTGCGGGCTCGCGCGGCACCGCGAGGAAGCGCGCGACTATGCCGACCGCAATTTCATACGCGTGGACTGGCCGACCGCGAGATACGACGAAGTGATCGAGCGGGTGAAGGCGGGCTCCGACAAAGGCCGGTTTCAGCGCATGTGCATTTCCATGATCACCCATCCGAACTCCAACGACGACACATTCGTGCTGCTGGAGAAATGGCTGCGGGAAGTGCCGCACGTGCCGGTATCCATCCTGTCCAATCCGACCACGCTGGAGAAGGATGACCTCGTGCGCATGCGCGACATGGGCGCGGACATCTTTACGGTGGCGCTGGACGCGGTGACGCCGGAAATCTTCGAGCGCACGCGCGGCAAGGGCGTGGACAGCCCGCACAAGTTCCGGCATTACTGGCGCGCCATCGAATGGGCGGCGGAAGTGTACGGTCCCGAGAAGTTCGGCGCGCATCTCATCTGCGGCATGGGCGAGACCGAGCGCGAGCTCCTGGAGACCGCGCAGAAGATTCGCGACCTGGGCGGACACAACCACATGTTCGCCTTCTTCCCGGAACGCGGCTCGCTGATGGAAGACTGGCCGCCGGTCGACCGCGGGCAGTGGCGGCGCGTGCAGCTTGCGCGCTACGTGATCGACTACGCCGGCGGGAACTTCCGCGACATGGGCTTCGATGACGAGGGGCGCGTCACCGGTTTCGGCGTGCCGCGGGAGCAACTCGAAGCGCTGATCGGTTCGGGCAAGCCGTTTCGCACCTCGGGTTGTCCGGGGAGGGAAAACGACGTGTCGGCCTGCAACCGCCCGTATGGCGATTCCGGCCCGACCGACATCCTGTCGTTTCCGTTCGCGCTCAAGCGCCGCGATGTGGACAAGGTTCGGCGCCAGCTGCACGGGCGGAACGTGAAGGCGGGCTCGTAAAATGAATTTCACATGAAAGAAATCAAGCTCACCGACGTCGGCCGGCTCAGGAACGAAGTCGCGAAGTACAAGAAGGGCAGGAAGCTCGATATCCGGCTTTTCAACCAGGTGGCGCGGCTGGCGTGGCTCGGGAAAATCGTGCTCTGTCCGCTTGACCCCGAAGACCCGGGGTGCAAGGCGTGGCTGCTGCATATGCAGCCGCTCGAAGGGCTCGCGGCCGGGATCGTCAAGGTGGACGAGGACCTGGACGGCATGCCGTTCGCGTCGCGGATTCACATCCTCGATGCGGAGCAGGGCGCGGCGCTCGCGGCGATCCTGCGGGAGGGCATGGAGACCCGCGTCCGCGATCTGCAGGCGCTGGACCGGCGCGATTTCTACTTCGAGAAGTTTTTCGACCGCGACCGGCGATCCTAGCCACCGCGGTCATGGAAAGATTCTGTTTTCGTTTCCGATGCGCGGGGTTTGCTTGGGGTCCACGCCATCGTTCGGCGTGTAGAATCGCGGTGTGTGCCGGTTCAGGATGTCTCTCCGTGAACTTTGTTCTCCGCGGCAAATGAATTTCGTTCCCGCGCGCTTTGTTGACGTCGGGGTGCTCGATCCGGAGCTGTTCCATGCGACTTACGCCGGCATCGCGCAGGCCCGGCAACCGGACGCCATGCCCGTGGTGATGTGGGGCCGGGCGCGGCCGCATGTTTCGCTGGGACAAAGCCAGGACCGTGAAGCCGAGCTCGCGCGCGCCCTGGACGTGCCGGTCGTCACGCGCCCCTTGGGCGGCGGCGCGGTGTGGCTGGACGAGCTGCAATACTGCTTCGTGCTGATCGCGCCGCTTGCGCGCGCGCCCGCGCGGCCCGCGGATTGGTTCGAATGGGGTCTCGGACCCGCGATCGCGACGTATCGCCGGTTTGATCTGGCGGTCGAGCGCCGCGAGCAGGATCTGTGGTTTTCCGGCCGCAAGATCGCGGGCAGCGGCGCGGCGACGATAGGCCGCAGCGCGGTATTCGCATCGAGCTTTCTGCTGCGTTTTCCGGTGGAGCGTTTCGCGCGCTGCATCGCGGGCCCTTCGCCGGAATTCCGCGAGTGGCTGGAAGCGGGGCTGCGCTGCGCGATGACCGACTGGGTCAGCCACCGGCCGCTGCCGGCGGCCGCGGCATTACGGAAAGCTTTCCGGGACTCGGTCGAGCGCGAAATCGGCTGGCGGCTCGCGGATGCGCGTTTAACCGCTTCCGAACTTCAGGCGCGGGAAGAGGCGCTGGCGGAACTCGCTGAGCTGGGGCAGGTGCGGGGACGCAGACTGGTGGCGGGCGGCATCAAGTTGAACGCGGTCGCGTTCCTCACCGAGCGCTCCGACGGTGGCCGCGTCGTGCGCGAGCTCACCGTCGATCGCCGGGTCGTCCGGCGCGAATATACGGTCGCGTAGGCGCGCCGGAATGGCACTTCCGACGATCGCATCCCGCCTGCGGCGCCGTTTCATCGCGATTACCGGCGACGCGACGCTCATCGGGTTGCTGAACGATGTCCTGCCCGCCGGCTGGGAGATGACGGCGACCCTTGACCTCGCATCGGTCGGCGGTTTCCAGGACATCCTGCAACATCGATTCATCCTGCTCGATCTTGATGAAACCGCGCTCGACGCGATCGGCCTCGTGCGCGAAGTGCGCTCGGAGCTCATGCTCAATATCCCCATTTTCTGTTTCGGAGGCGCTGCGGAAGTGCGCGACGGGGCGCGGCTCGCGCGTGCCGACCGTTTCTTCGAACGGGAGGAAATCGCCTCGCAGCTGTCCCCGTTGTGCGAACAGTTCGGCTGGGGGGCCGAGTAGGCGCTTGTCGCGAAGCGGCCCGGCCGGGCCGCCTCGCGCCGATCTATCCGCCGCCCAGCTTGCCGAGCTGGCCCTGGACCTGCTCGAAGGTCGCGGAGAAACTTGCCAGCCGCTGCTTTTCCTGAGCCACGACGAGCGGCGGCGCCCGTTCGACAAAGTTGCGATTGTCGAGCTTCGATCTGGCTTTGGTGATCTCGCCTTCGAGGCGCGCCAGTTCCTTTTTCAGGCGCTCGCGCTCGGCCGCGACGTCGATCTCGATGCGCAGCATGAGCTTGAAGCCGTTCACGAGCGATACCGGCGCATCGGCCGCCGGCAGTTCCTTCTCGATGATCATCTCCGACAGCCGCGCGAGCGCCGTAAGATAAGGCGCGAATGCGGCGAGCTGCGCGCGGTCGCCCTGGACGAGCAACGGCACCTTCCGTGAAGGCGGGACGTTCATTTCCGCGCGCAGCGTGCGGCAGGCGGTGGCGAGCTGCTTGAGCGTATCGATCTCGCGTTCCGCCGCTTCGTCGCTGCGCGCGGCGTCGGGCTCGGGGTAAGGTTGCAGCATGATGGACGGCCCGCGCCGTCCCGCGAGGGGCGCCACCCGCTGCCACAGCTCCTCGGTGATGAAGGGAATGACCGGATGGGCGAGCCGCAGGATCGCTTCCAGCACCCTGACGAGCGTGCGGCGCGTGGCGCGGCTGCGCGCTTCATCGCCCTGGGCGAGTTGCACCTTGGCAAGCTCGACATACCAGTCGCAGTATTCGTCCCATACGAGTTCGTAAAGGGCGCGCGCAAGGTTGTCGAAACGGTAGTCGCCAAAAGCCCGATGCGCCTCGGCTTCCGCCCGCTGCAGACGGCTCACGATCCACCGGTCGGCCGGCGAGAGCTTCAAGGGCAGCGCCGCGTCGAGCCCGGTGTCCTTGCCCTCGCAGTTCATCAGCACGAAGCGCGTCGCGTTCCACAGCTTGTTGCAGAAGTTGCGGTAGCCGTCGCATCGGCTCAAGTCGAACTTGATGTCGCGGCCGGGCGAAGCGAGGCCGGCGAAGGTAAACCGCAGCGCGTCGGTGCCGAACGCCGGGATGCCCTCGGGGAATTCCCTGCGGGTCCGCTTCTCTATCGCTTCCGCCTGTTTCGGGTTCATGAGTCCGGAAGTGCGCTTTGCGACGAGATCTTCGAGCCCGATGCCGTCGATGAGATCGAGCGGGTCGAGGACATTGCCCTTCGATTTGGACATCTTCTGGCCTTCGGCATCGCGTATGAGTCCGTGCACGTAGACTTCGCGGAACGGCACCTTGCCGGTGCAGTAAAGCGTCATCATCACCATGCGCGCGACCCAGAAGAAGATGATGTCGAAGCCGGTCACGAGCACCGACGAGGGCAGATGGAAATCCAGCGCCGGATTGGACTTGCCCGGATATCCCGGGGTCCAGTCAAGCGTCGAAAACGGCCACAGCGCGGAAGAAAACCAGGTATCGAGCACGTCTTCGTCCCGTCTCAGCTCGGACGCCGCAACGGCGGTCCCCGCCTGGATGCGCTCCGCCAGGGCCTCGTCGCAGCGCGCCTGGGCCTCATCGCGCGTGCGCCCGACGTAGCAGTTGCCTTCCGCGTCGTACCACGCGGGGATGCGATGCCCCCACCACAGTTGGCGCGAAATGCACCAGTCCTGGATGTTGGTGAGCCACTGGTTGTAGGTGGTGGTCCAGTTTTCCGGCACGAACTTCACTTCGCCGCGCGCGACCGCATCCAGTCCCGCCCGCGCCAGGCCCTCCATCTTCACGAACCACTGGTCGGTCAGCATCGGCTCGACGACCGCATCGGTGCGGCCGCAGCGCGGGACCATCAGTTTGTGGGGCCGGGTCTCCACCAGGAGACCCTGCTCCTCGAGGTCGGCAAGGACCTTCCTTCGCGCCTC
Organism: Betaproteobacteria bacterium; assembly: GCA_016202605.1. Classification (GTDB taxonomy): domain Bacteria; phylum Pseudomonadota; class Gammaproteobacteria; order Burkholderiales; family SG8-41; genus DSOT01. The sequence goes on from JACQOJ010000024.1 coordinate 15,862, forward strand.
GAATCGGTCCAGTCCGCGGTAGGCGGCAGGCGCGTTGTCGTTGATCCTGGCGTCCAGCGTGAAGATGTTGATCGGCTCGAGCCGGTGGCGGATGCCGACCTGGTAATCGTTGAAGTCGTGCGCGGGCGTGATTTTCACGCAGCCCGTTCCGAATTCCGGATCGACGTAGCCGTCGGCGATCACGGGAATCGCGCGGCCGGCGAGCGGCAGGATCAGGCGGCTGCCGACGATGTCCTTGTAAGCGGGATCCTCGGGATTCACCGCGACGGCGACGTCGCCGAGCATGGTTTCCGGCCGCGTGGTGGCGACGATGACATGGCCCTCGCCGGATGCCAGCGGGTAGCGGATGTACCACAGGAAGCTGTCTTCCTCGCGCGATTCCACCTCGAGGTCCGACACGGCGGTCTGCAGCACGGGGTCCCAGTTGACGAGCCGCTTGCCGCGGTAGATGAGCCCGTCCTCGTAGAGCCTCACGAAAACCTCGGTGACCGTGCGCGAGAGCCCCTCGTCCATCGTAAAGCGCTCGCGCGCCCAGTCGCAGGACGTGCCGAGCCTTCGCATCTGGCGCGTGATGGTCGAGCCGGACGCCTCCTTCCACTGCCAGACGCGCTTCTCGAACGCCTCGCGGCCGATGTCGCGGCGCGACGTGCCTTCGATTTCGAGCTGGCGCTCGACCACGATCTGGGTCGCGATGCCGGCGTGGTCCGTCCCCGGCTGCCAGAGCGTGTTGAAGCCGCGCATGCGGTGATAGCGGATCAGCGCATCCATCAGCGTGTGCTGGAACGCGTGGCCCATATGCAGGGTGCCGGTGATGTTGGGCGGCGGCAGCAGGATGCAGTAGCTGCGCGGATTGAGCGCGTCGAGGCCCGCCCGGAAGTAGCCGTTCGTCTCCCATTCGGGATACCAGCGCGCCTCGATCGCCGCCGGCTCGAAACTCTTGGCAAGCTCCATCTGTGCTGAAGGGAGGGGCGGTTCGGAAAAAGCGGGAATTATACCCGAGCCGCCGCGCGCCTCGTCCCGGCGCGCCGCCTTGTCCTCGAGCGCGAGACGCAGGCGCCTGAACTGCGCATTGAGCGTGTCTTCGATCGAGGCGCGCATCATCGTGTCGATGCCGGCGCGCAGGTCCTGCGAAATCCTGTGCAGCGCCTTGTCGAGGGCCGTCCCGATCTCGGGCATGAAGCGATCGTGCACCACGCCGGCGATCCGCTCGTCGAGGTCCTTCTTGAGCTTGAGGTAAACGCTGTGCTCCAGGTTCTGGGCCTGCACGCGCGAGATCACTTCCACCGCGGGCGCCGGCGCCTCCTGCTCGAGTTCCAGCGGCGCCGGCAGAGGGGCCTGTTGTTCCGCCACGGGAGCGCCGGAATCGGTGGCCGACGCGCGGTCGGGTTCCCGGGCTTCCGTCAGCGGCTCGAAAACGATGTCGGTAAGGGTGGGGATTCCGGCGGCATCCGCTCCGGCCGCAGCCGTCGGTTGCGCGCCGTCGTCCCGAACGCCGCGTGACGGCGCGCCGCGGTGGCGCGCGAGAAGGGCCTCGGCACGCGCAAGAATGGCTTCAGTCTCGTCGTCCTGGATCGGGTTCCTTGCCATCGACGCGGCGGTCTCAATATGCGGAAGTCGCGGGGCTCGGCGCCATCGACGGCAAATCCCGTTGCGCCCTAGCGCGCGGCCTTCGACAGATCGTGGGTGCGGATCTCGTAGCCGCGGTCGCGATAGAACCGGAAGCGCTCGCGCGCGACGCGGCAATCCTCGTCATCGAGACCGACGATTTCGATGAGGCGCCGGAAGCGACTGAAATGAGGCGGCCATTCGGGACCCAGGTTGAGCAGCAGCTCGTCGTGCAGCGGCTCGGCGCCATCGCTGTCGATGACGATCGGCGTCACCGGCGCCAGCGGATCGCGCGCCGGGCAATGCGGCACGAAGCCGATTGCGGGCGCCGTCCACAGGAGGCGATCGAAGCGCGCGGCCGCCTCCGCGTCGGGACAGCGCACCATCACGCGCATGCCGTGGCTGAAAGCCTTGGCGGCAAGCCGGCACGCGGTTCTCAGCTTGTCGTCGACACGGGTGTAGAAATCGATCTGCGTCATGCGCGGCGAGTCGTGAGTGACGATCCGCGAGCGGAGCGGAAGACGCGCCCCGTCTTTCTCCGTTTACCGTTCACCCCTTTTTGCTCCGCTTGAGCAGGAAATGCGTCAGCAACGGCACCGGACGACCGGTGGCGCCCTTCTCCTTGCCGCTTTTCCATGCGGTGCCCGCAATGTCGAGATGCGCCCATTTGAATTTCTTCGTGAAACGCGCGAGAAAGCATGCCGCGGTGACGCTGCCGGCGGGGCGTCCGCCGATATTGGCGAAGTCCCCGAAGTTGCTCTTGAGCTGTTCCTGGTAATCCTCCCACAGCGGCATTTGCCAGGCCCGGTCGTAGGCGGTCGCGCCGGCGGCGAGCACTTCCCCTGCGAGCGCGTCGTCGTTGGCAAAGAGCCCCGACGCGACATGCCCCAGGGCGATGACGCAGGCGCCGGTGAGCGTCGCGATATCGATGACCGCGGCGGGCTGATAGCGCTCCGCGTAGGTGAGCGCATCGCACAGGATGAGCCGGCCTTCGGCATCGGTGTTGAGGATCTCCACCGTCTGGCCCGACATCGTGGTGACGATGTCGCCGGGCTTGGTCGCCCTTCCGCCGGGCATGTTCTCGGTGGTCGGGATGATTCCGACGACATTCAGCGGCAGGCGCATCTCGCCCGCCGCCTTGAGCGTGCCGAGCACGCTCGCCGCGCCGCACATGTCGAACTTCATCTCATCCATTTCCGCGCCGGGCTTGAGCGAGATCCCGCCGGTGTCGAACGTGATGCCCTTGCCGACGAGCACCACGGGTTTGTGCGCTTTCGCGCCGCCGTGGTGTTCCAGCACGATAAGCTTGGGTGGTTGCGCGCTGCCGTGCGCCACCGACAGCAGCGCTCCCATCCCGAGCTTTTCCATGTCTTCGCGCTCCAGCACCGTCACCTTCATGCGGTAGCGCCGCGCCAGCTCGCGCGCCTGGTCCGCCAGATAGGCGGGGGTGCAGACATTGCTCGGAAGATTGCCGAGGTCCCGGGCGAGACTCACGCCGTGCGCGATTGCAAGCCCCTGCTCCAGCCCGGCCGTGGCCGCCCGCAGCGCGGTCTTGTCACCCGCGCCCAGCGTCAGCCGCCGCAAGGCGGACGGCGTGCCTTCTGCTTTGCTCTTCATCCGCTCGAAGCGGTAGGCGACTTCGAGCGCGACCGCCACCGCGTGGGCGACCCGCCACTTGATGTCGCGCTTGACGGAACCGAGTTCCGTCAGATGCAGCGTCGCTTCCGCGGCCCCGGTCGTGTTCAGCGTCTTGATCGCCGCGGCAATCGCCTCGCGGTACTGCCTGTCGCGGAACTCGGCTTCGCTGCCGAGACCGACCAGCAGCACGCGGTCGGATGCGATCTTCGGCACGCTGTGCAGCAGCAGCGTCGTCCCGAGCTTGCCGTCCATGTCACCGCGGCCCGTGATGGTGCTGAGATAACCCTTGGTCGCGCGGTCGAGCGCGGCGGCTGCGGGCGAAAACTTGCGCGACTCGAATACGCCCACTACCGCGCAACCGCTTCTGGTCTGTCCCGGGGAGATGCTTTTTATGCTAAATTCCATGCTGCGGCTCCTGTACGGCGATGTGCGGATATATTTTTGATTATCCGCGTACTTCGCGTCAAACGCAAAGCGCCTCGATGATCTTCCGCAAAGCCCTCCTGCGCGAATTCTCCACCGCCGCGCTCGGTACATTCTTCGTGCTGCTCGGCATCACCATCACCACGCAACTGGTGCGTCTGCTCGGACAGGCGGCGAGCGGAGCGATCACCACGCCGGGCGTGGTCGCGCTGCTCGGCTTCACGCTCGTGAGCTATCTCCCGGTGCTGCTGTCGCTGACGCTGTTCATCGCCGTGCTGATGACCCTCACGCGCAGTTACCGCGATTCGGAGATGGTCGTGTGGTTCTCATGCGGGGTGAGCTTGACGCAATGGGTCCGCCCGGTGGTGATCTTCGCCGTGCCGCTGGTGTTCACCATCGGGCTGCTGTCGCTCGTTCTGACGCCGTGGGCGGTGGGCAAGGCGGAGGAATTCCGGCGGCAGATGGACAGCCGCGACGACGCATCGGCGATTCTCCCCGGCGTATTCCGGGAGTCGCGGCAGGCGGAGCGCGTGTATTTCGTCGAAGAAGTGTCGGGATCGGAGAATCTGGTGGCCAACGTGTTCGTGAGCTCGACGCAGCATCAGAAGACGGGGGTCATGGTGGCGAGCCGCGGCTTCCAGGAGACCATGCCGAACGGCGACCGCTTCCTGGTCCTGCTCGACGGGCGGCGCTACGAGGGCGAACCGGGCACCGCGGCGTACAAGATTTTCGAGTTCGCGCGCTACGCGATGCGCGTGGAGACTTCCGAAGGCGTGCAGCGGGCGCCCACCACCAAGACGGTTCCCACGGCGGAACTTCTGCTCGGTCCCACGCCGGCCAATCTCGCGGAGCTGTCGTGGCGCGTCGGCCTGCCGCTTTCGGCCTTGATCCTGTCGCTGCTCGCGATTCCGCTGTCGTTCGTGAATCCGCGCGCCGGACGCTCGATGAATCTGGTCCTCGCGCTGCTGATCTACATGGTCTACAGCAACCTGCTGTCCATCGTGCAGGCTTCGATCGCGCAGTCGCGGGTGGATCTCGCGACCGGCCTGTGGGGCGTGCATGTGGTGATGCTCATGCTGCTGGTGCTGCTCTTCTACCGCCGGCTCACGGTATTCTCGCTGTTCCGCCTGAGCAGATGAGAACGCTGCGCCGCTACCTCGCGAGCGAAATCGTCGCGGCCACCGCGCTGGTGTTCGCGGCGCTGCTCATGCTGTTCGCGTTCTTCGACATGGTCGAGCAGATCAAGGACCTCGGTCGCGGCACCTACCGTCTGCGGCACATCGTGATCCATATCCTGCTTTCGGTGCCCAACCATGTCTACGAGCTGTTTCCCATCGCCGTTCTGATCGGAACGCTGTTCGCGCTGGCGCAACTGGTCGCGGGGTCGGAGTACACGGTCATGCGCGTGTCGGGCGTATCGCTCACGCGCATGGCCGGAATGCTGGGCGCCGTCGGCCTCGTGTTCGCGGCGCTGACCTTTCTGTTCGGGGAATTCATCGCACCGCCCGCGGAACAGCTGGCGCAACGGCTGCGCTCGCAGGCGATTACCGGACTCGTGGCACAGGAATTTCGTTCCGGCCTGTGGATCAAGGACGGCCGGAGCTTTATCAACGTCGTGGAAGTGCTGCCCGATTCGACGCTGAGAGGGGTGAAGATTTACGAGTTCGACGCCGAGCATCGTTTGCGCACGATCAGTTTCGCCAAGCGCGGTGATTACCAGAGCGACCGCCGCTGGCGGCTCTCGGAGGTGGTGGAGACGACATTCGACGACAGGCAGGCGCGCGTCAGGAACATCGAGCACGTCAGCTGGCAGTCGGTGCTCGACCCCGGGTTGCTGGGCGTGCTGCTGGTCAAGCCCGAGCAGATGTCGGCGTGGAATCTGTACTCGTTCGCGCAGCATCTGAAGGAAAACCGCCAGAAGGCGCTGCGCTACGAAATCGCGCTGTGGTCGAAGGTCATGTACCCCGTGGCCGTGCTGGTCATGATGCTGCTCGCGCTGCCGTTCGCCTATTTTCAGGGCCGGCAGGGCGGTGTCGGCGCGAAGATCTTCGCCGGCATCATGCTCGGGCTCGCCTTCCATTTTCTGAACCGGCTTTTCGCGCACCTCGGGCTGCTCAACGACTGGCCCGCCCTGTTGAGCGCGATCCTGCCGACGCTGCTTCTTCTCGGGGTCGCGATGACGATGATGTGGTGGCAGGAGAGAAGATAGGGATGAAGGATGAGGGATGAGGAGTAATTTTCTTCGCGGTCTCCACTGTTTTCATCCCTCATCCCTCCGCTCTCATCCCTGATGATCTTCGTGCCCGCCAGCCGGTCATGCAGAAACTGGCGGTCGCGATCGAGGAGCGCCCAGGCGAACCCCGCGCCGAGAAGGGCGAGTCCCGCCAGCGCGAATACCAGACGGTGGATGCAGTGGCGCAGGCCGGTCGCTGCACGCATCGCGTTACTGGACGGCCGGAGCGGGTCCTTCAGTGGTGGTGACGGCAGGCGGGTCCGCCGGCTGGGATTCGGCGGCGGGTGCGTCCGAGGGCGAATAGTCCGGTTGCGCCGCGAGCGAGCGCTGGTAATCCTGCCACTGTTTCCGGACTTCCTGTCGCTTGTTCGGAGGAAGCTGCTTGAGCTGCTGATACTTTTCGCGCGCCGCGCGGCGCTGCCCGGGGGTGAGTTTCGCCCAGTCCTGCATGCGCTTCTGCAGCCGCTTCTGCTCCGCGGGTTTCATTTTCGGGTAACGCTCGGCGATGGTGAGCCACTTCTTGCGCCGCGTGGTGTCCATCTTGTCCCACTCCGGAGCGAGCGGCGCGAGGATCTTCTGCTGCGTCACCGTCAGCTCCGACCAGGCCGGCCGCGGGGGTTTCCTGGATTCGGACTTGACCTGCGCGGCAGCGACGGGGAGCACGAGACATAGCCAGACGATCAGCGCAGCGAGCGTTTTAGCCATGAATCGAAGCCCTTGTCGAGATAGGCGTTGATCGGCAACTCATCGCTCAGCAAGCCGGCATCGATCTCGGCAAGCTGGCTGGCCGGTCCCGAGGCATTCTGCCAATACACGATCCCGAGCAACGCGGCGATCAGCGCCGCTCCCCCGACAAGGTAGCGTGCGCCATGCACGCTGTGCTCGAAGCGCCGGGTCACAAGATTGCCGGCCCACGCCAGTCCCCGGACCGGTTCACCCCGTTCCCGGTAATACGACAAGGCGGTCTTGCGCGCGTCGAGCAGCCGCTCGCGCGTCCTCTGGTCGAGATGATCGGCACCGTAATCCAGGTGCTGGACGACCCTTCTCGCCAGGTCTTCGTCTGGCTGGTTCATGGCTTGATCCCCTGTTTCCTCAGCATCACGGCAAGCGCATGAGTTGCCCGCGAGCAGTGTGTCTTCACACTCCCCTCCGAGCAACCCATCACCTTCGCCGCTTCCGCGACGTCCATTTCCTCCCAGTAACGCAGAAGGAAAGCCTGGCGTTGACGGGCCGGCAGCCTTCCCAGCGCTTTCTCAATTAAAGCAACAAGTTGTGACCGCTCAAGTTGCTCCGGGGGAGGCTCCGAAAAATTGGAGTCGCTGGCGACTTGTAAAGTTTCCAGCGGATCGAAGTCATCCTCGCTGTTGGCCCCGAACAGGCTGGACACCGGGGTTGTCCACAACGACCGCACCTTCTGCCGCCGAAAGAAATCACGAATGCCGTTCTGCAAAATCCGCTGAAACAGAAGCGGCCATTCGGCGCTGGGGCGCTGCGAGTACTTTTCGGTCAGCCTCAACATCGCATCCTGCACGATATCGAGCGCGGTCTGATCATCGCGGACCGCGAACAGCGCTTGCTTATAGGCGCGGCGTTCCACCTCGGCGAGAAAATCCGCGAATTCCTTGTACGTAGCCAGCTGGTTGCCTTCTTTGGTTCTTGTGTCCCGAGCTTTGCCCGTCCGGCGCGCGCGCGCCGCGCATCAGGCTCTCCCCGGGATCTCTCTGGGGGGCAGAATCGACGCATCTTAGCAAAACGGGGCTGGCCGAACAAAAGGCCGCGGTGAACCTGCGCTGGCGCCCGTATCATGCTGTTTCCAGGGATTTTTTGCTTGACCAAAGCGCGACCAGCCGGTAATGTTTCACGTTTCCTCATTTTCCCGACGTGAACGAGGCTTATGGAATTGACCGGCGCTGAGATTGTGATCCGGTGCTTGCAGGCGGAGGGGGTGGAGCACGTGTTCGGCTACCCCGGCGGCGCTGTGCTGTTCATCTATGACGAGCTTTTCAAGCAGGACCAGGTCAAGCACATTCTGGTGCGCCACGAACAGGGTGCGGTGCACGCCGCCGACGGTTACGCGCGCTCCACGAGCAAGGTGGGGGTTGCGCTCGTGACCTCGGGTCCCGGCGTCACCAACGCGGTGACGGGTATCGCCACCGCGTACATGGATTCGATCCCGCTGGTCATCGTTACCGGACAGGTTCCGACCCACGCGATCGGCCAGGATGCCTTTCAGGAATGCGATACCGTCGGCATCACGCGCCCCTGCGTCAAACACAACTTCCTGGTGAAGGATGTGCGGGACATCGCGGTCACCATGAAAAAGGCGTTCTACATCGCCGCGACCGGACGCCCCGGTCCGGTGGTCGTGGACATTCCCAAGGACATCACGATCCAGAAGGCCGGGTTTCATTATCCCGAAACCATCGAGATGCGCTCGTACAATCCGGTCACCAGAGGGCACGCCGGCCAGATCAAGAAGGCGATCCAGGTGCTGACGCAGGCGAAGCGCCCGATGATCTACACCGGCGGCGGCGTCATCCTGGGCGACGCCTCGGAAGAGCTCGGTGAGCTCGTGAGAACGCTCGGTTTCCCCTGCACGAACACGCTGATGGGCCTGGGCGGCTATCCCGCGACCGACCGGCAGTTCGTCGGCATGCTCGGGATGCACGGGACGTACGAGGCCAACATGGCGATGCAGCAC
>JACQOJ010000036.1 GCA_016202605.1 Betaproteobacteria bacterium
CGATCTTCTGTTTCGGGCGGTTCGCGGCCGGAACCAGCGCCTGCGCGAAACCGAGCTTTGCCGCTTCCTTCAGGCGCTCCTGCCCGCGCTGAACCGGCCGCACTTCGCCCGCGAGCCCGACTTCGCCGAACACGACGAGTTTCGGCGGCAGCGGACGGTTGCGCAGCGATGACACGATCGCCATCAGCACCGCGAGATCCGCGGCCGGCTCGCTGATTCGAACGCCGCCCACCGCGTTCACGAACACGTCCTGATCGAAACAGGCGATGCCCGCATGTCGGTGCAGCACCGCGAGCAGCATCGCGAGCCGGTTCTGCTCGAGCCCGACCGTGAGCCGCCGCGGATTGGGCGCGTGCGTCTCGTCCACCAGCGCCTGGATCTCGACCAGCATCGGGCGCGTGCCTTCCTGCGTCACCAGCACGCACGAACCCGCGACCTCGCCGTCGTGCTTCGACAGAAAAAGCGCCGAGGGATTGGAGACACCCTTCAGACCCTTGTCGGTCATCGCGAATACGCCCAGCTCGTTCACCGCCCCGAAGCGGTTCTTGAACGCGCGGACCAGACGAAAGCTCGAATGCGTATCGCCCTCGAAATAGAGCACGGTGTCGACCATGTGTTCGAGCACGCGCGGACCGGCGAGCGCTCCTTCCTTGGTGACGTGGCCGACGAACACGATGGCGCCGCCGCCCGCCTTCGCGACGCGCGTCAACTGCGCCGCGCACTCGCGCACCTGCGCGACGGATCCCGGCGCGGATTGCAGGGCCCCCGAATAGAGCGTCTGGATGGAATCGATCACCGCGACTTCCGGCTTTTCCGCGCCCAGTACCGCCTGGATCTTCTCGAGATTGATCTCCGGGAGCACGTGCACGAAGCGCGTGTCGACCGCAAGACGCTTTGCGCGCAGCGCGATCTGCTGCGGAGATTCCTCGCCGCTGACATACAGCACCTTCCTTGCCGCGCCGATTTCCGCCAGCGACTGCAGGAGCAGCGTCGACTTGCCGATGCCCGGATCGCCGCCGATCAGCACCACCGCGCCCCCCACCAGCCCGCCGCCCAGGACCCGGTCGAATTCGGGAATGCCGGTTGGCGTGCGCGCTTCCTCGTGCGCCTCGACTTCCGACAGGCGCTGCAGCTTGCCGGTCTCGGCGACCAGCCCAAAGCGGTTGGCGGTCGGGGCGCCCTCGGCGACCGTTTCGACCAGCGTATTCCAGGACTGGCAATGCGGACACTGCCCCTGCCACTTGAGAACCTGGCCGCCGCACTCGGTGCAGCTGTATACCGACTTCGCTTTCGCCACCGTCTGGATTCCGGCAATAAAGTGAACGGCGCCGCGCGCCGGCTGATTTCTTATCCGCGCTCCACCACGGGCACGCGCGGCGCGAGCGCACACATCAGTTCGTAACCCACCGTACCGGAGGCGGCGGCGACCTTTTCAATCGGATTGCCTTCGCCCCAGATGACGACGCGGGATCCGACCTGCGCCTCCGGCACGCCGGAGAGATCGACGCACAGCATGTCCATCGAAACCCGGCCCACCGTGCCGGTGAGTCTACCATCGACCGCCACCGGCGTGCCGTTGGGCGCGTGGCGCGGATAGCCGTCGGCGTAACCACATGCGACCACGCCGATCCGCATGTCGTGCCGCGCCGTAAACATGCCGCCGTAACCCACCGTATCGCCGGCTTCGAGCCGCTGCACGGCGATCAGTTCGCTTGCGAGCGTCATCGCCGGCCGCAGGTCGAGGCCGGCGCCGACGTTTTCGGCAAAGGGAGAGCAGCCATACAGCATGATTCCGGGCCGCACCCAGTCACAATGAGTTTCGGGGAAACGCAGAATGGCCGCGGAATTCGCGAGACTGCGCGGCAGCCCCGCACCTTGCGCGGCGCGTTCGAAGGATGCCATCTGCCACGCGACCCCGCGCGCGTCGTCGGCGTTGGCGAAATGCGTCATGAGCGTGATCTGCCCGACGCCGCGATTCGATCTCAGGGCTTCGATCACGGCCGGGGCCCGCGCCGGCGCAAATCCAAGACGGTTCATCCCGGTGTTGACCTTGAGCAGAACATCGAGATCGGCGCCGGACGGCATGTCCCGCAGCATGCCGATCTGTTCCGCGGCATGCACGACGACGGCGATCCGGCGCTCGATAACCGCGGCAAGCTCGCGCGCGTCGAAGAAGCCCTCGATCAGCAGAATGCGCTGGCGGTAGCCGGCCTCGCGCAAGCGCACAGCGGCGTCAACCTCGAGCAGCGCGAAGCCGTCTGCTTCACGCAGCGCCCGCGCGGTGCGCTCGAGACCGTGACCGTAACCGTTGGCCTTGATCACGGCGAACGCGCGCGAGCGCCGCGCGTGGCGGCGCACCATGGCGAGGTTGTGGCGCAACGCGGCAAGATCGATCGTGGCGGAAATCGGGCGCGGCACGGGTCAGAGATCGAGGATGAAGGCGGAGGGATGAAGGATGAACGTAAGATCGCGCTCCCGCACCGCAAAACAGCGCTGCAAGCCGCTTATAACGTCACAACCCCGGCTCAATCGCATTTGCGGATGACCGTGGCATGAGGTTCCGCTGCATGCGGATATCGTGCAAGACACGCGACATATGCAAATCCTTCCGCCTTCATCCTTCATCCCTCACCGCCCGCAGCGCGAACACCGGCGGCTTGCGCCGCTCCCGCATCAGATCGAGCGCCGCTACCAGCGCGGCGACAACCTGGCCGGTCGTGAGTTGGGTCTGCTGCCACCGCGCGCGCGCCTCCTCGAGAATCCCGCCGATGTCGTCGGGCAGCGGCCGGCCTTCTTCCATGATCATGTCTTCCACCGTGCCGGGCTTCAACTCCGGCCGGAACAGCAGTCCGTAGGCATCCCCCTCGCGGACCGCGATCCAGTCGCCCCTTTCATCCACCACGATCGGCCGGACCTGCGGCGGCAGTTCGACGTGGCCGTTCGTCATCACCAGCACTTTTCTGCCATCGACCGCGCGCGCCACCGGATCGTCGCGCCCGGCCTCCGTACTGCGCGCCGTTGTCCAGTACGCGCGCTGCTCGGGTTCGGCATGCGCGGTGCCGCCCAGCGCATGCGCAACCAGCTCTCCGCCGAAACCGAATCCCACGATCGGACGCCCGGCCCTCCGGAAAGCCCGGATCAGCCTCAGCTCGTCGTCCACCCAGGGACAGCGTTCGCGGTCGGTGACAGGGCAGGCCCCGCCGAGCAGCCACAAGGCGTCGTACTGCAGCGCGTTCGCGGGCAGGTTCTGCCCCGTAAACGGCCGGAAATACAGGAAACCGATGTCGCGATCCTCGAGCTGTTTCTCGATGGCGCCGAGAAACTCCGAATACGTGTGCTGCACCACCAGGAACTGCTTCATGCCGCGGCGGCGATCCGCTTCATCCGCGAGGTCGCGAACTCCACGAAACTGGCGAGCAGCCGGGAGCGGAATTTCTCCCGCGGAAAGACGAATGAGAGCGTGCGGATGAGCCGCGGATCGAAAGGAACGGCAACGAGCGCGCCCAGCTTGAGCTCCTTGGCGACGGTCGCGCGCGAGACGACTGACACGCCGAGTCCGGTCGCCACCACGCCCTTGACCGCCTCCGGGCTGCCCAGCTCCATCACGACGTTGAGGTCTTCCGGCGCGACCTTGCATTCCCTGAGGTACCCGTCCGTGAAGTCGCGCGTGCCGGAACCCACTTCGCGGCTCACGTACGGTTCACCCGCAATCTGATGCGGCGCGATACGGGCGAGTTTCGCGAACTTGTGCGAGGGCGAGCAAATCAGCACCAGTTCGTCCTCGCATACCACCTCGACCTGGACGCTCGGAAGCTGCGTCGGCGACTCGATGAGCCCGAGATCGAGGCTGTGCTCGGCGACGCGGTTCACGATGGTCTCGGAGTTGGCGACCGCCATGTGGGCGTGGACCTGAGGGTGGAGCGCCTTGAACTCGCCCAGAATCTGCGGCAGGATGAACTCGGCGATCGTCGTGCTCGCGCCCAGCAACAGCGGCCCGCTCATCGCGCCGCTCAGCTCGGCGACCCGCTTTTCCATCTCGTCGGACAGACCGAGTATTTTCTCGGCGTATCCCAGCACCAGCCGTCCCGCGGCCGTGAGCGCGATCTTCCCGTGGCTGCGCTCGAAGAGCCGCGTATTGAAATGCTCCTCCAGCTGTTTCACCTGAAACGTGACCGCGGGCTGGGTCATGAACAGCTGCTCCGCGGCCTTGGTGAAGGAGAGCTGCTTCGCTACCGTGTGGAAAACCTGCAGTCGCCTGTCAGCCATGCTCTAAGGGTAAGGCGTTAGCGGTTAGCAGTTGGCGGTCAATCCTCTCGGCGCGCTGCAGCCGCTGACCTCTTGCCGCTCACTGCTTACCGGAAATAGTTTAGTATTCAACCACATTTCGTCGCAGAAGTCATGACTGGCGCCTGGAAGAAAATCGATCTCGCCGGCGGCGGCCTGCAGAGCGCCAACGTCCGGCTCGCCGCGCTCCTCAGGAAGCGCAGGATCGCCTACGCGCTGCTCGCGCTGTTTCCGCTGGGACTGCACCGCGCTTATCTGCACGATCGCCGTGGAGCATGGATGTATCGCGCCGGGACGCTGCTCGGAATCGGCGCCTTGCTCTACGGTGAGACCCTCCTGGCAGGCTTCGTCCTGGCGGCGGCGTCAGCCTTCGCGATCTACGATCTGCTGCGGCTCGAGGACGGCATCGCGCGGGTGAACAAGCAGCTGCGCATGGACGTTTATCTGCACCAGACGGCGGGCGCACCTCCCGGATTCAGGGGCCATTACACCGACGGCGAACCATCCGGCGCACGCGACTCCCGCCCGCCCTCCTTCTCGGAACAGGAAAAACGGCTGCGCGAACTTGCCGCCACCCGCGGAAAGCGCGACACATGAACCCGGCCGTGCGAATTGTGGTATAAAGCGGCAGCCGTCGGAACGAGGATGAAGGAGGAAGGATGAAGGAGGAAGGCAGCACAGCCCGAATCACGGGCGTTGGTGCCTTGCTCCTTCTGCTTTCCGGCTTCCACCCTCTGCCTTCTGCCCTCCGCCTTCTGCCTTCCGCCTTGATCGGCGCATAGCCCGGATCCGGACTACGCATGCCTCTCGGCTTCTACATCATCATGGCGGCGCAGTTTTTCTCGTCGCTCGCCGACAATGCGCTGCTGGTCGCCGCAATCGCGGTTCTGATGCAAATGACGGCCCCGGAGTGGATGACGCCGCTGCTCAAGTTCTTCTTCACCGTTTCTTACGTGGCGTTTGCGGCGTTCGTGGGCGCGTTCGCGGATTCGATGCCCAAGGGCCGGGTGATGTTCATCACGAACGTGGTGAAGATCACGGGATGCGTCGCCATGTTCATCTGCGCCTGGCTGCTCGAGCCTGGCCAGTCCCTGTACGGCCCTGTGCTTCTCGCCTACGGCATTGTCGGCATCGGCGCGGCGGCCTATTCGCCCGCGAAGTACGGGATCCTCACCGAATACCTGCCGCACCAGAAGCTGGTCATCGCCAACGGCTGGATCGAAGGCCTCACGGTCGCTTCCATCATACTCGGCACGCTTCTCGGCGGCATGCTCATCAGCGACGCGGTGTCCTCGCGGCTGCTCGCCGTTGACATACCGCTTATCGAGACCGGCATCGATTCCGGTCCGGAAGCAGCGATCCTCATCATCACCGTTTTCTACGCGATCGCCGCGATCTTCAACCTGTACATCCCCAACACCGGCGTCGACCACCGCGCGCCCAGCAGGAATCCGATCTATCTCATCCACGAGTTCGCGCACTGCGTGAAGCTCCTGTGGTCCGACAAGCTCGGGCAGATCTCGCTCGCCACCACCACGCTTTTCTGGGGCGCCGGCGCGACGTTGCAGTTCATCGTGCTGAAATGGGCGGAAGTCGCCCTCGGCTACACCTTGTCCCAGGCGACCGTGCTGCAGGGGATCGTCGCCGTCGGGATCGCGGCCGGCGCCGTGATCGCGGCGAAATTCGTGCCGCTCAGCCGGGCGGTGAATGTGGTGCCGGTCGGTATCGCGATGGGGCTCATCGTCATCCTGATGAACTTCGTGCGCAGCCTGGAGGTGGCGATTCCGCTCTTGATCCTGATCGGGGGACTCGCGGGATTCTTTGTGGTGCCGATGAACGCGCTGCTGCAGCACCGCGGCCACATCCTGATGGGCGCCGGACACTCCATCGCGGTCCAGAACTTCAACGAGAACCTTTCCATCCTCGTGATGCTGGGTTTCTACGCGCTGCTCATCTGGCTCGATTTCCCGATCTACACCGTGATTGCGATCTTCGGCCTGTTCGTGTCATTCACCATGGCGCTCGTGCGCAAGCGCCATCTCTACAACGTGAAGAGCGGACCGCTGCCGGCCATCCCCGCCGATACGCACCACTGACCACCGGTTGTCGCCGCCTCACGGGCGGCCCGGCTTCCAGGTTCACTTCAGGTCCGGGTTGTCCCAGATCGTCTTGT
This sequence comes from Betaproteobacteria bacterium, assembly GCA_016202605.1. Taxonomy (GTDB): domain Bacteria; phylum Pseudomonadota; class Gammaproteobacteria; order Burkholderiales; family SG8-41; genus DSOT01. The sequence goes on from JACQOJ010000036.1 coordinate 6,458, forward strand.
AGTTGACCGGCGCGAACAGCTCCAGGAAAGCGAACGTCTGGTCGGTGTGGTTCCGGAACCAGTGGCGCTCGTAATCGAAGACGGCCACAAAATCGCCCGCTTTCACTTCGTGCGGCACGTCGTCGATGAACATCGTGCCCCTGCCTTCGGTAACGTAGAACAGATGCTCGGTTCCGACGTGATGATGGCTGGCGCCCGCGGCTCCCGGCGGATAGACGACGATCTCGCCGCAGATGTTCTTCAGCCCCAGCACGTTTTCCTTGACCGTCTCGTAACGGAAGCGGTCGTCCTTCCGGGAATGGAGCCGCGGAACGTCCAGCGTATTGACGATTTTCGCCATGGGCGCTAGACCGCGACGTACTTCAGCCGCCGCACGGCATCCATGTTCACGCCCTCGATACGGATCAGGCGCGTCGGGCCGGTACGCTTCGGAGAGTGCAGGTCGCCCTCGTTGTACACGTGGGCCACGCCCGGCGTGAGCTTGTACGTCCGCAACTTGCGCACCTTGCCCGGCTTGTCGGGGGTCGCCGACTCCAGAAGCGCGTAGTCGCTCATTTCGGTCTCGCCGCGTCCCTGGCCGTAGATCGCCCAGGACGGACCGTGATCGTGGGGCGGGCTTTCCTTGGCGCCCTTGTAGTGATGGGCGAGGATGCAGAACTCGAGCTCGGGATCTTCATACAGGATCTTGCGCTCTGACACATCGTCGCCGAGGTTAGCCGCGACGAATTGCTCGTCCCCGAGACATTCCTGCAGCAACGTGCAAACCTTGCCGCGCCCGGCCGGCCCCGGCTCGGCTTTCAGGATCCTGTGACAATCGGCGGCGAACTGCTCCAGCGTATGCGCCATGGCATCATCCCCCTTTTTCCGTTGTTCGAGCAGCCCGCATTCTCCCCGAGAATCGGATTCTTGAAAAGGGTCGGGGCAGTTCGCCCCCGGGATCCGCGAGTCTGGTCGATCCGATTACTTCTCGCGCGGCGGGTGCAGGCCCGCGCTCGGCGGCTGGTAAGCTCCCGACCGGATCTGCTTCACCATGCTCGCGAGGCTCAACGCCGCCTGCTCCACCTGAACAAAGGTATCCTGGTCCGCATCGAGATCCTCGTGGCTCGTCGCGTAGGGGCGGTACCACCCGATCCAGGTATCGAGCGCAGCGCCCGGCCCGGCCTGGATCATCCCCAGATCGTGCATCCAGTCACAGAGCATGCGCCGCAGGTTCTCCGGCCCCGCGGCATCACCATGCGCGACGACGGCGAATGCGCGCCCCGCCAGATGCTTGGGGTAGGGCCAGCCCTCGAGTTCGAGTTTCTTGGCGAGAGCAGGATCCTTGCCGCGAGTGGTTGTCGGATCCGGATTGCCGCCGTCCGCGCAGACCAGCCGGTCGATCATGAGCTTGAGGCTCGCCGGCGCCTGGTACCAGTGGACCGGGCAGAGGATGAATACGCCATGCGCCGCGACCCAGCGCGGATAGATGTCTCCCATCCAGTCGTTGGTCTGGCCCAGCGCGTGGTTCGGATAGCACGAGCACGGCCAGTGGCAGAGCGCCTGCGACGTCGACACGCAGCCCTTGCATGGATGAATCACTTTCCACGGCTCGTCCGCAAGCGTCGAGATATCGAGAAAATCGACCTCGTGTCCAGGCAGCGCTTCAATCGCTTTTTGCGCGCGCTGCGCCAGTCGCCGCGTTTTCGAGATTTCCCCGGGACAGCTGTGCTCGCTGCGCGTCGAGCCGTTGACGATCAGGATCCGCGACGGCGCATCGGGGTCTTTCCGGCGTTTTTCAGCGGCGTCGATCCGCGCGCGGGCCTCCAGCCATTCGACCGGGAGCGGCATCGCGGGATCCGCGTAGCCGGAACCGGCCGGCGTCTTGCGCGGCGACTTGCGATACTTGATGTAGCCGTCCCACGACTTCTCGAACACCTTTTCCAGCTCGGCGCTCACCTCCGCGAACACCGGGTCGTAGAACTTCGCGAAAAACCTTTCACGAAACTGTTCTTTCGTGAGCGGAACGTACTCGGATTGCCGCCTGACTGCCGGTTTGTCCATGGATTCCCCCCTCTCAAGAGCCGATCGAACATTCGAGCGCCATGCTTGGTCGTTCCGGGCCTCGAGTCCTTACGCCGCCATGCCGTCGTCCTGCGGGACTATACGCTCCCGGCAGCGGCGGTGGGGCCGGGCGCCTGGAGTTACTGTGTCATGCCCGCGCAGAGCCTGCCCTCGAGTGCTTTAATCGGGGGCGGGCATCCAATCTGTCTTTGCTGAAATTGGATTCCCATCTTCATGGGAACGACAATCCGGTCACTGGTCACGCCTTTGCCCTGCATTGGAATTCCCGGCTACTCCGGAATGACAACACTACCCGACGGCTCGAGAACGACACAGTAAATCCAGCGTCGAATCAGCTTGCGCGCTCGAACAGCGCCAGGTATTCGGCGCGCGCCATCGGTGGCGCGGCTGCCACCTGCAGCAGGTCGTCGAGATGCGCGGGGGTGCTGATGCCGACGAGGCTGGTCCCGAGCCCGGGGGTCGAGCGGTTGAATTGCAGTGCGCGCTGCGCATCGTTCGCGAACCGCGGGAGCGCATGACGCACCGATTCGGCGCACTCGTGCGCGAGTTTGCCTTTGGCGAGCGCGTGACTCGCCATGACGTAGATCCCCAGTTGAAACGCCGCCTGCAAGGTAGATGCGACGTTGCCCTGGCCGGTCGCCTGATTGAAGCGCGTAAACGCTTCAGGCAGCGCCTGGTTGAACGGCATCTGCACGATGCGGAAGGCATGGCGCGCGTCGCCCATCCCGTGAACGGACTGCGCCGCCTTTTCCGCCAGCCCGAGCAACGACGCCAGCGATTGAAACAATGCATGATCGGTCTCCACGCGGAAACCGTTGAAGGTTGAAATACCGTAGCAGCGAATCCTCTCGTTTTTGACCGCCTGCTCGCACACGGCGAACACCCTCTGCAGCCGCCGATTGAGTTCGGCCTTGCCGAGACGGGAAATGTGGACTTCGGGCTGGTCGACGAGAAACGCATCGAGCGTGTCGACGCCCAGCGCGTTACGGCAGTCGTCGATCTGCCGCGCAATATACCCGGGACTGAGGAGGTGCAGATCCGTGAGTTCCTCGCGCCTGCCCAACCCGTCGCGGGTAATGTTCGCTTCGAACCACGCATCGACATCTCCGGGCACACCCTCATCGAAGCGGAGGAATCCGCCCTTCGCCACGAGAAACACCTGCTCCCGCCGGACTCCGCCTGCGCATGCGCGCCTCAAGCCCTCTCCTGCCGCCCGCGCCGAACCTCCATAGCGGTAGTGCGCAGCGGTATCGATGACGTTGATGCCGTTCAGCAGCCCGCGCTCGATGATCCGCGCGCAGTTTTCATCGACCGCGTCGGTCGCCGCGCCCGGAAAAGTTCCAATGCCGAGCGACGAGAGCTTGAGATGAAGATTCAGGAAGTCGCTGTAATGCGCGGCGGGAAGCCCGGCCCCGAATGTCGTCGCGTAGTTCGCGGTCGCTGCGCGCGTCGCGCAACCCGGCAAGCGGCGCTCGATCATGGTCATCGCAGGAACGGATGCCGGGCCACCGCGGCCGCCAGTTCACGCGCTGACGGCCGCACCTGCATTGCAGTCGGCCGGTCCAGGCGGAAACGGAAGAGATCCGCGAAGTACGGTTCGTCTTCATCGAGCCGCCAGTTCGCGCCGCGCATCGCCTCGGCGCCGGACGCGGGAATTTCCTCGGGAAGTTCGCGGCCGGAGAGCAGCGCCCACAATCCGGTCCAGGCACGCGCGAGCAGCAGGGGGTGGTAGCCGCCTCCGCCGGTGACGAGCAGCCGCGGCGTGCCGTCGGCGTGCCGCGGCGCGCTTTCCAGCACCGTGCGCGCGATGCCGAGAAAACACTCGGTCGAGACCGACAGTTTTCCGAGCGGGTCGCGCGCGAGCAGATCGGTGCCCGCCTGCAGGACGATCACGTCCGGCGCAAATCTGGCGACGACCTTCGCCCACGCGCTGTCAAAGAGCATGCGGTATTCGGCATCGTGAGTGCCCGGCGGGAGCGGGATATTCAGAACCGTATGTCCGCCCTTCCCGTCGCCCGAATCCGACACCGCGCCTCCACGGTAGGGATACGCGTAGGCCGTGCCCATGTGGAGCGAAAACGTGAATACGTCGGGATCGCTCTCGAACGCCTCCTCCACGCCGTCGCCGTGATGCGCGTCGATGTCGACGTAAAGCGTTCTCCAGCCCGCCTGCCTGAGTTTCAGGATCGCCAGCACCGGATCGTTGAAGTAGCAGAAGCCCTGCGCCGCGCCCGCGCGCGCGTGATGCATGCCGCCCGCCGGGTTGAACGCAATGCGCCCCGCCAGCACTGCTTCCGCCGCCTGGATGCTGCCGCCGGTCGCCCGCGCGGGAATGCTGAAGAGACCGTCGAAATACGGATTCTCGAGGGTCCCGAGTTGATGGCGTTCGCGGTCCTCTTCCCGCAGCCGGCCGTTCGCTTCGGCCGCGCGCATCGCCGCGATGTAATCCGCGGTATGGAACCATGCCAGTTCCCCGACCGCCGCGATGCGGCCGGGCAGGATCTCGCGTTCGGTTACCGCGCCGTAGGCGCGAATGAGGTCGATCGCAAGCGCGGTGCGCGGAATCGCGAGCGGATGGTTGCTGCGGTACGGCCGCTGCCGGCGCGTAACCGCGTTGATGAGCGTTGCCCGGTATTTTTTCACCACATGCCGACCTTCTTTTCCACGTACATTGTCCGGGCGCGCCCAGACGCAGGCAAGCGCGGCGCTGCGGCGGGAAAAGCCGGAACAGGGCGTAACGCGAGATCAGCCGCCGGCCGGCGAAATCCTGAACTCAATTACGGAAGGCACTTTTTGCAGTGCGTCCGACAACGATCGGGCGTTCTTCGCGGCCAGCGTCCGCAGCACCATGCGGTACTCGATGTGTTCTCCGCCGTCGGTCAGTCCGTAGTTCAGATTCGCCACGGTAAACCCGTGCTTGCCCACCAGCGCGAGCAGTTCATCTTCGGCCATCGCGTTATCGCGCTTGAAGTGTACGCGGAAATGCGCGTAGAACTCGCACGGAATGCGGCTTTCTATCCAGCGGAAGGCTGACAGCGTTCCAATGGTCGCCGCAACGGCGATCGCGGCCGGAAAGTAGAATCCGATCCCGACCAGTATCCCGATTGCAGCCGTGATCCAGATCGACGCGGCCGTCGTGAGACCACGCACCGACAGCCCCTCCTTCATGATCACGCCGGCTCCGAGAAAGCCGATGCCGGTCATGATGCCCTGCGCCATGCGTGTCGGATCGATCACAACGCGCGCGTTGCCGTCACTGAACCACAGGCTTTCGTACACCGTGACCAGCATCAGCAGGCTCGAAGCCATGCACACCAGAGTATGGGTGCGGAAACCCGCCGGCCGGCCATGGTAGCTGCGCTCAAGGCCCACGATGCCGCCGGCAAGCAATGCTCCGACGATCCGCACCAGGATTTCGAGGGCTTCACCGTTCATGTCCGCCTCCTTCTGTTCGCGCCGGCCGCACGCCTGCCCTGCGCCCGCCGGCTGCATCTGCCGTCATGTAATAGTAACTGGCGGTGCGCGTCGCGGGTATCCCCGGTTTTCTGATCACCGTGGAATCGCGTTCCGCCCGGTTCATGACGCAGCAACCCGACCTGATGCTGCAACAGCCTCTCTCCGCCTGCTCCTCGTCGCTCGTCACTCTCCGGCGCTGGATGGAGCGGGGGTTGTGCGATCGCTTCGATCCGATGCTGTGCAATGGCTGGCGGCGCATGCCACGTAGGCGGATCGCATCTTTGGGACTAAAATCGGTCCAAGGAATATTCTGCTTACAAGGAGCCTCGACATGACATGGCGCGTTTCAACTTTGGTGCTGGTACTCGCCCTCGGCAGCCCGGCTGCGTTCGCGCAAGAGATGTTCAAGTCAACCATGCCGGACGGCAAAGTGATCTATGGAGAGAAGCCCGAACCGGGCGCGAAGCGCGTGGAAAAAGTCGTGCCGCCCCCGCCAAAGCCCGGGATCACCATCGTGACGCCGGCTGACAAGGCGCGCGCCGACCAGGCCGCGCGGCAGCGAACCGCCAGGACGGAGGCGCTCCAGCGGGAACTCGAGGCCGCGCGCAAGCAGCTTCAGCGAGCTGAAGCGGCGCGCGAAGCGGGCAAGGAGCCGCTGCCCGGCGAGCGCCTCGGCACCGCCGGCGGCACCAGCCGTCTCACCGAGCCTTATTTCGAGCGCCAGAAAAAGCTGGAACAGGCGGTCGAGGCAGCGCGCAAGCGCCTCGAAAAGGCGGAGGAAGCGGCGCGCTGACTGTGCCGGGTCCCGGGCTCCTTCTCGTTGTTCGCTTTCCGCCTCTCGCCTTTCCCCTCTCTGCTCTTCCCTGGCAGTCCCGGAAATAGGAGGGGTAAAACCAGTCACCGGTCACGAATCACGAGCCACGGCCTTTATCGCCGCAAGCGGAAGTAAATTTCGGGCAGCTTGTTCGGCAGCGAGTTGATGTGGTCGAGCACGAGGTAGTGGCCCTTGCCGAAGATCTGCGGCAG
>JACQOJ010000028.1 GCA_016202605.1 Betaproteobacteria bacterium
CGTGTCGCAGAAGAACTCGAGCCGGTTGCCCTCGGGATCCAGGAAGTAGACCGACCAGGCGTTGCCGTGGTCCACGGGATCAACCCCGTCCACTTTGCCGGCAACCGCCAGATCATGCATCGCCCGCACCTCCTTGATCGAGGCGACGCGGAACGTGATCTGGTTGACGGTGGACCGCGTGCCCTTCTCGCGCCCGGTGACGAGCACGATTTGATGATGGTCCTTCGGGTCCTTGCTGAGGAACGTGAGGCGAAGCCCGTTCCTCAACTCACCCGCGTCCATCACCTTGAAGCCGAGGAGCCGGGTGTAGAAATCGCGCATCCGGTCCATGTCGGTGACGAAAAGGCCGATATGGCTCAGTTCCCACTTTGGCAGCTCGGGCATGGCATCCTCCGTGACTTACTTGTTTAACTGCGGCAGCGGAAGCTTCGCTCCCTCCGGCAGCGGCGTCCGGTCCACATTCAGCGTCATCGAGACCAGCACGTAGTAGCCGTTGACGGCGATGAGATCCATGACGCCGCGCTCGCCGAAGCGATCCAGCGCGCGCTGGTAGGTGGCGTCGCTGACGCCCTGCGTCTCGTGCAGCTCGCGCGAGAAGTCATGCACGACCGCCTCTTCGTCCGACATCTTCGCCGGCCGGCGGCCCTGCGCGATGTCTTCGGCGATCGCGGGATCCAGGCCGGCCTCCAGCGCCAGGCGGTGATGCGCGAACCACTCGTACTGACACGTCCACCGGCGGGCCGTCACGATGATTGCCAGCTCGTTCAGCTTCGGAGGGAGCGAGCTCCGAAAGCGAATCGCCGCGCCGAGGCTCTGGATGATATTGCCGATGTACGGGCTGCGCAGAAGTACGTTGAACGGCCCGCCGAGCGGACCCGGCTTGGCGGCGGCGGAGTTCTTCACAGCACCCCGTGGTCCGGAGCGGATCGCATCGGCGAGCGCGCGTTGCTCCGCGGTCAGGCTTTCGAGCGGGATGGGTTTGAACCGCTGGCCTTGTGCGGTGGACGTTTCGGATTCTCGACTGTTCATGAGGCTTCCTTGTTCGTTGTGGTTTCGATCGTAACAGGGGTCTGTCCCGCTTCGTCCCCTGTTATCGCCCTCCGGATTATCGGAGAGGCTGCGCCGGCAGGCAATCCGGGCCGCTTGTCTGTTCGTCCATCGGGATGTTGCCTTCCGGGTGCCACCGCCTCGTCTTCCTCTCCCCCGGGAAAAGAGGCCAGGGGTGAGCGGCCGAGGGATATCGAACGCCGTTGACAGCACCCGCCAGTCACCGGAAACTTCGGCGAAGCCCTGTAAGAATAACCCGCTAAAGGAGGATCGCGATGGCCAAGCTGCGCCACATAGCGATGGTAGCCGACGACATGGAGCGGGAATCGGCGAAATCCGAAGCCAATGGGGCTGTCCGCAGCGGCGGAATCATCAACTCCGAACACGGGACGGAGACCGAGCGCAAATTCCGCGGTCCGAACGGCCAGGTGTTCGACCTGACCGGCCGCGAATACGCGCGCGATGTCTGGCGCGTTGTTAGAACGCGGAGGCCCGATTAACGGTGCGCGGAATGGGCCGCATGGGGGACCACACGTTGCTCCGCGGTCAGGACTTCGGAGCAACCGGCGGAAGGCCGCCGCGCCTATCGCGCTTTTCCGGAAGTCGAGTCTGGCCCTTCGGATTCCTTGAAGGGGGGCTTGCGTGATCGAGCGCCGTGACGCATTCGACCTGCCGCGCATCGCGGGCTATGTGTTCATGGGCTTCGGAGCGCTCATTGCCGCGGTCGGCGGCCTGATCGCGATCGACGATCCCGCGGGCTTCTTCGCGATCCTGTTCGGCCTGGTTTTCATTGGGGTCGGATATCTGGCCCGGCGCCTCGCAGTGCCCAAGGACATGAAGGAGGTGGCGGTCTCGGGCCATATGGCGGACGTGGTCGGCTGGGACGGCCGGAGCGGGACGCGCTCACAGGCGACCGTCATCCATGTGGCCAAAGACGCCACCGAGGCCGAGGTTGCCGCGGCACGCGAGGCGTGGCTCCGCGAGCAATGGTCAAAACGGCCGGACTGGGCCGAGGGGCTGATCCGGTCCGACGATGTCAAATACGGCTCGCTGGCCTACTGGGCGGCGGGCATCTGGGCGGTCTTCGCGCTCGGCGCGCTGGGCGCCGCGCTGATCTGGGGCGATGTGGCGTGGCTGGTGCTGGCGGGGGCGCTGCCTGTCGCCGCTGCCTTTATCACCGGCGCGATTCGCCTCGCGCTGCGGCGCCGCAAGTTCGCCGAAAGCCGGCTGGCGCTCGCGCATACGCCGGTCGCCGTGGGCGGCAAACTGGAGGGCGAAGTACGAACCGGCGTGCCCAGGAACGTGCAGCTTCGCGAGGGATTCACGCTGACGCTGCGCTGCGTGTACCGCTGGGAAGAGCGGTCAGGGAGCGGCGATAACCGGCAGACGCGAGTGCGCCGCGATACGCTCTGGGAAACGCAGTCGAGGCATCCCGGCCGAGTCCGCTCTGGGAGCCCGACATTGGTGGTGCCGATCAGCGCGGACTTGCCGGCCGGCCAGCCCGCCGCCGCCATCGACTCGACCGGGGAGGGAATCCTCTGGGAGCTTTCGGTGACGGCGGCGTTGCCCGGCATTGATTACCATGCGGCATTCGAACTGCCGGTATTCGACGTGGAGACCGCCGAAGCACTCCGCCGCCCGGGGTAGCCCGCCCGAAACCAGGGACTTTCGCGGCTATAATCGGCGCCGGCCCAACACGGAGCGGAATCAACGTCAACAGACTCTCCATGATCGAACGCGACGCGCTTCCTCCGGATCAGCGCCGTTTCCACGACGCGGTGAAGGCGATCCGGCGGAACCCCATCAGCGGCCCGTTCATCGTCACCATGAACAGCAGCCCCGATCTCGCGGTGCGGTTCGCGCATCTCGGGCACTATTTCCACGCGCGCGGACGGGCCGACGAATCGATCGTGTCGATCCGGGTGCGCACCTTCATCGCGCTGATCGGCTCGCGCGCGTTGGACGGGCCGTACGAATGGGCCGCATGGGTCAACTGGGCGCTGGAAGCGGGCGTGCCGCAGGACACGGTGGACGCCATACGCGAGCGCAGGCCGCCGCCAAACCTGACGGCCGAGGACGTGCTCGTCACCGATTTCTGCACGCAGCTCATCTCCGGCAACCATCGCGTAAGCGACGCCACCTTCAAGGCGGCGCTCGACCGCTTCGGTGTGCAGGGGCTGGTGGAACTGGTGGTGACGCTGGGTTATTTCGCGATGATCGCGATGCCGCTCAACGCGTTCGAGATCGAGATGTCGCCCGAGCAGAAGGCCAAGCGCAAGCCGTTCGCGCCGCTCATGGTGGACGGGGAGCCGGGCACGGAGCCGAAGTTCGGGCGACGGGACCTGCCGCCGATCACCGGGGCCGCTGCGGCCAAGGCACGGGTGCCGCTCCTCGCGGGGCCTGAGGATCTCGCGCCGGAGAATCAGCACTTCCTCGACCGCGTCGTGCGCACCCGGGGCTGGATCTCCGGGATCTTCCTCGAGGTCGCCCCGGTCGGCGACGATTCCCGCCCGGCGCTGTAACGACGCACGCGAATTACCTCTCCGCTCGGGAGAGCGACTGGGGGAGGAAAACCAGACTTCCCCCTCGCCCTCCGGGAGAGGGGCCAGGGGTGAGGGAAACACACGTCGTTGACACCACCGGCGCCGCGCCGGAAACTTCCGCCCAACCCTTCATAACCACCAACCAAAGGAGGATCACCATGGCCAAGCTCCGCCACATCGCGATGGTAGTCGAGAAGATGGAAGAGACCGCCCAGTTCTACGAGAAGGCCTTCGGCATGCAGCGCGTCAGGCAGCACGAGACTGCGATCGGGCTCTCGGACGGCGTCGTGAGCCTGGTGATCATCCACCCCTCGAACGTCAACATGAAGCGCGACGACCGGCGCGGCCTGCACCACATCGGTTTCCTCGTCGAGGACATGGAGGGCGAATCGAAGAAAGCCGAAGCGAACGGCGCGGTGCGCTGCGGCAGCATCATGCTTGCCGCGGCCGAGGGGGGGCGGGAAACCGAGCGCAAGTTCCGCGACCCGAACGGTCAGGTATTCGACCTCACCAGCCCCGACTACGCGCGGGATTTCTGGCGCGTCGCGGTGTAGAGTGCAGACGCCCGGTTGACTTCGCGTTCTGATCACCTGATGGGCGAAAGCGGGTGTTGGCAAGCCTCCCAGCTCGAGGCCATCGGCGCTCCGTGTAACGTGCAACTCGTGGCTGGCGCTGACCCTCGCTTCCGCACATGCCTTCAATCACGCGTCGCCCGCCAAAGAGTATTGCGCTCTCGCTTTCGGGTGGTGGCGTGAGGGCGGTGGCGTTTCACATGGGTGCTTTGCGTAGGCTCGCGCGCGAGGATTTGCTCGAGAAAGTCAAGGTCATTTCCTCGGTTTCCGGCGGATCGTTGGCGACGGCGCTGGTTTTCGAGCTGAACAACTACCGCTGGCCGACAAGCTCGGAGTTTCAGAAGATCGTATTTCCCAAGGCCCGAACTCTTTTGACCAGCGTGTCACTTGAATCAGCGCTGCCTGTTTGCTGGCTGGACAACGCCATTACGCGCGGTCTTGTGGGAAGTTGGATGCTGTCGCAGGCGCTGTACGAAGCCTGGGGTATCCGCGGAAGTTTCTCCGAACTCGCAGGCGATCCCGTATGGTTTGCTAACGCGACGACTTATGAGACCGGGAAATCCTGGAGGTTCACACAAGAAGGCATGGGGGACTGGAGCTTTGGCCATTACTACTACGGGCGGGACATTTTCAGTTCGTCGTCCAAGGCCACGTACCATATGCCCATCTGTGTGGGCGCGGCAGCGTCGGCGTCCTTGCCCTATCTAATCGGGTTCCTGCGTCTTGATTTGCCCGAAGAGCCTTGGTTTTCGGTCAGTCCGGTGACCTACCTCCCGACTGACCCGAAATCCGGCAAGCCCGTCTCCGGCCCCCGAAAATCCAAGGCGCGCCGCGTCAGGCTTTGGGATGGCGGGGTATACGAAAATCTGGGCCTTGAGGCAGTCTACAAGCCTGACCGCGGGATCGTCTATACCGCATCCGACAGGCAGGTCAGCGATGTGGAATTCCTCTTGGTCAGCGATGCCTCCGCACCTCTCGCATTGGATACAGATCCGGCGCTCGGCCCGGTGAACGTGAAACCGCCGCGGTTCCGTGGCGCACTCAGGATGCCGGATATCGCGACGGACCAGACGCGCGCACTACGAAGCCGGATGGTGATGACCGCGGTGAAGGATGGGAGCCTCTTCGCCGCATACGCACGCCTGGGATTGCCCACGTGGAAAGTAAAGCTGTATGCGGAAGACGATTATCCGAAGCGCACGATCGACTACGACACGCATGGCCATCTCAACGACAACGAAGTGGCCGCAGCCGCCGGGGTTGGTACAAGGCTTTTTCGGCTCAAAACGGATGTATTCGACAGGTTGGTCCTGCACGGATTCGAATCGACGGACGCGAACCTGGCGTGCCACCATCCGGAAGCTTTTAAAGCGTTGGGATTTTGAACCGAATAGATACAAGACCAGCGCGCCGTCGGACGTCGGGTCTTCTGTACGAGAGGGAACCCCGCAATTGCCCGTGTGTCTCGTCAGCTAGCGTGAAGGGCGACCGGTGAATCCGTTCCTGAATTTTGACCGCAGATTTCAGCCTCCGCTGCCGCCACGACGGCTGTACGCACAGGTCGAGAAGATCGAGCCGCTCCCAGCCACACAGCAATTCAGCGTCAGGCTGGACGGAGTGGACGCGAATTGGTTCGACCAGCCGCTGAATCAAAGTCTGGGGGACGGGGATTTCTTCGCTCGCGCTCCGCTGGCCGCTGTCGAGCTCGAGCTTGTCGAGCCGGATGCAGCCGGCATATTGGGAATTGCATGGGACGACATTCTGGAGGGCGGGGCGGGGCCGTGGCTGACTATCGAACTGCTCCCTCCGACGCATGGTTATCCGGCGATAATCTACACGAATGTCTTCAGTCCTGAAGGTTCAAGTACAGCGGTAAGGACCCCGCTTGCGCAGCCCCCGGCCCGACGGTCGACACAGTTGCGACGTAGGTTCTCTTTGAGAGCGCCGAAAGCGAGCCTGCACGCCATACGTCACGCGCTCGGTGGTGCGACTGCCTCTTCGGACGGACTGGTCGTATACGATATCGGCCAGGGAAACTGCAATGCCGCCGTAAACAGCGCGGGGCAACCTTTGTTGTATTTCGATTTCGGGTCGCCTTACAACTCGCAGATGCACACCTGGTCGGGCTTAAGGCAATTCTGCCTGTGCCAGCAGCCGGCGATTGTCCTTTCGCACTGGGATCTCGATCACTTTGCATCGGCAAATATTGACACCCGCGCCCTGTCGCGGCCATGGATCGTTCCGCGGCAACGCTTAGGCCCGACGCACCGCGCGTTCGCTCAACAACTCAAGAACAACAATTGCTTGCTGGTCTGGCCGAAGCGATCAAGCCCCGGGGCTTTTGGACCAATCACCATCCTGGAGTGCGGCGGTACCACGATCAACGATAGTGGGCTGGCGGTGATCGCAGAAGGCAAGGACCGTTCCGGCAATACGCATCAGGCGCTCCTGCCCGGTGACGCCCGCTACACCGCGGTCCCGGGCTACAACACCCATACGTTTCTATCGCTGGTGAGTCCGCATCACGGTGCCCAGATGAGGAGCAGCTGGACTCCGCATTGTCCCGGGCTCACTCAATCCCGTTTAGTGCACTCGTTCGGCCGCGGTAACTCCTTCCGCCACCCCCGCGACATCACACGCCAAAGACATCAGGCTAGCGGGTGGAATGATCCACGGATCAATCCGCCTCGACACCCGTCGCGGGTTCGCGAAACGGCCGATCGGAATGGAGGCTACGGCCATGTCTTTATTCCCTGGGACTCCGCAACCGCCATTCCACCCGTGAATTGCTGCGGAAACGGATCGTTGACGCCTACCCAGACTTGATGAGCGGAGGGAATTCGAACAAGGCTGATTTCCGCGATCCGAACGGCCGGGTTTTCGACCTCACGGGACACGAATACGCGCGGGATTTCTGGCGCGTAGCGGTGTCGGCGCGATAGGCGGCCCCGCGTCTGACCCTATGTGCGTGATTTTCCGTATGTGTTACAATGTGCGAATTCTGTAACACACAGATGGAGATGCCACATGAGCGGAGTGATCAACGCGCGGATTCCACCACGGGTCGAAGAAAAACTCGCTGAATATTGCACGAAGCGCGGGACGACCCGGACCGAGGCCATCGTGCGCGCGCTCGACAGCTACCTGGACAGTGAGACCGGTGGCGCAAGCGCCTACTCGCTTGCGGCGGACCTGATTCCGTCCAGGGGCGTCAAGAAGATCCAGTCCGGCAACGTTCGCGAGCTCGCGCGCAAGGCGTTTCGTGGCTCGCGCGCACGTTGATACCGGGGCAGTCGTCGCGCTCGTCAACCGCGCCGACCGCCATCATGGCGCAGCGGTCGAGTGGTTCCAGTGCTTTCGGGGCGAGTTGCTGACGACCGATGCGGTAATCACTGAGATCGCCTATGTGCTCGCGGCGAGTCCCGCCCACCAACGTGCCGCTCTCCTCTGGATCGAACGCGCCCGCCGAGCAGGGCTGCTGAAGGTGGAACCGGTTGCCGACTACTCGGCACTCGCCAGGATTATCGCCCAATACGCAAGCCTGCCCTGTGACTATGCCGACGCCTCGCTCATCGCGCTTGCGGAGCGCACTGGTGTAACCGCCATCGCCACCATCGACCAGCGCGACTTCTCGGTGTACCGGCTGCGCGGCCGCCGACGGTTCAGAGTTCTGCTCGGAGCGGCGCAATTGATGAGTGGGCCGTGACCGAGCCCGTCGATTACTCCCATCACGTGCGGGAGCACGACTCGCGCGTCATTCGCGTTGTGCTGGCTGCGCTCGGGCTCGTTTTCGTGGGCGTCGGCATCGCCGGCGTGGTGCTGCCGGTCCTACCCGCGACGCCCTTCTTCCTGCTCGCGGCAGCCTGCTTCGCGAGGGCCTCGGTGCGCTTCTACAACTGGCTGCTCAACCATCGCGTGCTCGGCCCGACGGCGCGCGAGTGGCAGCTGCACCGGAGCATTCCCTACCGCACCAAGCTCTGGGCGATCGCGCTCATGTCCGGCACGCTCGCGATCTCGACCCTCTTCTTCGTTGAAGGCCTCGTGCTACAGCTCCTGCTCGCGGCGCTCGGCGCGCTGCTCGCGATCTGGCTGTGGCGCGTGCCATCGCGCGACGCGCCGGAGCGGTAATTGCCA
>JACQOJ010000030.1 GCA_016202605.1 Betaproteobacteria bacterium
GAGAGGAAAGTCCGGGCTCCACAGGGTAGGGTGACGGTTAACGGCCGTCCGCCGTGAGGCGAGGAACAGGGCCACAGAGACGAGTCTCGTCTGGTGCGCGCTTCGGGCTTCGCCGCCGCAAGGCGGCAAAGTCTCGAAAAAATGGGTGGTGTGCGGCGACGCGCTCTTCCCAGGGCACGCGGCGGACGAGGGTGAAACGCGGCAACCTCCACCCGGAGCAACACCAAGTAGGCAAGCGATGACGCGACCCGCCGAGCTTGCGGGTAGGTGGCTCGAGCTCCGGAGCGATCCGGGGCCTAGAGGAATGGCTGCCCACGACAGAACCCGGCTTATCGGCCAGCTTCACTCTACCTGTTGCGGTACCGCAACACGGCCTTGATCAGCAATCTACTGATCGATAATTCCATACTCTTCACAAGTTACATGCGATTCTAAGTTTATCTCCATGTTTTTAAGTATTAATTGCGACTAAATGAAAAGCTCAAACCGCGCCTGAGTTATCGGACATAAGTCATTGTCTGAAAAAAAGAAAACGCTCATCGCAGCTTGACCAGGTCGTTGTTTTTCAATATAGTGGGACGAAGTGGTAAGAAGTGGGATAAAGCGCCGATTCTCCGCGAGGAAAGGCCACCACTTCCCACGCATCAAGGGGGAGTCGTGTTCCGCGGTATCTCGCAACTGAATTTGGATAGCAAGGGCAGGCTCGCCGTGCCGGCCCGGCATCGTGATTCGTTGCTCGAACGATGCGGTGGACACCTCGTCGTGACCGCGGACGCTGACCGCTGCCTGCTCATTTATCCGCTTCCCGATTGGGAGCTCATACAGCAAAAGCTTGAAGGATTGTCGAACCTCGATTCGCGGGTGCGCGAACTGCAGCGTCGGCTGATCGGTTTTGCCGTCGACGCGGAAATGGACGGTGCGGGTCGCGTGCTGATCTCTCCGGCGCTGCGCCAGTTCGCGCAACTCGAGAAGAACGTGGTACTGGTGGGGCAGGGCAAGAAATTTGAACTCTGGAACAAGGACAACTGGGAGCAGTTGATCGAGAGGGCCGGCAGCTTCGGCGCGGGCGGTTTGCCGCCCGAACTGGAGGGCTTCTCCTTGTGAGCAGGGGCTCACATACCCCGGTTCTGCTGGAGCAGGCAGTGAATGGATTGAACGTGCGCGAGGGCGGGACTTACGTCGACTGCACGTTCGGGCGCGGGGGCCACAGCCGCATGATCCTGGCGCGGCTCGGCCAGCGCGGGCGATTGATCGCGCTCGATCGCGATCCGGAGGCGGTGAAAGCAGGAACGGGCATCGGTGATGAGCGGTTCACGATATTGCACGGCGCCTTCAGGGAACTCATCGCGTTGCTGGCGCGCGTGGGGATCACGCGCACGGACGGCATTCTTCTGGACCTCGGAGTGTCCTCGCCCCAGCTCGAAGACGCGGCGCGCGGCTTCAGTTTCCGGGTCGACGCGCCGCTCGACATGCGGATGGACACGGGTCGCGGGATCACGGCGGCGCACTGGCTGGCACGCGCATCCGAGAAGGAAATCGGGGAGGTGATCAGGAATTATGGCGAAGAACGGTTTGCTAAACAGATTGCAGCAGCGATTGTTGCGGCTCGAGCGCGGGGACCTGTTGACACCACACGACAACTTGCCGCGCTCGTGGCAAAAGCCGTTCCCACGCGCGAGCCACGCCAGGATCCGGCGACGCGCACGTTTCAAGCTCTACGGATTTACATCAATCAGGAGCTTGAGGAGTTGTCGCTAGTCCTGCCGCAATGCGTCGATCTGCTGGCGCCGGAAGGACGCCTGGTGGTGATCAGCTTCCATTCGCTCGAAGACCGCATCGTCAAGCGCTTTCTGCGCGCTCAGGCGGCGCCGGACACCCTGCCGCCGCGGCTTCCGGTGAAAGCGCAAGACATCGCGCCACCGCGCCTGCGGCTCGTCGGCCGCGCGCAGCGCCCGGGGAGCGCCGAGGCCGCGGCCAACCCGCGCGCGCGCAGCGCCGTGATGCGCGTCGCCGAGCGCGTCGGCGTCATGCCGGCTGATCCGGGAAAGGCGGCGGCCTGATGATCAGGTTGAATCTGCTGCTGCTCGCCATCCTCATAGGCTGCGCGCTCGCGCTCGTAAGCTCCCGCCACGAAGCGCGCAAGCTCTACGTCGAGCTGCAGAAAGAGCAGCAACTCGAGCGCCAGCTCGGGGTGGAATGGGGCCAGCTGCAGCTCGAGCAGAGCACCTGGGCGATGCACGGGCGCATCGAGAAAATCGCCACCGAAAAGCTCGATATGCGCGTCCCGCCGTCTTCCCGCATCCAGATCGTGCCGCTGTCCGAGGCGAATCCTTGAATTCCGCCGCGCCAGCACCATTCCCGCTCCGGCTTCCGGCGTGGCGCTCGCGCCTGCTGCTTCTCGCGCTGCTCGCATGGCTCGCCACGCTCGCGGCGCGCGCGTTCTACCTGCAGGGTCTGCATTACGACTTCCTGCAACGCAAGGGAGAGTCGCGCTACTCGCGCGTGATCGAGCTCAGCGCGACGCGCGGAATGATCGTGGACCGCAACAGGGAGGCGCTCGCCATCTCGACCCCCGTCGAATCGGTCGCTGCGAGCCCTGCGGATGTCGACATCACGCCCGAACAAACGCTGAAGCTGGCGAGGCTGCTCGAGATCGACGTCGGTGAGGTGAAAAAGAGGCTTGCGGATTCCCGGCGCGAGTTCGTCTATCTCAAACGCCAGCTGCCGCCGGAGCAGGCGGAAAAAGTGGTCGCGCTGGGCATCCCCGGCGTTTTTCTGCAGCGGGAGTACCGCCGGTATTACCCGGCAGGTGAGGTCATGGCACACATCATCGGGTTCACCGACGTCGATGACAAAGGCCAGGAGGCGCTCGAACTCGCATTTGAACAAACGTTGCTGGGCAAAGCGGGAAGCCGGCGGGTGATCAAGGATCGCCTTGGCCAGATCATCGAGGACGTTGAAAGCGTGCATGAACCGCAGAACGGGGAAACGCTCACGCTCTCCATCGACGCGCGGATCCAGTACCTCGCTTTCCGCGAACTGAAAAAAGCGGTTGTCGAGCACCGCGCAAAGGCGGGCGGCATCGTGGTGCTCGATGCCGTGAGCGGCGAAGTTCTGGCAATGGCGAATCTGCCGACCTACAATCCGAACAACCGCGGCCAGTTCGATCCGAGACGCACGCGCAACCGCGTCGTAACTGATCTCTTCGAACCGGGCTCGACGTTGAAGCCGTTCACTGCGGCGGCGGCCCTGGAAGCGGGAGTGGTGAAGCCGGAATCGGTCATACAGACCGCTCCCGGCCAGCTCACGATCGGCAGTCGCACCATCCACGACGCGCACCCCCAGGGCGCGCTGACAGTGGCGCAGGTGATCCAGAAATCGTCGAACGTCGGCGCCGCCAAGATGGCGCTCTCCCTGGCGCCGGAAACGCTCTGGACCCTGTTTCACAGCGTCGGATTCGGCGCCGCGCCGCGCTCCGGGTTCCCGGGCGAGGGAGTGGGGAAACTGCGTGCTTTTTCGAGCTGGAAGCCGATCGAGCAGGCGACGATGTCCTACGGTCACGGCATATCCGTTTCGCTGCTCCAGCTGGCGCGTGCCTACAGCATTTTCGCGACGGACGGTGAACTGAAGTCCGTGACGCTGATCAAGCGTGACGCGCCCATGCGGGGCACGCCGGTCATGTCGCCCGCCACGGCACAGGCGGTGCGCAAAATGCTGGAAATGGCGGTGCAACCCGGCGGCACCGCCCCGCGCGCGCAAATCGTCGGCTACCGCGTCGCGGGCAAGACCGGCACGGCGCGCAAGATCGAGGGCAAGGGCTACGCGGCGAACAGGTACGTCTCTTCGTTCGTCGGGTTTGCCCCGGTGTCGTCACCGCGTCTCATCGTGGCGGTGATGATCGACGAACCCGGCGCGGGACAGTATTACGGCGGGGCGGTTGCCGCGCCGGTTTTCAGCCGGGTCGCGGCCGAAGCGCTGCGCCTGCTGGCGATAGCGCCCGACGCGCCCGTCGACAATGTCGTCCTTCCGCCAGCGAGCTCGCCGGAGATCAGGGAGGAGGTGTGAAGACGAGGCCGGGGAATCAGAATCGGAGATCAAGGAGCGCCCCGTCGCGCCTTGATCTGAGCGCCATCGATGCGCTGGGCATCAAGCGCCTGATGACCGACAGCCGGCAGATCAGGCGCGGAGATACCTTCGTCGCGTATCCCGGGGCAACGAGCGACGGGCGCGACTTCATTCCCCAGGCCTTAGGCAACGGGGCCGCGGGCGTGCTCTGGGAAAGTCGCGGTTTCGCCTGGAATCCGGCGTGGAACGTTCCCAATCTCGGCGTTCCGGACTTGCGCCGGCGCGCAGGTGAAATCGCAAGCCATATCTATGGCCAGCCCAGCGCCAGGTTGTGGGTCGTGGGTGTCACGGGCACCAACGGCAAGACCTCGTGCAGCCAATGGATCGCGCAATCGCTGGGCCGAACCGGCCGCAAGTGCGCGGTTATCGGCACGCTCGGCAGCGGTTTCCCCGGCGCGCTCGAGGCAACGGGCAATACCACCCCGGACGCGGTATGGCTGCAAGCGTCGTTGATGAGCTTCCTGCGGTGCGGCGCACGTGCGGCATGCATGGAAGTGTCATCGCATGGACTGGAGCAGCACCGGCTCTCGGGCGTCAAATTCGACGTTGCGCTGTTCACCAACATCTCGCGCGACCATCTCGACTATCACGGGACGATGCGGCGCTACCGCGCGGCCAAGGCGCGGCTGTTCGGTTGGCCATCACTGAAGTACGCCGTCCTCAATCTCGACGACGGTTTTGGTGTCGAACTCGCTTCCCGCGCGGGTGGGGCACGCGTCGTGGGCTACGGTTTTGCGCGTGACCGGATTCCGCGCCGGAATGCCGATCGCATGCTGAGCGTGCAGGGACGCAACCTCAGGGTTCATACCGGAGGCATCTCGTTCGACGTGACGACGCCGTGGGGCGCGGCATCCCTCAGCAGCCGCCTGATCGGCGGTTTCAACGCTGCGAACCTGCTCGGATCCCTGGCGACCCTGCTTGCGAGTGACGTGAGCCTCGAGGAATCGATTCGGGCCCTGCAGCGCGTGAAGGCGGTACCCGGACGCACCGAGCGCTACGGCGGCGGCAGCCGGCCGCTGGTCATCATCGATTATGCGCACACGCCCGACGCGCTGGAAAAAATATTGATCGCGCTGCGCGAACTGCTTCCGGCTTCGAGGCTCGAAGGTCCGAGTTCAAGGGTGCAGACGAAACGTTCGTTGCGTTCGAACTCGGAACCCGGAACCCGAAACCCGGAACTCATCTGTGTTTTCGGCTGCGGGGGTGAGCGCGACCGCGGGAAGCGGCCGCTGATGGGGTCGATCGCCGCGGCGCTCGCCGATCACGTCGTCATCACCAGCGACAACCCGCGCAGCGAGGACCCGCAGGCGATCATTCGCGACATTGCCAGAGGCGTGCGTGGCGCCCATGCAACGATCGAGCCGGACCGCTCGCGGGCGATCAGACTGGCGATTGGCATGGCGCATCGCGGTGACGTCGTCCTGGTGGCGGGAAAAGGGCACGAGCGGTATCAGGAGGTCCGCGGCGTGAGATATCCATTCAGCGACGCGACCGCGGTCACGGCCGCGTTGCGTGCGGCGGCCGGGTAGCGCGATGCCAATGATGCTTGCGTCGGAAGCGGCGGGGGCGACGGGTGCGCAGTTACGCGGCGGCGACACCGCCTTCGACAGCGTCGGCACCGACACCCGCACGCTCGCCTCGGGAGCGCTGTTCGTGGCGCTCAAGGGCGAGAGGTTCGACGGCCACGATTTCGTGTGGCAGGCGCAGGCGGCGGGGGCGGTAGCGGCCATGGTACAGGATCCGGAATTCGGAAATCGGAATGCCGAAGTCGCGTTGCCATTGCTCGTCGTGAAGGACACGCGCGTCGCGTTGGGAAGGCTCGCCGCGCACTGGCGCGCCAAGTTCACGATGCCGCTCGTGGCGCTCACCGGCAGCAGCGGCAAGACGACCGTCAAGGAAATGCTGGCGGGGATACTGCGCGAAAGCGTCGCCGCCGATTTGCGAATTCACGATCCCGAATCCTCTGTCCTCGCCACCCGCGGCAACCTCAACAACGACATCGGCGTGCCGCTCATGCTGCTGGAACTGAGGCCTTCGCATCGCTATGCGGTGATCGAGATGGGCATGAACCATGAGGGTGAGATTCGTTATCTCGCACGGCTTGCGGATCCCGACGTGGCGCTCGTCAACAACGCGGGGCGCGCGCACCTGGAGTTTCTCGGGTCGCTGGAGGCCATCGCGCGCGCCAAAGGCGAATTGTTCGAGGAGCTCAAACCGGAGGGCACTGCCGTGATCAACGCCGATGACCGGTTCGCTTCGGTCTGGCGTGCGCTCGCCCCGGGCAGGAAGCAGGTCGATTTCAGCGTCGAGAAAAATGCGGCGGTGACCGCGAGCTTTGATCTGCATTACCTCGACAGCGAGATCGTCGTAAAGATGCCCGGCGGCGAGGCGCGCGCCACACTCCGCGCTCCGGGGCTCCACAACGTGAAGAACGCGCTGGCCGCGGCGGCCGCGGCCAGCGCGCTCGCCGTCCCGCCCTGCGCGGTCGCCTGCGGGCTTGCGCGCTTCACCGGAATCAGGGGCAGGCTCCAGAAGAGGCCGGGTTTGAACGGCGCCACGGTCATCGATGACACGTACAACGCGAATCCCGAATCGGTGCGTGCCGCGATCGCGGTGCTTGCGCAGGCGCCGGGCACGAGGTTGCTGGTGCTGGGCGACATGGGCGAACTCGGACCGGAGGCGCCCCGGTTGCACGAGGAGATCGGAGAGGCCGCGCGCGCGGCGGGCGTCGAAATGCTGTTCGCTCTCGGCGAACTTTCCGCCCATGCCGCGCGCAGTTTTGGCGCAGGCGCGCGGCACTTCCCCCGCATCGAAGAGCTTCTCGCCGAAATCGAGAACATGCTCGAACCGCGAGTGACGATGCTCGTGAAGGGATCGCGGTTCATGCAGATGGAGAGCGTCGTCAGGGCATTCGCAATGGAAAAGGAGGGCACGGACATGGGCATGGGGAAAACGGGGAGAAGGTCGTGAGCGGGCTTGCGTCCGGTTGTTCATGGCCCAGGGCGCCCGCCGTGCCGCGGAGCGGAGATCACGGATGCTGCTAGAGCTGTCGCAATGGCTTGCAAAGGACATTCGCGCGTTCAACGTGTTCGGGTACATCACGTTGCGGGCGGTGCTCGCCTGCCTGACGGCGCTGGTGATCTCGTTCCTCGTCGGGCCGGCGATGATACGTCGGCTGACGGCCTACAAGATCGGCCAGGCCGTGCGCGACGACGGGCCGCAGTCGCACTTCATCAAGGCCGGCACGCCTACCATGGGCGGCGCGCTGATTCTGGTTTCGATCACTGTCACCACGCTTTTGTGGGCGGACCTCGGGAACCGGTTTGTGTGGATCGTGTTGTGGGTCACGCTCGCTTTCGGTGCGATCGGCTGGGTCGACGACTGGCGCAAAGTGGTCAGGCGCAATCCCAAAGGGATCTCCGCGAAAGCGAAGTTCTTCTGGCAATCGGTGGTCGGCGTTTCCGCGGCGTTCTACATCGCATTTTCGACGAACCTGCCCGCGCAGACCGAATTCATCGTTCCGTTCGTCAAGCAGGTCGCGTACCCGCTCGGTGCGATCGGCTTCATCGTCATGACGTACTTCGTGATCGTCGGCACCAGCAACGCGGTCAATCTGACCGACGGGCTCGACGGGCTCGCGATCATGCCCACCGTCATGATCGGCGGGGCGCTGGGCATTTTCGCGTACGTTGCCGGCCACGCGGTTTTCTCGAAGTATCTGGGATTCCCGTACATTCCGGGCGCGGGCGAGCTCACGGTCATCTGCGGCGCCATTGCGGGCGCGGGATTGGCATTCCTGTGGTTCAACGCCTATCCGGCAGAAGTGTTCATGGGCGACGTCGGTGCCCTCGCGCTGGGCGCGGCGCTGGGCACGATCGCCGTGATCGTGAGACAGGAAATCGTCCTCTTCATCATGGGCGGAGTGTTCGTGGTGGAGACGCTCTCGGTCATGCTGCAAGTGGCCTCCTTCAAGCTGACCCGCAGGCGCATATTCCGCATGGCGCCGTTGCATCACCACTACGAGTTGAAGGGCTGGAAGGAAAACCAGGTCGTCGTGCGTTTCTGGATCATCACGATGATGCTGGTGCTGGTCGGTCTTTCGACGCTGAAGCTGAGGTGATCGGACATGAGGGAAACGCACGATGGGCTGGTTTGAGGCGCAGGCTAATTTGCCGGGCAAGTTAAGGGCGCAGCCCGGCCGGAGCCACAACCACCCAGTGCGTTTCTGGATCATCACGATGATGCTGGTGCTGGTGGGGTTATCGACGCTCGAATTGCACTGGGAAACGAAGGGTGAAGGGTGAGGGGTGAGGAGCCAGGTGCGCGGCGCAGTGATCGGCAGAAGTCGTGGCGATGTTCGATTTGAAAGGCAGAAGAGTCTTGGTGCTGGGACTGGGTGATACTGGACTGTCGATGGCGCGCTGGCTTGTGCGCCGTGGCGCGCATGTGCGCGTGGCCGACAGCCGCCCGGATCCCCCGCAAGCGAACGCACTCGCGCGCGAACTGCCGCAGGTATCGCTTGCTGCCGGCGCGTTCCAGGAACGGGAATTCGCCACGACCGACATGATCGCGATCAGCCCCGGGATCGACCGCAGAACGCCGGCGATCGCCGCGGCTGCCCGGCGCGGCGTTCCGGTCGTCGGCGACATCGAGCTGTTCGCGCGGGCGCTCGAGTCGCTCAAGGCCCGGGGCGCGACGACCGGCGGTCCGCGGGTGCTGGCGATCACCGGTTCCAACGGCAAGAGCACGGTGACCGCGATGGCCGGAGACATGTGCCGCATGGCCGGCACAGCGACCGTGGTGGCGGGGAACATCGGGCCGCCCGCACTCGACGCGCTTGCCCCTGTGGAGAGCGGCGGACCGCTTCCCGGAGTGTTCGTTCTGGAACTCTCGAGCTTTCAGCTGGAGAGCACCTCCACGCTGAAACCTGACGCGGCGGCCATGCTCAATCTGTGCGAGGACCACATGGACCGCTACGCGAGCCTGGCGGATTACGCGGCGGCCAAGGCGCGTATCTTCGCGGGTGGCGGCGCGCAGGTGCTCAATCGCGACGACAGCTGGAGCATGGGCATGGCGCGGGCCGGGCATCGCGTCGTGACGTTCGGTCTTGACGCGCCTGAATCCGATACGGACTGGGGCATCAGGGCCGCCGGCGGAAAGCGGGCGCTCGCGCAGGGAGCACGTGAACTGCTGGCCGTGGACGACTTGCCGGTCGCCGGCCTGCACAACGCCGCGAACGCGCTCGCCGCGCTCGCGCTCGCTCGCGCCATCGATCTGCCGGAGGAGCCGCTCATCGCGGCACTGCGCGGGTTCCGGGGGCTGCCGCACCGTGTGCAGAAAGTGGCTGAAGTCGCCGGCGTTGTTTTTTACGACGACTCCAAGGGCACCAATGTCGGCGCGACGGCCGCCGCACTGTCGGGCATGTCGCAGCCGGTGGTGTTGATCGCCGGCGGCGACGGCAAAGGTCAGGACTTCGCGCCGCTTGCCGCGCCCGTACGCGAGCACGCGCGCGCGACGATCCTGATCGGACGCGATGCTGAAACGATAGCGACCGCTCTTGCCGGCTGTGGAGTGCCGCTCATGCGTGCAGCCGGCATGCAGGAAGCGGTTGAAGCGGCGTGGCGGGCCGCCAGGCCGGGTGACGCGGTGCTGCTGTCGCCTGCTTGTGCGAGCTACGACATGTTTCGCAATTACGTGCACCGTGCCGAGGCGTTCGTCACGGCCGTGAAAATTCTTGCGCGGGGCGAGGGGTGAGGAACGACCCGTTGCACCGTCTTGCGGCGCAGCGCGCGCCTCGCGCCGCCACGACCCGGGAGCGGTGCTGAACAGATGTTTTATGCGGATGTAAAACAGCAGGCGCCCATGGCCGAATACGACCACGCCGTGGCATGGATCACCGCGCTACTGCTCGGGCTGAGCCTGGTCATGGTCTATTCATCATCGATTGCGATCGCGGAAGGCAGCCGCGCGACGGGAAATCAGCCCGTGTACTACCTTCTGCGCCACGGCGTGTTCATCGCGGTCAGCCTCCTGCTGGGGCTGATCGTGTTTCAGATCCCGATGCGGATATGGCAGCCGGCGGCCCCGTATTTTTTCGTGGTCGGGCTGGTGCTTCTCGCGCTGGTACTGGTGCCGGGCATCGGTCGCGAAGTCAATGGCAGCCGGCGCTGGCTGTCGTTTTACGTGGTGAACTTCCAGCCCTCCGAACTGATGAAGCTGTTCGTGGTGATTTATGCCGCGGATTACACCGTGCGCAAGGCCGCCTTCATGCACAGTTTCCGCAAGGGGTTTTTGCCGATGCTGGTGGTGATGCTGTTGACGGGGGGACTGCTCCTGCGCGAGCCCGATTTCGGCGCGTTCGCCGTCATCGCCGTGATCGCCATGGGCATACTGTTCCTGGGCGGCATGAACTGGCGGCTGTTCGCCGGGCTCATGGTGATGCTCGTGATCGGCTTTCTCGCGCTGATTCTCACCTCGCCCTACCGGCTTCAGCGCGTGATCGGATTCATGGATCCGTGGGCCGACCCTTACGGCAAGGGCTACCAGCTGTCGCACGCGCTGATCGCGTTTGGTCGTGGCGAGTGGTTCGGCGTCGGACTGGGCGCGAGCGTCGAGAAACTCTTCTACCTGCCGGAGGCCCACACCGATTTCCTGCTCGCGGTCATCGCCGAGGAGCACGGCTTTGTCGGCGTCATGGCGATCATTCTGCTTTTCGCGTGGCTCGTCGCGCGCGCGTTCGCGATCGGTCGCCGGGCGGCGGCGCTCGAACGCCATTTTCCGGCGCTCGTCGCGCAGGGCATCGGCCTGTGGATCGGCGTGCAGGCCATCATCAACATGGGCGTGAACATGGGAGTGCTGCCCACCAAGGGGCTGACCCTTCCGCTGCTGTCATTCGGAGGCAGCGCCATTGCAGCCACCTGCTGTGCGATCGCCGTGTTGCTGAGGATCGACTGGGAGAACCGGCAGCTGATGCGGGGGTTCACGGTATGAAGAGGCGCGCATTCGTCCCGCGGCAACCGGGTGGAAGCGAGTGTTGTTTGCCGCAAAGGCCGCATCGCGGGGAGGGCAAGGCGAGATGACGGCATCTCC
Organism: Betaproteobacteria bacterium; assembly: GCA_016202605.1. Classification (GTDB taxonomy): domain Bacteria; phylum Pseudomonadota; class Gammaproteobacteria; order Burkholderiales; family SG8-41; genus DSOT01. Next base: position 11,215 of record JACQOJ010000030.1, read on the forward strand.
CGGCGCATCGCGCGTTACGCCGCCCGCGTCGCGCACCATCATGATCATGGCCGGCGGGACGGGAGGGCATATTTTTCCCGCCTTGGCGGTCGCGGACCACCTGCGCGCGCGGGGCTGGAGCGTGATCTGGCTGGGCAGCCGCCGCGGCATGGAGGCGGAGCTCGTCCCCGCCAAGGGCTATCCCATTGCCTGGATCCGCTTCTCCGGTGTTCGGGGCAAAGGCCTGCTGCGTCTCGCGTTGCTTCCCCTCGACCTGTTGGCGGCATTCTGGCAGAGCGCGCGGGCCATCTTCGCGCATCGCCCGGATGTGGTGCTCGGGATGGGCGGATACGTGGCGTTTCCCGGCGGGATGATGGCTTCTTTCCTGAATCGGCCTTTGGTGATCCATGAACAGAACTCCGTCGCGGGGCTCGCCAACCGGGTGCTCGCCAGGCTGGCCGACAAGGTGCTGGTGGCGTTTCCCGGCGCGTTCGGCGCGGGGGCATCCGCCGTGTGGAGCGGTAATCCGGTGCGGGATGACATCGCCGGACTCGATCCGCCCGAGGTCCGGTTTGCAGCCCGCGTGGGGCGACTGCAACTGCTCGTGATCGGCGGTAGTCTCGGCGCCCGCGTGCTGAACGAGACGGTGCCGAGGGCGCTGGCGCTGCTGCCCGAGAGTGCCCGACCCGACGTTGTCCATCAATCCGGTGCGGCGCACGTCACGGAATTGACCGGGAACTATGCGCGCGCGGGCGTCAGGGCGGAGGTCCTGCCGTTCATCGATGACATCGCCAAGCGCTACGCCGCCGCCGATCTCGTCCTCTGTCGCGCAGGCGCGATGACTGTCGCCGAACTCGCCGCGGCAGGGATCGGGAGCGTGCTCGTGCCTTATCCGCACGCAGCGGACGATCACCAGACTTTCAACGCCCGCTATCTGGTCGACCGCGGCGCCGCGGTGCTCATTTCTCAGGCGGAGTTTACGGCCGAACGGCTCGGCGGAGTGCTCGCGGAATTCACGCGCGAAACGCTGCTCCTGATGGCGCGAACCGCTCGTGCGGCGGCGAAACCCGAGGCGACCCGGATCGTGGCGCAGGCGTGCATGGAGCTCGCAGCATGAAGGAGGAAGGAAGGATGAAGGTCGAGGGCGTGTCAGTTCCGCCTTTCGCCTTCATCCATCCGACTTGCGCTATGCGTCATAAGGTCAAGCACATTCATTTCGTCGGCATCGGCGGGGCCGGCATGAGCGGCATCGCGGAAGTGCTCGTCAACCTCGGATATGAGGTGAGTGGTTCCGATCTTGCGGAGAACGTCGCGACACGACACCTGCTGGCGCTCGGTGCGCGTGTTTTCAAGGGCCACGCGGCGGAGTTCATCGCGGATGCCGACGCGGTTGTCATCTCCGGTGCGGTAAAAGGGGACAACCCCGAAGTTGCTGCCGCGCGCGCGCGCCACATACCGGTCGTGCCTCGCGCGCTGATGCTCGCCGAGTTGATGCGGCTCAAACAGGGCGTCGCCGTTGCCGGGACGCATGGCAAGACCACGACGACGAGCCTGATCGCGAGCGTTCTGGGCGAAGCGGGAATGGACCCCACCTTCGTCATCGGCGGCCGGCTCGAGGCGGCGGGTTCACACGCGAGGCTCGGCAGCGGAGATTTCATCGTCGTGGAAGCCGACGAATCCGATGCCTCGTTCCTGTATCTCGCGCCGGTGCTCGCGGTCGTAACCAGCATCGATGCCGATCACATGGAGACTTACGAGCATTCGCTCGACAAGCTCAGGCAGGCGTTCGTCGATTTCGTCCAGCGCCTGCCGTTCTACGGCATGGCGATGCTGTGCATCGATGATGCCAACGTGCGCGAGATCATGCCGCGCCTCACGAAGCCGATCACAACCTACGGTTTCGCCGAAGACGCGCAGATTCGCGCTGTCGACGTAAGGGCGGCCGGGCGACGCACGCGCTTCCGCGTCGCGCGCGCGCTCAACGGCAGGACCCCGCCCGAACTCACGATCGACCTCAATCTGCCTGGCCAGCACAACGTGCAGAACGCGCTCGCGGCCATCGCCGTCGGCATGGAACTCGGCGTATCCGACGCGGCGATCGCCAAGGCGCTCGCCGAGTTCAGAGGCGTGGGCCGGCGCTTCGAGCAGCGTGGAGAAATCATCCTGCCGGGCGGCGGCCGCTGCACGCTGATCGACGATTACGGGCACCACCCTGCGGAAATCGCGGCGACGCTGGCCGCCGCCCGCGGCGCCTATCCGGGCCGCCGGCTGGTGCTCGCCTTCCAGCCTCATCGTTACACGCGCACCCGCGATTGCTTCGAGGACTTCGCAAGAGTGCTCTCTACCGCAGACGTGCTGCTGCTCACCGAAGTCTATCCAGCCGGCGAGGCTGCGATCGTGGCCGCGGACGGCCGGGCGCTTGCGCGGGCGGTACGCGTGCAGGGGAAGGTGGAGCCGATTTTTGTCGAAAACGTCGCCGAATTGCCGGCCGCGCTCCTAGGTGCGCTATCCGACGGGGATGTGGTCTTGACGATGGGCGCCGGCTCGATCGGCGGCGTACCCGCGGCGCTGGCGAGGGCGAAGGATGAGGGATGAGGACGGACGAGCTCACGCGGGGTCCGCGCGGAATCCACGCACGGGACGTACATCCTTCCGCGTTCATTCCTCCGGCATTGCCTGCGACCGCTGCGGGGGCGGATGAGACCATGACGGACAGGCCCGGATTGCGCGGAGAGCTGCGGGAAAACGAGCCGATGGCGCGCCACGTCAGCTGGCGTGCCGGTGGGGCGGCCGAGCGCGCGTATGTGCCGGCGGACCTCACTGACCTGCAGGCGTTCCTGGGTGCGCTCGTGGCGGGCGAACCGGTTTGGTTTGTCGGTCTCGGAAGCAATCTGCTGGTGCGTGACGGCGGCCTGCGCGGAACGGTTATCTTCACCCATCGGGCGCTGCGGCAGATCCGCCTCGATGGGGATGGACGGGAAATCTACGCCGATGCCGGTGTGGCGAGTCCGAAAGTCGCGCGCTTCGCTGCCCTGCACGATCTGGTCGGCGCCGAATTCCTTGCCGGAATCCCGGGCACCGTAGGCGGCGCGCTGGCGATGAACGCCGGCTGCTACGGCGGCGAGACCTGGAATATCGTCGCCCGGGTACGAACCGTCGATCGCGCGGGGACGGTACGCGAGCGCACACCGGCGGAATATGACATCAGCTACCGCACGGTCGCGAGAAAGGGTGCGGAAAGCCACGCTCTTGAAGAGTGGTTCATTGGCGCGGGTTTCCGGCTGCAGCGCGGCAGTGGCGCGGAATCACGCGCGCGAATCAAGGCGCTGCTCGAGCGCCGCATCGCGGATCAGCCGCTCAACGAGCCCAGTGCGGGATCGGTGTTCCGCAATCCCGGAGGCGAATACGCCGCGCGACTGATCGAAGCATGCGGCCTGAAAGGGCACGCGATCGGAGGCGCCGCGATCTCGTCGAAGCATGCGAACTTCATCGTCAACACGGGAACGGCCAGCGCAGCCGACATCGAGGCGCTGATCGAGCTCGCGGAGCGCGCGGTGATGGAGCGATTCGGCATCAGGCTCGAGCGCGAAGCGAAGATCATCGGAGACGCCATATGAACCGCTGCGGCGAGGTGGCGGTGCTGATGGGCGGGCGCGGCGGGCGCGGTGCCGCGCAGGGCCGCTCAAGGAACATCGTTGTTGCGAGGGACACTGCATGAACCGCTTCGGCAAGGTGGCGGTGCTGATGGGCGGCCGTTCAGCCGAGCGAGAAATCTCGCTCAAGAGCGGGCGCATGGTTCTGGAGGCGCTCAGAAAGAAAGGCGTCGACGCCCACGCGTTCGATCCGCGCGAGCAGGGGCTTGAGCAGCTGATTGCCCAGAAGTTCGAGCGCGCATTCATCGCGCTCCACGGACGCTTCGGGGAAGACGGCACGGTACAGGGCGCGCTGGAGTACCTCGGCATTCCTTACACCGGCAGCGGCGTCATGGCGAGCAGTTTGGCGATGGACAAGTGGCGCACGAAACTCCTGTGGCAGGCCGCGGGGATACCCACGCCGCAGTACGCGCTGCTGTCGAAGGACAGCGATTTCGCGGACATCGCCGCCCGGCTCGGGCTCCCGATGATGGTGAAGCCGGCTCGCGAGGGATCGAGCATCGGCATGAGCAAGGTCGCTTCGGTCGAAAAGATTGCGGCCGCGTTCGATCTCGCCGCGGAATATGACACCGTGGTCATGGCCGAGCGCTTCATCGACGGCATTGAGCTCACGGCCGGAATCCTGGGCGAGGAACCGCTGCCACTTATCCGGCTCGAAACACCACGCGTCTTCTACGACTACCAGGCCAAGTACTTCGCCGATGACACGCAATACCTCTGTCCCTGCGGGCTGTCGCAGGCGCAGGAGAAAAAAGTGCAGGAACAGGCGCTGGCGGCATTCCGGCTGCTCGGCTGCAGCGGCTGGGGGCGCGTGGATCTGATGCTTGACCGGGAAGGCAGCGCCTACCTGCTGGAAGTGAACACCATACCCGGGATGACGGACCACAGCCTGGTTCCGATGGCCGCGCGTGCGCGCGGCATGACATTCGAGGATCTCGTGTTGCGAATCCTGGAACTGGCTCATGTGGGATAGGCCCGACATCTTGAATCGGGTCACCGATCTCCTCCTCGCGCTGGCGCTGGGGCTGGTGGTTTACGGCGCAATGCACGTCGTCGTCCGACAGCCGGTCTTCTCCCTGCGCGAAGTGCGCGTGACCGGCATGCTCGCCCACGTGAACGGCGAGGAACTCGCCGCGGTGATCAGCCGTGAACTGAAGGGAAACTTCTTTACGGTCGACCTTGCGGCGATCCGCGCCGCGCTCGAAAGGATCGGCTGGGTCAAGACGGCGCGATTGCGGCGTCAATGGCCGGACCGGCTGGACATCCTCCTGGAAGAGCAAGTGCCCATCGCGCGTTGGGGCGGCAGCGCGCTCGTCAATCAGCAGGGCGAGATATTCGAGGCGCCTTTCGCCGGGGAACTGCCCATGTTCGTGGGGCCGCGCGAGTCCGCCAAGGAGATCGCAATCCAGTACGAGTATTTCCGGCGCATCCTCGCGACGATCGGCGCGATGCCCGAACAGGTACAGGTTTCGCCGCGGCGCGCCTGGCAGATCAGGCTTGCGGGCGGCCCGACGATCGAACTCGGACGCGAGCAGATCGAGGCGCGGCTGTCGCGGTTTGTCGCTTCCTATCCGCGCACGCTGGGCCGGCTTGGGCGGCGGATCGACTACGTGGATCTGCGTTATGCGAACGGATTTGCGGTACGCGTCCCGGAACTGCAGTCTCAGAGGACGGAGCCAAGAAAACGCAGGACGGTGCAGGGGCAGGGACGGACATGAGCAAACCCAAGGAGAACAAGCAGGTCATTGTCGGGCTCGACATCGGCACTTCGAAAATCGCCGCGATCGTGTCCGAGATCAAGCCGGAAGGCGGGTTCGAAATCATCGGCATGGGGAGTCACCCGTCGCGCGGCCTGAGGAAGGGCGTGGTGGTCAATATCGAAACCACCGTCAACGCCATCCAGCGCGCGCTCGAGGAGGCGGAACTCATGGCCGACTGCAAGATACGCGAGGTCTACACCGGGATCGCCGGCAGTCACATCAAGAGCTTCAACTCGCAGGGCATGGTCGCGATCAAGGACCGGGAAGTCGCGCAGATGGACATCGATCGAGTCATCGAGACGGCCAAGGCGGTGCAGATCCCGAACGATCAGCAGATCCTGCATATCCTCAATCAGGAATTCATCATCGACGGTCAGGAAGACGTGCGGGAGCCTCTCGGCATGTCGGGGGTGCGGCTGGAAGTCAAGGTACACATCGTGACCGGCGCGGTCTCCGCTGCGCAGAACATCATAAAGTGCGTGCGCCGCTGCGGACTGGAAGTGCGCGACCTGATTCTTCAGCCGCTCGCCTCGGCCTTGGCGGTGATCACGGAGGACGAAAAGGACCTCGGAGTGTGTCTGGTCGATATCGGCGGCGGCACGACCGACGTTGCCGTCTTCACTCACGGGGCGATCCGCCATACGGCCGTCATTCCCATCGCCGGCGACCAGATCACCAACGACATCGCCATGGCGCTGCGGACCCCGACCAAGGACGCCGAGGACATCAAGCAGCGCTTCGGATGCGCGTTGTCACAGCTCGCGGATCCGCAGGAAATGGTGGAAGTTCCGGGCGTGGGAGATCGCAGCGCGCGCCAGCTTTCGCGCAAGACCCTCGCCGAGGTCATCGAGCCGCGGGTCGAGGAGCTGTATTCGCTGGTGCAGGCGGAGTTGAGACGCAGCGGCTACGAGGAACTGCTGTCTTCGGGGATCGTCGTCACCGGGGGCTCCAGCGTCATGCGGGGCATGGTGGAGCTCGGAGAAGAAATTTTTCACATGCCGGTGCGCGTCGGGCAACCGAATTACAGCGGCGGGCTCGCGGAGGTCGTGCGCCACGCGCGCTATTCGACGGGGGTGGGACTGCTGCTCGCAGGAGTGCAGCAGCACCGCAGCCGCGAGATCGCCCGTCTCCAGACCGGCGCGTTCCAGCAGGTATTCGAAAGGATGAAGAGTTGGTTTACGGGAAATTTCTGACGGCGGCGTTCACGGCCGGGGCTTTTTTCGCGGTTGGTTTGATTTCTTGACTGTTAAAAGGAGGGCTAAATGATCGAGCTCATCGATACGCAAACTCAGGAAGCGGTAATCAAGGTGGTCGGGGTGGGCGGCTGCGGCGGTAACGCAATCGATCACATGATTGCGCAGGGGGTGCAGGGCGTGGAATTCATCTGTGCCAATACCGATGCGCAGGCGCTGAAGCGCAATCAGGCGAAAATCCAGCTCCAGCTCGGCGCAAACATCACCAAGGGGCTGGGCGCAGGTGCCAATCCCGAGATCGGCCGGCAGGCCGCGCTCGAGGACCGGGATCGTGTTGCCGAGCTGATCAACGGCGCGGACATGCTCTTTCTCACCGCCGGCATGGGCGGCGGAACCGGGACCGGCGCCGCGCCCGTCGTTGCCGAAGTCGCCAAGGAACTGGGAATTCTGACGGTGGCAGTGGTCACCAAACCCTTCGCGTTCGAGGGCAAGCGCCAGCGCATCGCGCAGGAGGGCCTCGACGCCTTGGCCCACCATGTCGATTCGCTGATCGTGATTCCCAACGACAAGCTGATGCAGGTGCTTGGCAATCAGGTCACCCTGGACGACGCATTCAAGGCGGCGAACGACGTGCTTCACGGGGCGGTTGCCGGGATCGCCGAGATCATCAGCTGTCCCGGCATGATCAACGTCGACTTTGCCGACGTCCGCACCGTGATGGCGGAAATGGGCATGGCGATGATGGGCTCGGCGAAAGCCGCGGGTCCCGACCGGGCGCGGGTCGCCGCGGAGCAGGCGGTTTCCTGCCCGTTGCTCGAGGACATCAACATCTCGGATGCGCGCGGCGTGCTGGTCAACATCTCGGCGAGCAGGGCGACCTTCCAGCTGCAGGAGATGTACGACGTCATGGAAACGATCAAGGCCTTTGCGGCGGAGTCCGCCACCGTGATCGTCGGAACCGTGTATGACGAGGGCCTGGAGGACAACCTGCGCGTCACCATCGTTGCCACCGGACTCGGCAAGCCGTTGGGTCGGCAGCAGCCCAAGCCGCTCACCGTTGTCGCGCAGAAGACCGGTACCGACAATATTGCGGTTGCCGTCGATTACGATGCCCTGGAGCAGCCCGCGGTGATCCGGCGGCGCAACCGTGACGCGACGATCGAGGCCATGCGGCAATCCGGTGTGGAGATGCTCGACATCCCGGCGTTCCTGCGCAAGCAGGCGGATTAGCGAATAACGCGGTCCCAATCCTCGAGATGCGGCCGTGCGGCGCGCGGTCGTCCGACGCGATGGTATCCGGTCTCTGTGATGCCCGCTCGGGGATCACGGCGCCGGATGCCGCTTGCGCAATGACGCGGGAAGCAAGCCTCCGTAACGGGATGTAACCGGCTTTGCCCGGCGTGCGCGGGTATGTTAAACTTTATATGTTAAAGATTTGAAAATTTGAGAGTTTTCGTGATCAAGCAGCGCACGCTCAGGAACGTGATCCGGGCGACGGGTGTCGGGTTGCACACCGGAGAGAAGGTCTACCTTACACTGCGTCCTGCGGCGGTCGATACGGGTATTGTGTTTCGCCGCGTCGATCTCGCGAGTCCGGTGGATATCAAGGCCGATCCCTATGCGGTCGGAGACACCCGCCTGTCCTCATGCCTGGAAAAGGACGGCGTGCGGATTTCCACCGTCGAGCACCTCATGTCGGCATTCGCCGGGCTGGGCATCGACAACGCGTATGTTGACGTGACGGCTCCGGAAGTGCCGATCATGGACGGCAGCGCGGGCCCGTTCGTGTTCCTGCTGCAGTCGGCGGGGATCGCGGAGCAACATGCGGCGAAGAAGTTTATCCGCATTCTGCGGCCGGTCGAGGCGAAGGAAGGGGAGAAGTGGGTTCGGCTGGATCCGTACAACGGTTTCAGGCTTGATCTCGGTATCGACTTCGATCATCCGGTGCTGGACCGCTCGCGGCAGTCCGTGTGCGTCGACTTTTCGACGACCTCGTACATCAAGGAGGTAAGCCGTGCCCGTACATTCGGCTTCATGCAGGACGTGGAAACGATGCGCGCGCAGGGCCTCGCGCTGGGCGGAAGTCTCGACAACGCCATCGTCATGGACGATTACAGGGTTCTCAACAGTGATGGACTGCGTTACGACAACGAATTCGTCAAGCACAAGGTGTTGGACGCGATCGGCGACCTCTACCTGCTCGGCCATCCGCTGATTGGCGCGTTCAGCGGTTACAAGTCCGGCCACGCCCTGAACAACTTTCTGCTGCGCCGCTTGCTCGAAGAACGGCAATCCTGGGAGTTCGCCACCTTCGAACGGGCCGAAGATGCGCCGCCATTCCTTGCCTGGCAGCCGCAACTGACCTGAACGCGCGCAGGTCGAGGTGCTCCGTCGCTCCCGTGCGAACGAGGTGATGTTTGGTTGCCCTGCGGCTGATCGCAATCCTCCTGCTGATAACGATCGGCCTTGCGCTCGTGCTTTATCTTTTTACCCGCAACCGGCGTTATCTCACTTTCGCCTGGCGGGTGTTTCAGTTCGCCGTCGTATTCCTGGTGGTTTTCATGGCGCTCTACGTGCTGGAGCGCCTCGTGCTGGTCGTGTAGCACTATCCGGACGGCGCTAGCCGGAGCGGCGGTGACGCCGCACCAGGTTAGTCAGCGCAGACTTGAGTGCCGATTCGGGGACCGCGCCCGCAAGTCTTCTGAAATTTTCAATTGTTTCAGCGCTCAAGGGGCGTTTTTTCATGCATCTCTGCGGCTCGCGCGGCTTTTCCTTCACTTGCACTTGCACCCGAATTCCAGTAATCTCAGGCTCCCGTTTTTGAATGCTTACTAATAAGCGCGGCGCCAGTTGTTTGAGTTTGGTGGCCACCGCAGCGTTATCAGCCAAAAGGAATAGCGTTCCCGCCCTGCAGGATTTCACTCTGCACGCTTGCGCAAGCGGAGGAGGGGCGAAGGCGAGAAATACCTGCTGCAACTCCGTCAGGCGCTTTGTCTTGCTGCAAAGCGCTCCGAGGTCACCAGAGGCGAGCCATGAGCCGATTCTCTGTGCCGGCATGAGGGGCTTGTCGCGAGGGAAACGATGAATATTATTCTAGTTTCCGAAAGACTGGCAAAAGCGCGAACAATCACGCTCGGAATCCCGCATCTTGTGTTGCTGGGCGCGGCTGCGCTTATTGCTGTCATTACGCTGGCCGCGCTACTGCACTACATGACCCTGCGTCTCGCGGCCGACCTGAACCTGCCTTACGTGCGGTCGCTGCTGCTCACGTCCCGCCACGAGCAGCAGGAAAAAGATCAGTCGTATCTGCGCGAGAACCTGAATGCGATGGCGACCAGGCTGGGCCAGATGCAGGCCCAGTTGCTGCGCCTGGATACGCTGGGAGACCGGCTGGCACGGCTGGCGGGTTTCAAGCCGCAGGACCTCATGTTCGATCAAGTACCCGGACGCGGAGGCGCGGTTTCCCCGCTGCCGGGGCAGGATCTGTCCCTCGGCGAGTTCGCGCGGCAGATGGAATTGCTCACCAGGCAACTTGACGATCGCGGCGACACGCTCGGGATTCTGGAATCTCTTTTTACGCTCGACAGCGCCAAGAAGAAACTGATCCCGACGATGCTGCCGGTGGAAAGCGGATGGTATTCATCGAACTACGGCTGGCGCATCGATCCGTTCAACGGGCAGCGGGCGTTTCACGAGGGGATCGATTTCATGGCGGAGCACGGTACGCCGGTCAGGGCCGCGGCCGGCGGGGTCGTCGTGTATTCGGACTTCCACCCGCAGTATGGTAATATGGTCGAAGTTGACCACGGCAACGAGTTAATCACGCGCTACGCGCATGCTTCGAAGAGGCTGGTGAGGGTCGGCGACGTGGTGTTGAGGGGCGCGACAATCGCGGAGGTTGGAAAGACCGGGCGCGCGACGGGAACGCATCTGCACTTCGAGGTGCGGCAGCGCGGCGCGCCGCAGAATCCGGCGAAATTTCTGCGGCTGCCCGGCTGAAAGCGCAGAATGGAACGTGCGGGGTGGGGTCTTTCCCCACCCCTTTTTATTTAGGCTCTAACGAATCCTGACGGTACTGCATGGTCACGGCATTGCTCAAGAAGGTGTTCGGCAGCCGCAACGAGCGGCTGCTCAAGCAGTATCAGCGCGTGGTGCGGGAGATCAATGCACTCGAACCGCAGGTCGAGCGCCTCGCGGACGGCGAACTGCGGGACAAGACCGCGGAGTTCAAGGCGCGCTACAAGCAGGGCGAAACCCCCGACCAGCTGCTGGCGGAGGCTTTTGCAGTGGTGCGTGAAGCAGGCAAACGCGTCCTTGACATGCGGCATTTCGACGTGCAGCTGGTCGGCGGCATCGGGCTGCACAAGGGCAAGATCACGGAGATGCGCACCGGAGAAGGCAAGACGCTGGTCGCCACGCTCCCCGCCTATCTCAACGCGCTCTCCGGAGAGGGGGTTCACATCGTCACGGTGAACGATTACCTCGCCCAGCGCGACGCGGACTGGATGGGCAAGATCTACCGCTTTTTAGGTCTGACCGTGGGCGTCAACCTGTCGCAGATGGACCATGACCTCAAGCAGCAGGCTTATGCGGCGGACATCACATACGGGACGAACAACGAGTTCGGATTCGATTACCTGCGCGACAACATGGTCTATCAGGTATCGGAAAAAGTACAGCGGGGTCTGAGCTACGCGATCGTGGACGAGGTCGATTCGATCCTGATCGACGAGGCGCGCACACCGCTCATAATTTCGGGACAGGCCGAGGACACTACCGAGCTCTATGTCGCAATCGACAGGATCGCGCCGAAACTCGTGCGGCAGAAAGAGGAAAAGGGTCCCGGCGATTACTGGGTCGACGAGAAGGCGCATCAAGTCCTGCTCTCGGAACAAGGCCATGAGCATGCCGAGGAGCTGCTCTCCCAGGCGGGGCTCCTCGAGGAAGGCAGCAGCCTCTACGATCCTGCCAACATCATCCTCATGCATCACCTGAACGCCGCGTTGCGGGCGCACAACCTGTTCCATCGCGATCAGCAGTACGTGGTGCAGAACGGCGAAATCGTGATCGTCGACGAGTTCACCGGGCGACTCATGCCCGGGCGGCGCTGGTCGGAGGGCCTGCACCAGGCGATCGAGGCGAAGGAAGGGGTCGAGATCCAGAAGGAGAACCAGACGCTCGCGACGATCACCTTCCAGAACTATTTCCGCATGTACAGGAAGCTGGCCGGGATGACCGGTACCGCCGATACGGAAGCCTACGAGTTTCAGCAGATCTACGGGCTGGAAACGATGGTCATCCCGACGCACAGGCCGATGATACGGGAGGACCGCGGGGACCAGGTCTTCCGCACGGGGCAGGAAAAACATCAGGCGATCATCAACGACATCCGCGATTGTTACGAGCGCGGGCAACCGGTGCTGGTGGGCACGACCTCGATCGAGAACTCGGAGTTGCTCGCGACCATGCTTTCCGGGGAAGGGCTGCCGCACAACGTGCTCAACGCCAAACAGCACGCGCGGGAGGCCGAGATCGTGGCGCAGGCCGGCCGCTCGAAGATGATCACCATCGCCACCAACATGGCCGGTCGCGGTACCGACATCGTGCTGGGTGGCAATCCCGAGCCCGAGATCAACAGGGTGCTCGCCGATGAAACACTCGCTGAGGAAGCCAGGAAGACGCAGGCAGAGGGAATCCGCTTCGATTGGCAGAAGCTGCACAATCAGGTAGTGGAGGCGGGGGGTCTGCACATTGTCGGCACGGAGCGGCATGAGTCGAGGCGGATCGACAATCAGCTGAGAGGCCGCTCCGGACGCCAGGGTGACCCCGGGTCAAGCCGCTTCTATCTGTCACTGGAGGATCCGCTGCTCAGGATTTTCGCCTCGGATCGGGTGGCGGCGATCATGCAGCGATTGAAGATGCCGGACGGCGAAGCGATCGAGCATCCGTGGGTTACGCGCTCGATCGAGAACGCGCAACGCAAGGTCGAAGCCCGCAATTTCGACATCCGCAAGCACCTGCTCGAGTACGACGACGTCGCGAACGATCAGCGGAAAGTCATCTACCAGCAGCGCAACGAACTGCTCGAGGCGACCGACATCACCGAGACGCTGGACGCCATGCGCGCTGACGTGATCGGAGCCCGCATCAAGCAGCACATTCCGCCGGAGAGCCTTGAAGAACAGTGGGATGTGGCAGGGCTCGAGAAAACGCTGCAAAGCGAGCTGCAGATGGAGCTTCCCATCCGGCAGTGGCTCGCGGCCGAGCCCGAACTCGACGAATCGGAATTACGCACCCGCATCCTTGAGGCCGCGCACCGGCAGTATCGCGGCAAGACGGCGAATGTCGACCGGGACGCGATGCGGCACTACGAGCGCGCGATCATGCTGCAGAGCCTCGATTCGCACTGGCGCGAGCATCTCGCCGCGCTTGACCACCTGCGCCAGGGGATTCATCTGCGCGGCTATGCGCAGAAAAACCCGACACAGGAATACAAGCGCGAGGCCTTCGAACTGTTCTCAATGATGCTCGACCTGGTCAAGACCGAGGTCACCAGGATCCTGATGACGGTGCAGATCCGGAGCGCGGAAGAGCTTGCAGCGACGGAGGAGCCGGAAGTCCCGCGCAATGTCCAGTACCAGCACGCGGAGTATGCGGCCGGAAGCGACAACACGGCCCTGGAACTCGAAGAAGAGGGCGAAGTTGCGGTGGCGGAGAAGCCGCAACCGTTCGTTCGCGGAGGCCGGAAAGTCGGGAGAAACGACCCTTGTCCATGCGGATCAGGCAAGAAATACAAGCACTGCCACGGCAAGCTCACCTGAGGCGGGCAGGCGGTACATGGCAGGCGGCCGCAATCAGAACGGGAGCAGGGCACCGCGTTTTACCGGGCGTCCCGGTGTCGGCCGGTTTGTCGTTGCGGACCCGCTATAATCACTGTTCGGTTGACCGTTGTACATAGCACATAGCACAGGCCGCCATGCCCGTTACTCTCGAGCCACCCGATCCGGACTCGCTGCTGCCGATCAAGGGCGTTACGCTGGGGGCGGCGGAAGCGAACATCCGCAAGCCGGATCGCAAGGACCTGCTGGTGATCGCGCTCGAAGATGGCGCGCGCGTGGCCGGGGTTTTCACCCAGAATCGGTTTTGCGCGGCGCCGGTCGTGGTGGCGCGGCAGCATCTGACAATGCTCGATCCGGATGCCTCGATCCGGGCGCTCATGATCAACGCCGGCTGCGCCAATGCGGGGACCGGAAAGGATGGCATTGCAGCAGCCCGCCGCACCTGCGGCGAACTCGCCCGACTGCTGGGGTGCTCATCGGCTCAGGTGCTGCCGTTCTCCACGGGCGTGATCATGGAGCCGCTGCCGGTCGCAAGAATCGCCGCCGGGTTGCCGGCGTGCGTGGCCGGTTTGGGAGAGAACAATTGGCTGGATGCCGCAAAGGCGATCATGACCACCGATACGGTGCCCAAGGCCATTTCGCGCAGGATCAGAATCGGGGACGCGCCGGTCACGATTACCGGGATCGCCAAGGGTGCAGGTATGATTCGTCCCAACATGGCGACGCTGCTGGCATTCATTGCCTCCGACGCGCGCGTCAGTCTGCCGCTCACGCGTGCGGCGGTCGCGTATGCGGCCCGGCGCTCGTTCAACTGCATCACGGTCGACGGCGACACGTCGACCAATGATTCCTTCGTGCTGGTCACCACCGGAGCCGCCACGATGCCGGAGATCACCGACGCCGCTGGTCGCGAATACTCCGCTTTTCGCGACGGTGTCACCGAAGTCGCGTTGGCACTGGCACAGGCCGTCATTCGCGATGGCGAAGGCGCCACCAAGTTCATGACCATCCGCGTCGACGGCGGGCGCAACGAGGACGAGTGCCGCAGGGCCGCTTATGCCATCGCGCATTCACCGCTGGTCAAGACCGCGTTCTTCGCATCCGATCCCAACCTTGGCCGGATCCTTGCCGCGATCGGCAATGCCGGCATCGCGGACCTTGATGCCGAGAAGATCGATCTGTATCTGGATGACGTGCTCGTGGCGAGAAACGGCGGGCGTCATCCCGATTACCGGGAGAGCGACGGACAGAGGGTCATGAAGCAAAGCGAAATCGAGGTGACGGTCAAGCTTAACCGCGGGCCGGCATCCGGCACGGTGTGGACTTGTGATCTGTCGCATGACTACGTGAGCATCAACGCGGATTACCGAAGCTGAATGGACGAGATCTCCAAACTGGCCACGCGCGCCGAATCGTTGGTGGAACGGCTGGAAAAACTGATACCCGCGGAGTTCCCGCCGACCGACTGGAGGGCGTCGATCGCGTTCCGCTGGCGCAAGCGCGACGGGCGGGGCCACATAGAACCGGTGATGAACGTGCATCGCATCGACCTCGGTGACCTTCGCGGAATCGACGAACAGAAGCGTCTCGTCGAGCAGAACACGCGGCAGTTCGTCGAGGGTTTTCCCGCCAACAACGTGCTGCTCACGGGCGCGCGGGGCACCGGCAAGTCCTCGCTGATAAAGGCGTTGCTTAACAAGTATGCATTGCGGGGCCTGCGGGTGATCGAAGTGGAAAAGCAGGATCTCGTCGACCTGCCGGAGATCGTCGAGCGCATCCATATGCGCGGGGAGCGTTTCATTCTGTATTGCGACGATCTGTCGTTCGAAGCCGACGAACCGGGATACAAGGCGCTGAAGGTGGTGCTGGACGGATCGGTAGCCGCGGCCTCCGAGAACTGCCTGATCTACGCGACGTCCAACCGGCGGCACCTGATGCCGGAGTACATGCACGAGAACCTCGAATACAAGCATGTGGGCGAGGAGATTCACCCCGGAGAGACGTCCGAGGAAAAAATCTCGCTGTCGGAACGTTTTGGCCTGTGGGCGTCCTTCTACCCCTTCGATCAGGACGATTACCTCACGATCGTTGCCGTGTGGCTCGAGCATTTCAAGGCGCCCGGTGGCTGTTCCGAAGCCGTGCAGCGCGCGGCGCTGCAATGGGCGTTGCAGCGCGGCTCACGCAGCGGGCGCGTCGCATGGCAGTTCGCGCGCGATTGGGCGGGCAAGCATCGAATGAAGGCGCAAGGCGGAAAGCGGAAGGGAACGCAGCAGGGATGAAGGCGGAAGGCGGAAGGATGAAAAAAAAGGGGACCGCAGGTCGCAGTAGCTGCTTTTCCTTCATCCTTTATCCTCCATCCTTTATCCTTTGAACGATGTCCGTGCGGCGTCTCGAAGTCGCCGCCGCAGTCGTCTTGCGGGACGACGGGCGATTTCTCCTGGCGCAGCGTCCGCCGGGCAAGGTCTATGCCGGCTACTGGGAATTCCCGGGAGGCAAGATTGAAGACGGCGAGTCCGCTGAACACGCGCTCAGGCGCGAACTTCACGAGGAACTGGGGATCGATGTCGAGCGCGCCTATCCCTGGATCACGCGCGATTACGACTATGCGCACGCCGCGGTGCGGCTGCGCTTTTTCCGCGTTGTCGCGTGGCGCGGAGAACCGCACGGGAAAGAGGACCAGCGTTTTTCCTGGGAATCCGCCCCGGCAGTCACCGTGTCGCCGCTTTTGCCTGCCAACGGATCCGTCCTGCGTGCGCTCGCCCTGCCCCCGGTCTACGGGATCAGCAACGCGGCGGCGCTGGGCATGGACCCATTCCTGCACCGACTCGAGCGTGCACTGAAGGAAGGACTGCGGCTGTTCCAGATTCGCGAGAAGACGCTTGCCGACGAAGCACTTCTTGCCCTGGCGACGCGGTCCGTCGCGCTTGCGCGCCGCTACGGCGCGCGGGTACTCATCAACGGCGATTTCATGTTGGCAGAGCGGCTGGGCGCAGACGGTGTGCATGTAACCGCCACCCAGCTTTCACAAATCGCAACGCGGCCTGACTTCGATATCGTCGGTGCCTCCTGCCATGATGCCGCGGAACTCGGGCGCGCCGCCGAGATGGGGGCGGACCTGGCTGTCCTGGGTCCCGTGCTGGCCACCCCCACGCATCCCCGGACAGCGGGATTGGGGTGGGACAAGTTCAGGGTGCTGGTCAGGAATTGCCCGCTGCCGGTCTACGCGCTCGGCGGGATGCGTCTGCAGGACCTGGATGTCGCCTGGCGGTCGGGAGCGCACGGCGTCAGCATGATGCGTGGCGCATGGGATGCCTGAGCCCGCACTATCCCGGGGCATCAGGCTCATCGGTGTCGGGGCTGTCTTTCGTCTCGGTTACCGCGATCCGATAAGTCTCGCTCGCCCATGCGCCGAGGTCGATCAATTTGCAGCGCTTGGAACAGAACGGACGATAAGGGTTCCCGGTATCCCAGGCGGTGCTCTTGCCACATCGCGGGCAACTGACGATTCGCGCTTTTTCCGGCATCGCCCTAGAGATTGCAGAAGGTCAGCTCAAACTCGACATCGGTTTCCGCCGCTTTCGGGCGTTCCATGCCTTCCTGGACAGTGAAGCGGATGTTCAGTGCGTATTTATTGGCGCTGATTTCAGGCACGCATTGATACTCGCGGGAGAGGCGGATGCGCAGCATCTGCGCTACGCGCCCCGCCATCATCTGCTGGTAAACGCCCTGAAAGGCAACCTGGGAAGTGGTCTTCCCGGATTCGCGAAGCAGCCGCAGCACGATCGCGATCGCGTCACGGATCGGCAGAAACGGCCCCAGCCACTGCTGCAGGTCGTGCCGGCGCTGCTCCGCGCCCTGTTGCAGCCAATAGTGGTACGACGGCAAGTCGAACTCGCACACGCCGCCGGGGATGTTGGTGCGCTGTTTGATGCTCATCAGCCAGTCGTTCTCGCGCAGCTCCTGACCGGTCTTGCCCGAAGCCTGGAAGAGGCGGGATGAGACCTGGTCGATCTGCCACAGAACGTTGTCGAGTGCTTCCTCGGAGATTTCGGGGTTGTCGCGCAGAGATTCGAGTGTCTGCTTCTGTCGCTCCAGTTCCTGCAACAGATCGGATTTCAGGTCCGCGCGGCTCGATACCTCCAGAATCTCGAACAGGGAAAGCAGGGCGGTGTGGTGCTCGAACGGTTCGCTCTTGGCGAGAAAATACTCGACGCGGTCGTAGAGGTCTTCCAGCCGCAGGAGTGTGCGTACGCGTTCGCTGAGAGGATACTCGTAGCTGATCACGGCGTGGAAAGACCGTAGGGAATAAAAATCTGCGGCTAAGTATTCACCAAAATCCGCAAAAAATAAAGGCCTTATTTGAGATATCTAAAAATCGTCTGATGTCGGGACAGCGGTCGCCTCGGGCGGCTTCGCGGCGAGCGCCAGGTATTTCGCATGAAGCGCTTCGACCTGTCGGCGCAATGCCTCGACGTCGCCGTCGTTGTGCAACACGTCGTCGGCTGCAGCGAGGCGCTTCTCGCGTGGCACCTGGGTCGCCATGATCGCGCGCACTTCAGCGTCGGTGAGTCCGCTTCGTCGCACAGTGCGCGCAATCTGCAATATTTCGTCGCAGTCCACCACCACTACGCGCGCGACCAGTTCGCGGTAGGCGCCCGTTTCAAACAGCAGCGGAACGACCACGAGCACGTACGGTTGTTGCGCCGCAGCGATGCGGGCGTACGACGCTGCGCGAATCAGCGGATGCAGTATGGCTTCGAGCTTGTGTCTGGCCTCTGGCTCGGCGAAAACAAGCTTGCGCATCCTGGCGCGATCGAGACTGCCATCCGCGGCGATATACTCCATGCCAAAGGCATTCCGGATTGCCGCGATCGCAGCGCCGCCCGAACGGGTGAGTTCATGAGAGAGCTCATCCGTGTCGACGACTGCCGCGCCGAGCGCCCTGAAGATGTCGGTGGCCGTCGATTTTCCGCATCCGATGCCGCCGGTCAGACCCACGCAGAAAGGCATGGCCTGTCAGAACATCTCGAGGTAGCGCCTGGTGATCGCCTCGCCGTGGAACAGCGCGATCAGGCCCGCGGCTGCGAGGTAGGGGCCGAAGGGAATCGGCCTGTTGCGGTCGCGCCGGACAAGAATGATGAGGGCAATGCCGACCGCGGCGCCCACGAACGAGGAAAGCAGGATCACCAGCGGCAGCATTTTCCAGCCAAGCCAGGCGCCAATTGCGGCGAGAAGCTTGAAATCTCCGTAACCCATGCCTTCCTTGCCGGTTGTCAATTTGTAGATCCAGAATACACACCACAGCGTGAGGTAACCCGCGGTTGCGCCGATAACGGCGGATTCGATCTCGACGAAGACGCCGCCCAGGTTGACCAACAGTCCAGCCCATATCAGCGGCAGCGTAATGGCGTCGGGGAGGTAGAGCGTGTCAAGGTCGATGAAGGCGACCGCGATCATCGCCCACGCGAACAGCAACGCGCCGAGAGCGGCGGAACTGAAACCGAAGCGCCACGCCGCATAGCCGCTTACGAGGCCCGTCAGCGCCTCGACCAGGGGATAGCGCAAAGAGATCCCGGCATTGCACGCCGAGCACTTGCCGCCGAGCACGACGTAACTTATCACCGGGATGTTTTCGAGCGCCGTGATTCCATGACCGCACGAGGGGCAGCGCGAGCGCGGAACCACCAGATTGAACGTCTCGCGCGATGG
Organism: Betaproteobacteria bacterium; assembly: GCA_016202605.1. Taxonomy (GTDB): domain Bacteria; phylum Pseudomonadota; class Gammaproteobacteria; order Burkholderiales; family SG8-41; genus DSOT01. The sequence continues at coordinate 30,348 of JACQOJ010000030.1, forward strand.
CGGCTCGGTGCCGGCGAGTTCTGCGCACTCCGCCCGCCATTGGCGCTCGATCATCCTGGGGAGACGATAGATGACGACGTTGAGGAAACTTCCGACCGCAAGGCCGAGCAGCACGCACACGCCCACGAGGAGCGCAGGAGAACTCTGCAGCAGCGCGACGACAGGCATTCTAGGACTGAGGGCCCGCGGCCGGGGATTGCGCCATCCTCAATCCTGACAAATGAATCCTCAATCCACGTCGCTTACACGACCGCGCCCAATTTGAAGATGGGCAGATACATCGCTATGACCATTCCGCCGATCAGCGTGCCGAGCACCACCATGATCATCGGTTCCATCAGGCTCGACAGCGCTTCGACGGCGTCGTCCACTTCCTGCTCGAAAAAGTCGGCGACTTTCGACAGCATCCCGTCGAGCGAGCCGGCCTCTTCACCGATCGACACCATCTGAATGACCATGTTCGGGAACATCTCGGTGCCCTGCATCGCCGATGTGAGGCTCGACCCCGTGGCGACCTCGGACTGGATTTTCTTGGTGGCAACGTAAAATTCGTAGTTGCCCGCAGCGCCGGCTACCGAGTCGAGCGCCTCGACCAGCGGCACGCCGGCGGCGAACATGGTGGATAGCGTACGCGTCCAGCGCGCAATGGCCGATTTTCTGATCAGATCTCCGAAAACCGGGATGCGCAGCATCACCCGATCCATGAAGATCTGCATCTTCTGGGACCGCTTCCAGGTCCAGAAAAACGCCCACACCGAAAGTATGACGGTGCCGAAAATGGCGTACCAGTAGGCGACGAAGAAATCGGAAATCGCCATCACCATCAGCGTCGGACCGGGAAGATCGGCGCCGAAACTCTTGAACACCTCCTTGAATGCCGGAATCACGAAGATCATGATAACCGCGGTGATCACAAAAGCGACGACGATGATCGCGACCGGGTAAAACAACGCGGATTTGATCTTGCTCTTGATGGCGAGAATTTTTTCCTTGTAAGTCGCGAGCCGGTCGAGCAGGCTGTCGAGAATACCCGCCGCCTCCCCGGCGCCGACGAGGTTGCAGAACAAGGCGTCGAAATAAAGCGGATGCTTCTCGAAGGCCTGCTTGAGGCTCGACCCCGTTTCGACCTCGGTCTTGATATCGAGCAGCAGACGCGAGACCGCCGGATTGCTGTGACCCTTGCTCACGATGTCGAAAGACTGTAGCAACGGCACGCCGGATTTCATCATGGTCGCCAGCTGGCGCGTGAACAGCGTGATGTCTTTGTCGGTGATCCTGCTGCCTCCGCTCAGCCGCTGTTTCTTGACCTCGACGACCTTGATGCCTTGCCGACGCAGCGTCGCGTTAACCTGGGCTTCGCCGCTTGCGCGCATCTCGCCCCGCACAGTCTTGCCGGATCTGTCCTGGCCGACCCAGGTGAAATTGAATTCCTTGATCTCAGGCTTTTTTGCTGCCGCAGCCGCTGTTGCCATGGCAAATCCCCCAATTAATACATCTAACCAACGGGTTAGCGGTATTTATTGATAAAATGATGCACGTCTTCGGCAGCTTTGTAAAGCTTTGGTGCCCCAGCATGATGAAACGCATGCGTTTCGTTGTGTCAGGGACTCCTGATTTGCCACGGATTCATGCTTCCGTCGCACCCGAATCCCGCTCGCCCGTCGAAAACAAACGCACGGCCTTAACGATCCGGTCCTGTGTCTGCACGATTTCCAGATGGTGATCGCCAATCTTGAGACTCGTGTTGGGTTCGGGGATATCGCGCAGGTGCTCGAGGATAAGGCCGTTCAACGTCTTGGGGCCGTCGAGCGGGAAGCGGCACCCGAGTTTTCGGTTGAGTTCCCTCAACAGTGCGCTGCCCTCGACCAGGTAGCTGCCGTCCTCCTGCTTCGCAAAGCCCCTCGCCTGCAGCGGCGACTGGGTCGTGAATTCGCCGATGATTTCCTCGAGGATGTCCTCCAGGGTGACGAGGCCCATCAATTCCCCGTACTCATCCACCACCAGGCTCACGCGGTCCTGGTGCTCCTGGAAATTCTGCAACTGGGAGAACAGGGGCGTACCCGTGGGCACGAAATAGGGCTCACGGACCATTTCGCGCAGCCGGTCCTTTGTCATTCCGTCCCGCTGCATGACGTTGAGCGCGTTTCTCACCCGCAGCGTGCCCACGACTTCATCGGGCTGGCCTCTGTAGACCAGCAGGCGGCGGTGATATGCGGTGGAGATCTGGTGCATGATGTCGTCGAGCGGCGCGTCGAGGTCGATCGCTTCAATCTGGCTGCGTGGCACCATGACGTCATTCACGGTGATGGCTTCGAGGTCGAAGAGGTTGAGCAGGATGCTCTGGTGCTTGTGCGGGATGTAACCGGCCTCCAGCACGAGGGTGCGCAACTCTTCGACCGAGAGCTTGTGCTCGCCCGAGCCGCTCGGCGGCTTGATCCACAACAGCCGCAGAAGGGCCTGCACGAACAGATTGACGAACCACAGAATCCACCGTGTCAGGGGGAATTTGAGCAAGGAGGTCAGCACGTAGCTCGAGGGCAACGCGATTCGTTCCGGGTAAGCCGCTCCGATCACCTTCGGCGTAATTTCACTGAAAACCAGGATCGCGAATGCGGCCGCGGCGGTCGCGATCAGCAGCGCGAATTCGCTGTCGCCGAGATAACGGCGCGCGATTTCCCCGACGAGAAGCGCGGACGCGGCGTTGATCACGTTATTGCCGAGCAGGACCACGCCGAGGAACTTGTCGGTCCTTGCGAGCAGGTCCGAAGCAAGGCGCGCGCCCCGGTGCCCGCCCTGCGTCAGATGCTTCAACCGGTAGCGGTTGAGCGCCATCATGCTGGTTTCGGAAATCGAAAAAAACGCCGAAACGATCAGGAGAACGAACAACGCCGCGAACAGCGTCGATACGGAAATGGCGTCCACGGTGAAAACCGTCTGGTAGTGGGAAGAAATCGAGTATCGACAGCAGGGCGGGCGTTGTCAAGAAACCGGATCCGGCAAGGGGGATCGGGAATCGATGATTGGCGAAGCCGGCGGGCAGCGGCCTCCTGCGGAATCCCGCCCTGGCCTAGGTCTTGCCGAGAATCACTTCCAGCACAAACTTGCTGCCGATGTACGCGAGCACCAGCGTCAGAAAGCCGGCGAGCGTCCAGCGCACCGCGACGCGGCCGCGCCAGCCGTAGACATGCCTGCCCGCAAGCAGCGCGGCGAAGATGATCCACGACAGCACGCCGAACACGGTCTTGTGGTTGAGCTTTGCCGCCCTGCCGAACAGCTCCTCGGAGAAAACGATACCGCTCGCAAGCGTCAGCGTCAGCAGGATGAACCCGGCCCAGATGATGCGAAACAGCAGCGTTTCCATCGCGAGCAGCGGCGGCAGCCGCTCCAGCATCTGCGGCAGCGCGCCGTCGTGCAAGCGGCGCTCCAGCAATGCCATCAACAGCACGTGCAGCGAAGCGATCGTGAACAGGCTGTAGGCGAGCAGCGAGATCAGAAGATGAAACCTGAAAACCGCGAATTCCGTGTTGGGCACCGGTTTCAGCGACGGGAACACCGCGGGCAGAAGCGACGCGACCGCCGCCACGGGCATCACCAGCGACTGCAGGCCTTCAAGCTTGTAGAAAAAATTGCCGAGCCAGTAGATCAGGACGGTAAGCCAGAGAATCGCCGAAATCGCGTTGCCGACGCCGAGATTCAGTCCACCCCCGGCGAAAACCGACTGCGTCAGCAAGGTGGTATGCAAACCCAGCGGAACGAGCACCAGGTAATGCTCGACGGCGCCGGGCAACGATGCCGCGGGTTCCGCGTGCGGAGCGTGCGCCCAGCGTGTTCTCCAGAAATGGTATGCCAGGGCGGCGTAAAGCAGGGCGTTGATCAGATGGGGTAAAATTCCCGACATTCCGGAAGTTTACCTTATCCCTGTCGCATGTTCGACAACCTGACCCAGCGCCTTTCGCGCGTCATGAAGACGCTGCGTGGGGAGGCGCGCATCACCGAAGGCAATATCCACGACGCCCTGCGGGAAGTGCGCATGGCGTTGCTGGAGGCCGACGTCGCGCTGCCGGTGGTCAGGGAATTCATCAGCCGCGTACGCGATCGGGCGCTCGGGCAGGAGGTGGCGGGGAGCCTCACTCCAGGACAGGCGGTGGTGGGCGTCGTGCACCGCGAACTCGTTCACGTCATGGGAGAGCGCAACGACGCGCTCAATCTCGCGACGCAGCCGCCGGCCGTGGTACTCATGGCAGGACTGCAGGGTTCGGGCAAGACGACCACCAGCGGCAAGCTGGCGAAGTGGCTGAAGGAGGAGCAACGCAAGAAAGTGCTGCTCGCGAGTTGCGACGTATATCGACCCGCCGCGATCGAGCAACTGAAGGCGCTCGCCGGCCAGGTCGAAGCGGATTTCTTTCCGGCATCCGTCGGCGACAAGCCGGCGGACATCGCGCTCGGCGCGCTCGACTTCGCGCGCCGGCATTACCACGACGTGCTCATCGTGGATACGGCCGGCAGACTTGCGATCGACGATGCGATGATGCGCGAAATCCGCGAGCTGCACGAGGCGCTCAATCCGATCGAGACGCTGTTCGTGGTTGACGCGATGCAGGGGCAGGACGCGGTGAACACCGCCAAGGCGTTTGCCGATGCGCTGCCGCTCACCGGCATCATCCTCACCAAGCTCGATGGCGATGCCCGCGGAGGTGCGGCGCTCTCGGTCCGCCACGTCACCGGCAAGCCGATCAAGTTCGCGGGCGTCGGCGAAAAGCTCAACGGCCTGGAAGCGTTTTACCCCGACCGCATGGCCTCGCGCATTCTTGGCATGGGCGACGTCCTGTCGCTGATCGAGGAAGTGCAGAAAGGCGTCGATCGCGGCGCAGCGGAGAAACTCGCGAAGAAAGTCAAATCGGGGAAGGGCTTCGATCTCGAGGATTTCAAGCAGCAGATCGCGCAGATGAAGAAGATGGGGGGGCTTGCTGCGCTGGCTGACAAGCTGCCGGGCAATCTCGCGCAGATGGCCCAGGGCGCGCCGCAGATGGATGACAAGGTCATCGGCAGGATCGAGGGAATCATCAATTCGATGACTCCGCAGGAACGCGCCAGGCCGGAGATGATCAAAGCCTCGCGGAAGCGCCGCATCGCTGCGGGTGCCGGCGTCACGGTGCAGGAGGTAAACCGGCTGCTCAACCAGTTCGAGCAGACCCAGAAAATGATGAAGATGATGGCGAAGGGGGGAATGGCCAGGATGGTGCGGTCGATGAAGGGCATGTTCCCCGGCATGCGTTAGCACGTCAGGCGTCGCCGCGGGCTGGAGTTCAAAGGCAACAGTCCCGGGAAACTATTTCAAGACGGGGTGGCGCCACTGCTTGGCGTAGCCCGGTGGCAGCTCGACTGGGTGGGCTGGCGCTTCATTCCCGGCGCGCGAAACCTTCTTCGCCAGATCAAATGCCCAGTCCGCCGGGGCCGCAAAATTGAGATTCTGCCCGGCGGAGAAAACGAACGACGTGATTCCAATCAATCGTCCGTGATTATCAAAAAGCCCCCCGCCGCTCGATCCTTCGGAAATGGGCGCGGTGGTCTGGATGTACTGGCGCTCGCCCGCATCCCGCAGGCCGGAGATCAACCCCTCGCTGAAGGTAAGCTCGAAGCCTTCGGGCGTTCCCAGGGCATAGACCCGTTGACCGACCTGCAGAGTTTTGGTGTCGCCGGCAGGCGCCGGTGCGACATCCAATCCCTGCGCGGCGATTACACACAGGTCCGTATCGACGTCGTACCCCATCAGCCGGCCGGTCCAGTGCTGTCGCCTGTGGCCGACGCGGATTATCGTGCCACGCGCGATGACGTGGCAATTGGTGACGAGTAGATCCTTGTCCAAAAAAACGCCGCTTCCCCGGCCCACGATCTTCCGGGAGGGATCGGCTGCGTAGACCATGACTACGCTTTGTGACGCGCGCGTGAATACCTGCTCTGGCGTGGGGGCGGCGTCATCCTGTGTGTGGAGCAGGCCGCGGCCAAACAGCATCGCGAGCACGCCGCCAAGCACTATGACGAGCACGCCGCTGCCAAGCAATATGGCCCGAATCAGCTTCATCGCGTCCGTGATTCTGCGGTTGGAACAGTGGCGCAGTTCGTTGCCGTCGGTCAATTACGGGCTGCAACGCCTTGTGACGGTTCGCAGGGTCTGCCGCAACAGCCGAAGACCGTTTGTTGCTATTTAAGGCTGAAGCCCTTCTGCCGGATAAAGGCGCCGAAGTCCGCGCGCTCGGGCACGGCATACTGGCGCGCCTTGTCTTCCGACCAGCCGTAGAAATCGGCTTTCCCGAAACGTTCGGCGTTGCGCTGCCGGCGATAGGGCTGCAATTCGTGGCGGCGGCGGTCGTAGGCGTCGATTTGTTCCTTCAGGCAGGTCTCATCATAGCGGTTCACGTGTACCGTCACTTCCAGCGGCAGGCGCGCGCTGATGCGGCCTGCTTCCGCCGGGTAGCCCACGCATAGTCCCGCGACCGGGAAAACGCAATCGGGAAGTTCGAGCAACCGGCTTACTTCGTGCGGTCGATTGCGAACGGCGCTGATCGGGCAGGCACCGAGGCCGACGGCTTCCGCGGCGCGAATGAAATTCATCATCACGATGCCGGCATCGACTGCGGCGTTCATGAAGTGATCGAGATGGTCGTTGGCGAAAGGCTTGCCGCGCCACTCACCGATTTCCCGAATGCGGCGGTTGTTGCCGCAGAACATCAGAAAAACCGGCGCGTCGATGATCCAAGGCATATCGGGGATCAGATCGACGATCGATTTCACCCTGGCACGGTCGGCGACGTGGATGACGTCCGCCTGCTGCAAATCGGATTTCGATGGCGCGGAGAAAGCGCATCCAAGCAGCAGCCGGAGCAACGCGGGCGCGATCTCCTGCTGCGCGTATTTGCGATGGGACCGGTGGCAGGCGAGCCGTGTCAGTTCATTCAGTCCGGGCAGGCCGGGGCCTGCCGTAAATGGCGTGCCGAAGCGCTCGGCGAGCGCGTTCTCGATCTCCTGGTAGCGCTGCATTGTCTTTGTGTCCATGGCCGATTCTCGGCGAACGGGTGACATTTTGCGCCGAATAGGCGTTCGCAACAAGAAATCAAGATGTTATGGCGTCGGTATGGGTGCCGGGGAGCCGCCGCACAACGGGGGTGCTGGATGCGCGCACGCCTCGTGCTTTTCCTTGCGCTGAGGGCAAAAACTGGCGTAAAATCACGCCCTTTCCGATTTCGGATCCGCAGGATAAGCCATGGTAGTCATTCGTCTGGCACGCAGCGGCGCCAAGAAACGCCCGTTTTACAATCTGGTCGTGGCGGATTCGCGCCGCGCGCGTGATGGCCGCTTCATCGAACGCATCGGTTTCTACAATCCCACCGCTCCGGAAGGCCGGGAGACGCTGCGCATCGACAAGGAGCGCCTCGCGCACTGGCGAGCCAAAGGGGCCAGGCTCTCTGACACCGCCGCGCGGCTCGTCAAACAGTCTGGTGAGCAGCAGGCCGCCTGAGAAACTGGTGATGATGGGGCGCGTTTCCGCCCCGTTTGGCGTCAAGGGCTGGATCAAGGTCCGGCCTTTTACCGCAAGGGTCGCGAATCTTCTGGCTTATAGAACCTGGTGGGTCGGTAACGGCAAGGACTGGCGCGAGTATCCCGTGACGGGGTCGAGGATCCAGGGACGCGCGGTCGCGGTGAAACTCGCGGGCTGTGATGACCGCGACGCCGCGGTGCTCCTTCGCGGGAAACACGTTGCCGTCACGCGTGAGGCGTTGCCGAAAACCGGCGCGAACGAATTTTACTGGGCCGATCTGATCGGCCTGAAAGTGGTAAACGCCGGGCAGCAGGAATTCGGCCGGGTTGCCCGAATTCTTGCGACCGGCGCGAACGAGGTTCTGGTGGTGCGGGGTGAACGCGAGCGGCTGATACCGTTCATCGCGGAAGTGATCCGGCAGGTTGATCTCACCGGGGGCGTGATCAGCGTGGATTGGAGCGCAGACTACTGATGCTTCAGTTTGACGTCGTCACGTTGTTTCCAGCCATGTTCGGCGCGGTCACCGAGTGGGGCGTGACGGCGCGCGCGCGCGACAAGGGTCTCTATCAGCTGGTGCTGTGGAACCCGCGTGATTTCGCAGCCAACAGCTATCGGACCGTGGACGACCGCCCCTATGGCGGCGGGCCGGGGATGGTGATGATGGTCGAGCCCCTGGCCAAGGCGATCGCGGCGGCGCGGCAGCGGCAAAGGAGCTGTGGCGTGAAGCGGCCGCGGGTGATTTATCTGTCGCCTCAGGGCCGGTTACTGCGGCACGAGTGGGTTGTGGAGCTGGCGCGGGAAAACGGGCTTGTGCTGGTGGCCGGACGCTATGAGGGCGTGGACGAAAGGCTGCTCGGGGGCAGCATCGACGATGAGCTGTCGATCGGCGATTACGTGCTCTCCGGCGGGGAACTCGGAGCGATGGTGGTCATGGACTGCATCGTACGCCAGTTGCCGGGCGTGCTCGGCGACGCCGAGTCGGCGAGTCAGGATTCGTTTGTCAACGGCTTGCTCGACTGCCCGCATTACACGCGGCCGGAAGTATACGATGGCGAGGCGGTCCCGCAGGTGCTGCTCTCGGGCAACCATGCCGAGATCGGCCGCTGGCGCCTGAAACAGGCGCTGGGGCGAACCTGGCAACGCCGGCCGGATCTGTTGGAAAAGCGCGCGCTTTCCGGTGTGGAACGCGCGCTGCTGGAAGAATTCAAGAACGAGGCGTAAGGAGCATCGACATGGACATCATCAAACAGCTCGAGCAGGAAGAGATCACGCGGCTCGGAAGGAATATTCCGGAATTTGCCGCCGGCGACACCGTGGTGGTGAACGTCAACGTGGTGGAAGGCGACCGCAAACGCGTCCAGGCCTACGAGGGGGTGGTGATCGCCAAGCGCAACCGGGGCCTCAACTCGTCGTTCATCGTGCGCAAGATTTCGTCCGGAGAAGGCGTGGAGCGGACATTCCAGACTCACTCACCGCTGATCGCGAGCATCGAGGTGAAGCGCCGCGGCGACGTCGGCCGCTCCAAGCTCTATTACCTGCGGCAGCGTTCCGGCAAGGCCGCGCGGATCAAGGAAAAACTGTCCGGTGGCACAGAGATTGCGGAAGCGACCGAGTCTCGAGAGTAATTCGCGTCGCGGCGGATGCGGGGAAAAGGCGGCGTGGGCCGCCTTTTTTCACGGATGGAGTCATTGCGTCGAAGGCTAGGATAACCGCATGCGCCGCGGCATATCGTGGTTCCTTTTGGCGTTCTGCGCGTCGTTCGGGCTGGCCGCTGAGCCGGAGGACGGACTTGAAACTGCGCGCCGCCTCGCGGCCTCCGGCGCGCCACAGCTCGCGTTGAACCACATCGAGCGGTCCCAGCCGCGCGATCCGGCCGCGCCGCGCTGGGCGGAATGGGAAGCGCTTCGGCTCAACTCGCTGGCGCAACTCGATCGGCATCCGGACCTGCTGTTGCGCGTCAGCGCTCTACCCCCCACGATGCCGGCACCGCAGATGCGTGAAGCCCTGATGCTGGCGACGCGCGCGGCGGTGGCGGCAGATCAAGGAACCACCGCAAGACAGTACGCCGCGCGCATGCTGTGGCAACTCGGTCCCTCTGCCGAAGAAGTCCGTGTCATCCGCCTGCTGGTGATCGAGAGCTATGTCGCGGAGATGAAAGGAGACGAAGCCTTCCGCAGCATGCTGCGTTTCGACCAGGATTACCGGCCGCTTGACCGACAAACCGCTACGCGATTCGTGGAAGGCTTGCTCGGGCTCGGCATGGCAGGGGAAGCGGTGAACTGGCTCGCGGGACTGGATGATGATGGGCCGCTGAAGCTGCTGTTGCGGCTCCGGGCCAATCTGACGAGCGCGCAGGCTGCGTCCGAACAGGCGCGCGCACTGCTCCGAGAGAGTCGCAGCCCGGGTTACTGGCGAGTACTCGCGCACGCGGCCCCGCAACTGGGCGATCGCGCGGCCCACGTTGAAGCTCTCGAGCAGCTTCTTCACCTCGATGGCGGGAAGACCATACAGCGGACGGCGGCCGAGGCGCGCGATTTGTGGCAGGCATATCTGGGCGCGGCGCAGGAGGCCGCCGGTCAGGGCCGTTTGCTGACGGGCGACGACCGCGGCTGGGCGGATTTCGCGGGAAAACAGCTCGCGCTCAACGCGCCCCTGGCGCGCGCGCTGTTCGCGTATCTCGCGCTGCGCGGAAAGACAGCGGACATGCGAAACGGCATGCAGGCGCAGCTCGTCAGCTCGTTGCAGGCGAGCGGACTGGAACGCGCCGCGCTGCGGCTGTTCAACGATGGTCCGCTGGACATCGCGTCAGTCGACACGCGAACACGCCGCCAGCTGGGCGCAATCGCGGAACGCCGTGACGTGCCGGCCCTCGCCCTGCATTTCTGGCGGGGAGTGAACCCGCCGGCTGATGCGAACGTCGAGGAATGGCACCTGCGCGTGGCGAGCGTCGCGCTGCGCGCCGGCCGGGCCGATGCCGCAGCTGCTGCAATCCGGCAGGCGATGACCGGCAAGAAGGCGCCGCCGCTGGAATTCTCCCAACGCAGCGTAGCGCTGGTGCAGGAGCTTCTCGACATGGGTCATCTCGACCTCGCGGACGGGTTGTTCACCGCATTGCTGCCGCTGGTTGACGGAGCGGCGCGGCGTCATGTGCTGTCCGGACTCGCCCGCATCAACGAAGTCACGGGGCGGTTCCCGGTGGCGGCGGAATTTTACGTGCGCTCCGCGCTGCTCGCCGAGGGCAAGATCCCGGATGCGCACGCGCTGCAGGCGCGTCTCGCGGCCGCCCTCAATCTGGCGCGCGCCGGTTACCGGCGGGACGCGCGCGCGCAGTTCGAGTGGGTGCTGAAGAACGCGAAGGACATCGCCCAGCTGGAAATCGCGCGCCGCGAACTCAAGAAACTACAGGCCGATGACGTACAGCCATAGCGGAAGAGTGACGGTCGCTTGCAAGGCTACGCCGGCGCGCTCTTCCAAAGGTCGCTCAGGTACTCATGGTTCCCGCTGTTGACCCAGCTCACGCGGTATTCGACCGGCATGTAATTGTAGGTGTAGGCCACGCGTTTTATCATGAGCGCCGGTTTGCCGGGCTGCATGCCCAGCAAACCGGCGATTCGCGCCGGCGGCTTGGCCGCGGATAGCCGCTCGCTGATGCGAATCACATTGATGCCGTAACGCGCCTGGTACAGTCCGTAGATCGTTCCCTCGCGCCGGGCAAAGGTCTCTTCATCGAGACCGGGGAACATCGCTGCCGGTACCACGATGTCATCGCAAATCACCGGCTTCCCCCCGAGCTTCAACAGATTCCGGATGCGCAGTGTCTTCGCCCCGCGCGGGATCTGCAGCCGCGCCATATCCTCGCTGCCCGCCTTGTCCCGCCGAAAGGACAGCATTTCGGTGACGGGGAGTTCCTTGCTGCCGTCCTTGCCGACGATGTGAAAGAAGTAAAACAGCGTGCGGTCTTCGGTGTGCGTCGCAACAAAGGTGCCGCGTCCCTGCTGTCGCAAAAGGATCTTTTCGGCCACCAGTTCGTCGATCGCCTTGCGCACGGTGCCGATCGATACATTGAACTGCTCGGCGAGCCGCGGCTCGCTCGGGATCGCAGCGCCCGGTTTCCATTCGCCCGCCGCGAGGCTGCGCGTGATGCGAATCTTGACTTCCTTGTAGAGCGGGTTGAAAGTGAGGTTGCCTGCGGCAAGCGTATTGGTCATCGCTGATCCGTGAGCCGGTCTGGAATCCGCAGCCATTGTAGCACCGGCGCCGCGAAATTCATATAGGTCATATAGTTGACTTCACCCTGCTTCGCGGGTAGGATGCGATCGATGGGACCGGCGGCAGCCAGGGCTTTCCCTTTCCGCGTTGAAAACAGCAGCAAGGAGGCGACATGATTCATATTCTGGTTCACGACAAGAAAGACACGGTGGGCGTTGCCGTGATCGAGGGCATCAAGGCGGGTCAGGAGTTGATCGGCTGGGTGATGGAAGACGACTCGACCATCAAGGTCAAGGCGGTCAACGACATCCCGATCGGGCACAAGGTCGCCACCAAGGAGATCAAGGCGGGCGACACGGTGATCAAGTACGGGTTCGACGTCGGGCGGGCGGTGTCCGACATCAGGATTGGCGAGCACGCGCATGTGCACAACATCAAGACCAAGCGCTGGTAGGCGAGACGTGAAGAGCGCGGGGCAAAACGCGCGGCGTGACCCCGTTCACGGACGTTTCACATTTCAGGTTTCACACTTCACGAGGACCGAGCAATGATCAATAGCAAGACTACCTTCTGGGGTTACCGCCGCGAGAACGGCCGCGTCGGGGTGCGCAACCACGTCATCATCCTGCCGGTGGACGATCTGTCGAACGCCGCGGCCGAGGCGGTCGCCAACAACGTCAAGGGCACGCTGGCGATCCCGCATCCCTACGGGAGGCTCCAGTTCGGCGCCGACCTGGATCTCCACTTCCGCACGCTGATCGGCGCGGGCTCGAATCCCAATGTCGCCGCCGTCGTGGTGATCTGCATCGAGGAGAGCTGGGCCAAACGCGTCGTCGACGGCATCGCCAAAACCGGCAAGCCGGTCACCGGATTCGGCATCGAACTGCACGGCGACCACGACACCATCCTGCGTGCTTCCAAGGTTGCCAAGGAATACGTGCAATGGGCCTCCGAGCTGCAGCGCGAGCCGTGCCCGATCGGCGACCTGTGGGTTTCCACCAAGTGCGGCGAGTCCGATACGACGTCGGGCTGCGGTTCCAATCCGACGGTGGGCAGCGCCTTCGACAAGCTCGAGCCGTTCGGCGTTACCATGTGCTTCGGCGAGACCACCGAGATCACCGGAGGCGAGCAGATCGTCGCCGACCGCTGCGCGACTCCCGCGGTACGTGAGAAGTTCATGTTCATGTTCAATCGCTACCAGGAAGTGATCGAGCGGCACAAGGTCGACGATCTGTCGGACTCACAGCCGACCAAGGGCAACATCGCGGGCGGGCTCACCACGATCGAAGAGAAGGCGCTCGGCAACATCCAGAAGATCGGCAAGAAATGCAAGGTGATCGGCGTAATCGACAAGGCCGAGACGCCCACCGGCCCGGGGCTGTGGTTCATGGATTCGTCTTCGGCCGCGGCGGAGATGGTGACCTTGTTGGCGGCGGCGGGCTTTGTGGTGCATCTCTTCCCGACCGGCCAGGGCAACGTCATCGGCAATCCCATCCTCCCGGTGATAAAGCTCACGGCGAATCCGCGTACGGCGCGCACCATGTCGGAGCACGTCGATTACGACTGCTCGGGCTTGCTGCAGCGGCAGAAGAACCTCGACCAGACGGGCGACGAACTGCTGGAGGTGATGTTGAGGACCTGCAACGGCCGGCTCACCGCGGCGGAGGCGCTCGGCCATCGCGAGTTCGTGATGACCCGGCTCTACGAGAGCGCCTGACGGCAATGCGGGGCGATGAACGCGGCACGCGGAACGGTGTTTTCGTTCATCGCTCATCGTTCATCGTTTGCGGGAGTCGGCAGTGACGGCCCTGAAGGTGGCAGTGTGGAGGGGTGGGGAGTCGGGGCATTTCCAGGAGTTTGAAGTTCCGCGGCTCGCGAGCCAGACCGTGCTCGACGTGGTGACCTATATTCAGCGCAGTCTCGACCCGACGCTGTCGTACCGTTTCGCCTGTCGCGTGGGCATGTGCGGTTCGTGCGCGATGACAGTGAACGGCAAAGCGCGATGGACCTGCCGCACCCACGTCTCCAGGGTTGCGGTCGATGACCGGCTGGAGCTCGCCCCGCTCGCCAATCTGCCGACGGTGAAGGACCTCGTCACCGACATGAGCGCGTTCTTCGACAAGTGGGCCGCTGCGCGCGGGCGCTTCCGCGGCGACACGACGCGGAAGGATGACTTCGCCCGGGTGAAGCCGGATTCGCCTCGAAGAAAACTGGTCGACGAAGCGATCGAATGTATCGGCTGCGGCGTATGCTACAGCTCGTGCGATGTCGTTTCCTGGAACCCGGATTATCTGGGACCCGCGGCGCTGAACCGCGCGTGGACCTTATGCAACGACGTGCGCGACGTCGACCGGCGGGCGCGTCTCGAGGCGGTGGCGGGCGACGCCGGCTGCCATGCCTGTCACACGCAGATGGGATGCACCGAGCGCTGTCCCAAGCAATTATCGCCGACCGCCGCCATCGCCGGATTGAAGCGCGCGGCGCTCGCGGCGGCGCTCAAGGGGGAACTATGACAATGATGAACGGGGAACACGGATCGATGAACAACGGTGTTGCGATGACCCTGCCCGGCAGTTCATCGTTCGCAAGATGCGGAGCGCGTTCGTGAACATCCGCACGCAAGTACTGCTGTGGGGCGCGCAGCGCGTCAGCGCCGCCGTGCTCGCGTTGTGCGTCATCGTTCATCTGGCCACGATCGTCTACGCCGTGCGCAACGGGCTTGACGCGGCGGAGATCCTCGGGCGCACGCGCGGCAATCCGTCATGGGCGGCGTTTTACGCCGTGTTCGTTGCGGCCGTGACCGTACACGCGCCGATCGGCCTGCGCAGCATTCTGTCCGAAACGTTCGGCTGGCGCGGTCGCGGTCTCGACGTGGCGATGTTCGCGGTGGCCCTCACGCTTTTGACGTGGGGTTCGCGCGCGGTATACGCGGTGTTCGGTGCCTAGCGGCGGCCGCTGCGAGATTGGCAGGCGACAATCCGTGACCAGGAACGATTTTCGAGCCCGCAATCATCCCGCTTATTGGGCGTTTCTCCTGCACCGCGTCTCCGGCGTTTTGCTCACGCTGTTCCTGCCGGTGCATTTCTGGGTGCTCGGTCAGGCATTGCAGGACGCAGCGCGGCTGGACGGTTTTCTGCGCTGGACGGAACAGCCGCTCGTCAAGGCCGGCGAGACATTGCTGATTTTTCTGCTCGCCGCGCATCTGGCGGGTGGAATACGGTTGCTGCTTCTGGAGTTTCTGGCCTGGCGCAGCTGGCAGAAGAGCCTGCTCGCGATGGCGGCCGGGGCGAGCCTTGCGATCGGGCTCGTATTCCTGCTCAACGTGGTTTGAACGTGCGCCGGTCTTGCGGGTGGTGGGCCTTGGCGGGATCGCGGCAGTGAAGGTTCTGGAAGAGGAGACAACGTGGCACGAAAACCCAATCTTCTCGTGATCCTGATCGACGACCTGCGGTTCGACGAGTTCGGCGCGGGCGGCCATCCGTACATGAAGACACCGCACATCGATCGCATCGCGTGCGAGGGTGCAACATTCGAGCGCGCGTTCCATACGACGCCGATCTGCTCTCCAAACCGCGCCTCGATCCTCACCGGCCAGTACGCGAGCCGCCACGGCATCATCGACAAAGTGGCACGCGATGCGGCCAGCCACCGCCTGCCGAACTATCACCTCGAACTGAAACGGCTGGGCTACGAGACGGCGCACATCGGCAAGTGGCACATGGGAAACGACGGCGAGCCGCGCCCCGGCTATGACTTCTGGGTGGCTTACGATGGTCACGGCCGGCTCAACGATCCCAGGCTCAACGAAAACGGGCGCTACGTGCAGCGCAGCGGGTACATCACCGACATCATGAACGAGATGGCTGTGGATTTCGTCGCCCGCAAGCACGAGAAGCCGTGGGCGCTCTTTTTCGCGCACAAGGCGGTGCATCCGGACGCCGAGCAGGCGGCCGACGGCACGTTCAGCATGGACGGCTATCGCGTCGCCGGGCGGCACAAGGATCTCTACCGCGACAGCGTGTTTCCGAAGAAACCCAACATGATGACTCCGGAAGAAGTCATCAGGATTAAGCCCGCCTGGGCCGAGGCTTTCGAGCTGAAGAAGAGCGAGAAATCCAGAGCGCTGCTGGATGCCATTCACTCGGGCGAGCAGGAGGAAATCCGCCTGCGCGCGCGCATGATGGCTGCCGTGGACGAAGGCGTGGGCATGCTTTTTGACGCGCTTGAGCGCACCCGCCAGCTCGATAACACGTTCATTCTGTTCCTCGGCGACAACGGCTATTTCTTCGGCGAGCACGGGCTGGGCCCCGAGCGCCGTTTCGCGTACGAGGAGGGCATCCGCACGCCGTTCATCGCGCGCTATCCAAAGAAAATCAAGGCGGGCGTCCGCTACCGGAACCTCGTGATCTGCCAGGACATCGCGCCGACGTTGATCGAGCTTGCCGGCGGCAGGCCGGGGCCGCAGGTCCAGGGGCGCTCGCTGCTGCCGCTACTGGCCGGCAAGCGGGCGGGGTGGCGCAGGTCTTTCCTCGTCGAATACTGGGCCGAAAACGCGATGCCGTGGCTTGTGGGGATGACCTACAAGGCGGTGCGTACCGACCGCTACAAATACATCCGCTGGGTGAACCGCGGTCGCGACGGCGAACTGGACGAACTCTATGACCTGGAGCAAGACCCCTACGAAGTCGCGAACGTGATCAGGCGCCCGGTGTATCGGGCGGTGCGCGAGCGGCTCAAGCGCGAGCTGCGCAGGCTCGCAGTCGAGGCGATGGGATTGTGAGCGGCGCGCCTTGCTGCGAGAGGTGATCTTGCGGTATGGTGAGCGCTTCCGAAATGCTTTTTATTAGAACGAGCACTTAGGAGGAAATCATGCGGATTGCGAAGTGGATGGTCGGTGCAGGCGCGCTGCTGCTGGCTGCCGCGGCAGGGGCACAGAACTACCCCACCAAGCCGGTGCGAATCATCGTGCCGTTCGCGCCGGGCGGCGCGACCGACATCGTGACGCGCATACTCGCGCAGAAGCTGACCGAGGCCTGGGGTCAGACCATCGTGGTGGACAACCGCGCGGGCGCGGGCGGCAATATCGGAGCCGACCTGGCGGCGAAAGCGACGCCCGACGGTTATACGCTGTTCATGCCCTCGGGTTCGGTGGTGACCGCGAACCAGCACATGTACAAAAAGCTGCCGTTCAACGCCGAGAAGGACTTTCTGGCGATCACGAACGTTGCGAGCGGACCACAGATCATTGCAGTGAATCCGAGTTTTGCGGCAAAGAGCGTGAGGGATCTTATCGCCATGGCCAAGGCAAAGCCCGGGAGCATCAACTTCGGCTCAGCCGGCTTTGGCACCCAAACCCATCTCGCCGCGGAGAATTTCGCCTACTCCGCGGGCATCAATGTTATTCACGTGCCGTACAAGGGCGAAGGTCCCGCGCTCATCGACCTCGTCGCGGGGCAGATCAACTTCCTGACGCCCAATCTGTCGGCCGCCATCGGCTTCGTCAAGCAAGGGAAGCTGCGCGCGCTCGGCGTGACGAGCAAGCAGCGGGCTCCGCAGGTGCCCGACGTGCCGGCCGTGGCGGAAAGCTTGCCGGGATTCGAGAACCTGGGCTGGTTCGGACTGGTTGCACCGACCGGCACGCCGAAACCCGTCATCAACAGGATTCATGCCGATACGGTGAAGGCGCTGCAGAGCGCCGACATCAGGAAACGCTTCGGGGATCTGGGCATGGTCCCGGTGGGAAACACCCCGGTCGAGTTCGCCAACGCCATGAAAGAGGAATCGGCACGGTGGGCGAAGGTCGTTCGCGAGCGCAAGCTCGCGGTGAACTGACAGGTCGCAACGCGGGTCGTACCGGTCAACCGGGGGACCGTGGATTTTGATGTTTGGTCCCGGCACCGCTGGGTTTGGTCATCTCGCGCCGGACCGCGCAGGTAGGGTGCAATGATATGAAAGTCGATCTCAACCAGGTGGAGGAGGCGTGCAGGGAGCTCTACATCCGTGCGCTCAAGATTTTGCCGCCCGACATCAAGCAGGGTTTCGAGCGGCTGGACCGCAGCGAAACCGACGCGACCGGCAAGGCCATCCTCGGCACCATGATCAAGAACATCAAGGTTGCCGAGGACATGAACAACCTGCTGTGCCAGGATACGGGCATCCCGATCTACACCGTCGTCATCGGGGCCGGCGTTGATGTCGACGGTTACCGGCTCAAGCAGGCGGTGATCAAGGGTTGCGAGCGCGCCACCCGCGAGCATCCCCTGCGTTCCTCCGTGGTGCACCCTGTCACGCGGGTGAATCAGCACACCTCCTGCGGACGCGCCGTGCCCGTGATCAACATCGATTTCACCGCGCAGGAAGAGACGCTCTCGATCGAGATGATTCCGAAGGGATCGGGCTCGGAGAACAATTCCTGGCTCAAGATGGCGGTCCCCGCCGACGGCGTGGACGCGATCAAGACTTTCGTGATCGACTGCGTGCTCGACGCGGGCGGCAAGACCTGTCCGCCGACCATCGTCGGCGTGGGCGTGGGCGGCACGGCGGATCTCTGCGTGCATCTGTCCAAGGTCGCCGCGACACGCCCGCTGGGCTCGAAGTGCGACGACCCCGAAGGCGCGAAGCTGGAGACGGAATTGACGCAGGCGGTGAATCAGCTCGGCGTCGGTCCGCAGGGACTGGGCGGCGACTCGACCGCGTTCGCGGTGCATGTCGAGACCGCGGCCACCCACATCACGATGAATCCGGTGGCGGTGAACATGCAGTGCCACTCGGCGCGCCGCGCGCGCGCGACCTTCACGCCTGCGGGGCTGACGTATGGCTTCTGAAAGTTGAGCCGCAAAGGACGCCAGGGACGCAGAGGAGAAGGTATCGACGTTGGTGAGGGCGTGAGGGCGAGAGAGCGGGAGGTGGATCCTCTCTTACGATCTCACCATTTCACGACTTTCGAGTCACCATACACGGATTATCTATGGCCCATTATGATTTCAACATGCCGGTGACGGAAGAGCAGATCCGCAAGCTGAGGGTGAACGACACCGTCACCCTCAACGGTACGCTCTACGGCATCCGCGACGCGACCTACATCCACATGTTCGACCGCGGCCGCAAGGTGAAATTCGACATGCGCGGCCATGCGGTGATCCATACCGCGCCGAACGTAAGGTGGGTAGGCGAGACTCAGGCGGCACCCAGCGGCTATGCGCCGATCTGCATCGGCACCACCACGAGCGCGCGCATGGAGCGCTTCACCCGGCCGCTGATGGAGCAATACGGCGTGCGCATTACCATCGGCAAGGGCGGGCTCGGACAGGGATCGCTCGAGGCGTTCCGGGATCTCGGCGGCGTCTACCTGGCCGTGGTCGGTGGCGCGGCCGCGCTCGAAACGACTTGGGTGGAGCAGATTGAAGACGTCGATCTCGACGATCTCAACCCGGAGTCACTATGGAAGTTCCGGGTGAAGGGCTTCGGGCCGCTGCTGGTGTCCATGGACAGTCACGGGGGCAGCCTCTATACGCAGGTGAACCGGTCTGCGCGCGACAAACGTGCCGCTGCCCTCGCTTCATTGGGCGTGAAAATCTGAAAACCTCCAGCCACAGAGAGCACAGAGAAAATCAAGCGACGGAAGAGAAACGGCTTTCTGGATCCTTGAAGTTTCTCTCTCTGTGACCTCTGTGTTCTCTGTGGCCTGAGCCTTTATGAAACGACTCAAGACGGACATTCTCATTCTCGGCTCGGGCGGAGCGGGGCTTTTCGCCGCGCTGCACGCGCACCAGGCGAACCCCGCTCTTTCCGTCACCGTGGCCGTGAAGGGTCTGCTCGGCAAGTGCGGCTGCACGCGCATGGTGCAGGGCGGCTACAACGTCGCGCTGGCGCAGGGCGATTCCGTCGAACGCCACTTCATGGACACGATCGAAGGCGGCAAGTGGCTGCCGGACCAGGACCTCGCGTGGACGCTGGTGTCGGTCGCGGTCGAGCGCATACACGAGCTGGAAAACGAGCTGGGCTGTTTTTTCGACCGCAATCCCGACGGCACCGTTCACCAGAAGGCGTTCGCGGGGCAGACCTTCGATCGCACCGTGCACAAGGGCGACCTCACCGGAATCGAGATCATCAACCGCCTCGCGGAGCAGGTGTGGGCGCGCGGGATCGGGCGGCTGGAGGAGCACCGCGCCGTCGAATTCGTGAAGAACCGGCGCGGCAACGCGCTGGCGGGCGTGCTGATGATCGACATCCGCACCGGTGAGTTCGCGTTCGTGCAGGCGAGAGCGGTGCTGCTCGCCAC
>JACQOJ010000031.1 GCA_016202605.1 Betaproteobacteria bacterium
CGCCAGCACCGTCGCGGTGGTGGTGCCGTCGCCCGCCACATCGGAAGTCTTGGACGCGACTTCCTTCACCATTTGCGCGCCCATGTTCTCGAACCTGTCCTTGAGCTCGATTTCCTTGGCGACCGATACCCCGTCCTTGGTGACGGTGGGCGCTCCGAATGACCGCTCGATCACTACATTGCGGCCCTTCGGCCCCAGGGTCACCTTGACCGCGTCGGCCAGGACGTTCACGCCGGCGACGATGCGATGACGCGCTGATTCATGGAATTTGACATCTTTTGCTGCCATGATTGACTACCTCCGTGGATTACTTGGCTTCGATCACGCCCATGACGTCTTCTTCCTTCATCACGAGCAGCTCTTCGCCTTGAACTTTGACGGTCTGACCGGAGTACTTTCCGAACAGAATCTTGTCCCCCACCTTCACATCGAGGGGGCGCACTTTGCCATCCTCCGTGACTTTGCCTTTCCCGATTGCGAGCACTTCTCCCTGGTCGGGCTTTTCTGCCGCAGTGTCAGGAATGACGATGCCGGAGGCGGTCTTACGCTCTTCTTCCAACCGCTTGACGATGATGCGGTCATGTAACGGACGGATTTTCATACCAATCACTCCTCACCGAATGGTTTGATGAACAAAAACTTACCAATGTTGGCACAGTGCCAACGCAAATCGATATAGGGCCGCTTTGAATTATTTCAAGAGGCCTCTGCTATGATGCTGCAATGCAGCAAACATCGCGCCGCCCGAAAAGTGAAACCCGCAACCAGACTTCACCTGGGTATTGGGGCGCGGGAATCAGGCCGCAGGGCTTACCCCGCAGGTGCGCTGGAGATAGCGCAGCAACTCGCCGTGCGTGACGATGCCATCGCGGTTGATATCGATGTCGTTGAAGCGCGGCGAAAAATTGACATCGGCGCGGGCTTCCTCGTGGGTCAGGCGGCCGTCACCGTTCAGATCGGGCTGGCGGAAAGCCCCCATGTCCGCCGCAGCGGCACGGCGGTTGTATTCCGAACGATCGTCCGCGGCCGCGGAAAGGGAACACGCCGTGGCGCCGCGTCTTCGTCGGTAAGTCGTGCACATTTTGGCAGCGGGTTCGGCACCGAAGTTTCCGACCGACGGCATCGCCCGCGGTTATACTGACGATCCCGCAATCGGCAAGCTCGGAGGATAAGCAATGAAAATCAAAGCCAACGGCATCGACATTCACTACACGATCGAAGGCGACGGCCCCTGGGTAACCCTGAGTCATTCGCTTGCGTGCAATCTCGGCATGTGGGACGAGCAGGCGAAGGTGCTCTCGAAAAATTACAGGGTGCTGCGCTACGACACGCGCGGCCACGGCGAGACGACCGCGCCCCCCGGAGAATACTCTCTCGACCAGCTCGCCGACGACGCGAAAGCCCTCTTCGACGCGATCGGGATCAAGAAGACTCACTGGGTCGGGCTATCCATGGGAGGCATGATCGGAGAAACCTTCGCCCTGAAATACCCCGGGGTCTTCGCGAGCATGGTGCTCGCCGACACCACCAGCCGTCGCGCGCCCGACGCGGCGAAGCTCTGGGACGAGCGCATCCGCAGCGCTCGGGAAAAGGGTATGGAGGCGCTGGTGGACGGCACGCTCGCGCGGTGGTTCACGGAACCCTACCGCAATTCCCGCAAGGACGTCATGCAGCGCATCGGGGACGACATCCGCAGGACCCCGGTCGCCGGCTATGTCGGTTGCAGCTTCGCCATCTCGAAGATCGATCTCACGCATCGCCTCAAGGAAATCGGGTGCCCGACGCTCGTCATCGTGGGAGAGCAGGACATGGGCACGCCGCCCGCGATGGCGCGCGAGATCCACGAGAATCTGCCCGGGTCGCGACTGAAGATCATTCCTTCGGCCGCGCATCTTTCAAACATCGAGCAGGCGCAGGTCTTCAACGACGCGCTCCTCGAATTCCTGGCGCGCGTCTAGCCGTCCTGCGACCGGTTGCTCTTCCGCATGAGAACAGCCGCCGCGCTGAGCAAAGCGGAATTCGACAGGAATACCGGCATGTAGCCGAACGCCGTGCCCACGCTGCCAAATGCGAGAGGGATCAGGA
Organism: Betaproteobacteria bacterium; assembly: GCA_016202605.1. Classification (GTDB taxonomy): domain Bacteria; phylum Pseudomonadota; class Gammaproteobacteria; order Burkholderiales; family SG8-41; genus DSOT01. Next base: position 2,086 of record JACQOJ010000031.1, read on the forward strand.
AGTGCGTCACGTTATTCACCATGACGCGCAGCCCGGCCGCCTCCGCGACGCGGCCCGCGGGCGCCAGCGCGTAAATCATGGACATCGACATCGGCTGACCGCAGCCGCAGCCCAGGCCGAGCAGGAACGCGCACGCGGCGAGAATGTAAGGATTCCGGAAGAACGGGAACAGCGCGAACGCAAAGGCGGCGACGAAGATCGCATGCACCAGGATCCGCGCTTCGCCCGCCCTCTTCACCAGGCGCGGCAGGGCGATCCTGATCACGAATGTGGCCAATGCGAAAACGCCGAGTATCGTTCCGATCACGGACGCCGACAGGCCGATCGAATGGCCGTAGACCGGGAAGTAGAACTGGAACAGGTCCCAGGCCGATGAAATGATTCCGCTCGCGATGAAGGTGGTCCGCAGCCTGGGCACCCGCCACAAGTCGAGCGCGCTTCGCTCCTCGCCATGGCGTCCGTGTTTCGCCGCAGCGGGCACGCAGTCAGGCTTCAGCCAGAGCAGCAGTATCGGCGCGACGGTGAAAAGCGCGAGGATCACGAACGCGGCCAGGTGACCGATGTGGTCGATCGCGAATCCTGCCGACAGCGGGCCGACAAACCCCGCCGCGGCAAATCCCATGCTGACCAGCGCGTAATTGCGCGCCCGGTTTTCAGTGCCCCCTATGCCGCCCGCGATGCCGGTGACCGTGACGAAGAAAAAGTGAAACGACGAGCCGAGCAACAGTGAAGAGACGTACAAGGTGACGAGACCGGGCAGCAGCGGCGGCAGCAGGAGCGCCACGGCCACCCCCACGGTACCCAGCAGCATCGGCAGCCGCGGCCCGACGCGGTCCGCCAGCTTGCCGATGTAGACCGCGAGCAACAGCGGGCACAGCGCGTAGAGCGCCATCAGCGTGCCGACCGTGAACTGACTCGCCCCCAGCTCCAGCGCATAAAGGGCGATGACGACGCGACTTCCTCCGAACCCGGAGTGGTTGAGCGCGCACATCAGCACAATCAAGTAGATCGCCATCGGGAGAGGATGAGAAAGGCCGGTCAAGCGGGGAAGCCGCGATTGTACCATCCGCGGCCGAAGCGCAGGCGGCGCCTTTTGTCGTGTAGCGCGCGAGTAACTTACATTCGAACAAAATAATCGCCGGCCCTGTAAAGAACCTGTACCTCCACCGACTACCTTCCCGCGCAACGTTTGAATCGCGCCGCACGGAGCGATGCGGATTCAGCGTGTGCCAGACGATCAACTCAATTTCTGAAAGGAGAAATGAAATGCTGAAGCGTAATCTTGTTGCTGTCGTGGTGTCGAGTGTATTGCTGGGAGCAGGCGTGGCGGGTGCGACGGAATCGGTGTTTCCGACCAGTTCGCCGGAGTTGGCTGTGGGAGTGGAAAGCGATCACGCCGCCGGCACTGTGCGGGCCGACCGGACCGCGCAGTCAGCGTTCCCGACCTCGGAGGTCGAATCCAACATCGATTCGTAATCGGGTCTCCCGCCGGCTCACGCGCCCGGAAACGGTTTTGTTCCGCTGCCGGGTGCGTGCCTCATGCGTAGCCGAATCGCGGCATTGCGCGGTCGTGGACCGCTCAGGCGGCAACCGCGAGGTAGTGAATCGAAAACAACTGTCGCGGGTCGATCCAGCAGTACTCCGGGGCAAGACCGGCGCCGCGCGCGAGCGCCTGGAATTCCGCGACCGAGTACTTGCACGAATTCTCGGTATGTATCGTTTCGCCGGCGCGAAACGAGAATGCCCGCCCGTTCAACATGACCCGCTGGTCCTTCAAGCTCACCAGGTGCATCTCGATGCGCCCGGCGCCGGCATCGTAAAACGCGTGATGGCGGAATGCGGCAAGGTCAAAGTCGGAACCGAGCTCGCGATTGATGCGTGCGAGCAGGTTGAGGTTGAAGGCGGCGGTGACTCCCTGCGCGTCGTTGTACGCGGCATGCAGAACCCCGGGATCCTTCTTGAGATCGACGCCCACCACCATCGCGCCGCCGGCGCCGGCCAGGCGCCGCGCGTGTTGCAGAAATTCATGCGCTTCCTCCGCCGTGAAATTGCCGATGGTCGAGCCGGGAAAGAAAATGACGCGACGGCGCCCCTTCAAGCGCTCGCCTTGCGGCAGCGTGAGCGGGCGCGAATAGTCCGCGCACACGGCGACGACATCGAGACGCGGAAAAATCCCCGCGATCCGCCGCGCCGACGAGCGCAACTGTGCCGCAGCAATGTCGATCGGCATGTAAATGGCCGGCTGAAGATCGGCGATGAGGGCCCGGGTCTTGCGGCCCGATCCGCTGCCGTACTCGATCAGCGCGCAACCTTCTCCAATGAGCCGCGCGATGTCGCGTCCATGCTCCTCGAGCATCCCCATTTCCGTGCGCGTCGGGTAGTACTCCGGCAGTTCGCAGATCGCCTCGAACAGCTCGCACCCGCGCTCATCGTAGAAATATTTCGGATTGAGCGTCTTTCGCGGCTGGGCGAGGCCCGCCAGGACCTCCTCCAGAAAACTGCCGGCATCCGGCTCGAGATCGCAGAAAGAAAAGCGCGCATGCGACGCCATCAAAGCGCCCCCACCTGTCGATTGACGGACGTACTCGTGATGCGGTGACTGAGCGGCGGCTGTGCGCCCACTCGCGGCAAGTCCCGGATTCAGCGTTCGCGGCCGCCCGCGATGACCGGCGGAAGCGAACCGCCTCGATCAGCTTTCAGGGCGCCCGCCGCTCTCGAGCACGCTGCTGCCCTCGATCCACTTCTTGATCCGGTTGGCGTCGCCGATGCGCGTAAGCTTTCCCCAGGAGTCGAGCAACACGATGATTACCGGCGTGGCGGCGATTTGCGCCTGCATGACAAGACAGCGGCCCGCTTCGCTGATATACCCGGTCTTCGACAATCCGATCGCCCAATTCGGGCTGTGGACCAGACGGTTGGAATTGCGGTAGCGCAGGACGCGCCCGTTGCCCGCCCTGACCGTGTGGGCGGCGTCGGTGGTGTACTCGCGGATCACGGGATAGCGGTAAGCGGCGCTGGCCAGATTCGCGAGGTCGCGGGCCGTCGAGACGTTGTCGCTGGAAAGCCCGGTGCCGTCCACGAAGCGCGAACGCCACATTCCAAGCTCGACGGCTTTCTGGTTCATCGCGGCGACAAAGGCACGCTGACCTCCCGGGTGGGCTCGCGTCAATGCCGCAGCGGCACGGTTTTCCGAAGCCATGAGCGCGAGCCGCAGCAGATCCCCGCGCGCAAGCCTCGTGCCGAGCTTCAGTCGCGACCGCGTCCCCTTGATATCATCGATGTCCTCGGCCACGATGGTAATCATCTCGCCAAGCGGAAGCCGGGAATCGAGCACCACCATGGCCGTCATCAGCTTCGTGATCGAGGCGATCGGCACCACCGCGTCGGTGTTTTTCGCATAAAGCGCGCGACCGTCCTCCTGGTCCACCACCAGGGCCGCGGCGGATTTCAGGTTGAGGAACCTGGCCTTCGCCGCAAATTCGGGATCGAGCGGATAATCGGCGGCGGCGGAATGGGCGGCCGTGGCACCCCAGGCGAAGAGACACGCGATCAGCGCTGCTATGATTCCGTTCAGGATTTCCTCCCCCATTCGGCCGCCGGCACGGCGCGATTAGGCTTCAAAAATACAGGCTTAGCGTGAAATTTTCAACAGTTTTTTTAGCATCGCCCCGGCCGGCGGCAGGCAAAAAAAACTCCGCTCAGGGCAGTGTGGGTTGCCCCGGCGGAGGTCAAAGAGGCCATGCAACCATCCGCTCAGCACGGAAAGCTGCGACTGCCAGGCCTCCGAGGAGGAAAGATCACTTCTATAGTTCGCGCGGCAGTCCGCTGTATGCCGTAGACAGTAACAAGGCCACCTTACATGAAGCTTACAGCCGCCGGCGGTTGTCCAATCGGGCGCGCACAAAGAAGGTGAAATTTAGTACCATCAGCTTGAGGAAAATTCCGCGAAAATGGCGGCAACATTCTTTCAGCATCCGGTTCATGGCGCCATTTCTTCGCAAAGCTTGCACGCCCGGTGAGAAGGCAACGCGGCGGGTCGGCACCGAAGCGCGTGAAACCGAACCTTTGAGCCTGCCTCGCAGTAAACTGTTTCCTGCCGCCCCGTCGCGAGCCCCGCATGCGGATATTGATCGCTGAGGACGACCCCGTACTGGCCGATGGCCTGATGCGCTCGCTGCGCCAGGCGGATTACGCCGTCGACTGCGTGGCCGCGGGCGACCAGGCCGAGCACGTGCTGCTGGCGCAGACCTACGATCTGGTGATTCTGGATCTCGGATTGCCCAGGCTTGATGGCTTCGAAGTGCTGCGCCGCCTGCGCCATCGCGGCTCGAAAGTGCCGGTCCTGGTGTTGACCGCGCGCGACGCGGTGGACGACCGCGTCCGCGGCCTCGACCTCGGCGCCGACGATTACCTGACCAAGCCGTTCGATCTGCCCGAGCTCGAGGCGCGGGTCCGGGCGCTCATTCGACGCGGACAATCCGGCGGCGGCTCCACGCTGTCTCATGGCGCGCTCAAGCTCGACACGGCAGGCCGGCGGGCGACGCTCAAGGGCGTGTCGCTCGACCTCTCGGCGCGCGAGCTCGGTGTTCTGGAAGTGTTGATGCACCGGAGCGGGCGCGTCGTCAACAAGGAGCAGCTTGCCGAGCAGCTCTACGGCTGGGACGAGGAAGTCGGCGCCAACGCGATCGAGGTCTACGTTCACCGCCTGCGCAAGAAGCTCGAGCCGGCGGGCGTGACGATCCGCACCATCCGCGGGCTGGGGTACCTGCTCGACAAGCCGGAACATGAGTAGAGCGAAAACCCTGCGCGGCCAGCTCATCGCCTGGCTCGTGGGGCCGCTCGTCGTGCTCTGGTCGATCAGCACCGTCATCGATTACGACATCGCCAAACGATTCGTCAACCTCGCTTACGATCGCACGCTGCTCGAAACGGCGCTCGACATCGGACGACAGGTCCGCGTGATAAACGACCGGATCTACGTCGACCTTCCGGACGTCGCGCTGCAGATGTTGAAGACGCGGGAATCCGAGCGGCTTTACTACCTCGTCAGCGGTCCGGGCAGCGAATTCATCACCGGCGAACCCGACCTGCCGCCGCCGCCCGACGCATCGACGGACCGCGTCAGGTACTACGACGATGCATACCGCGGCCGGCTGATCCGCGTCGTGGCCTTGCGCGTGCCGGTGCAGCCGGGGACCGGCAAGGGCGCGGTGCTGATCCAGGTCGGGGAACGGATGACGTTGCGCACTGAATTCGCGCGCCAGATCATCCTGCGCATGGCGCTGCCGCAGGGTCTGCTGATCCTCGCCGCCGCCCTCGCCGTGTGGTACGGCGTGCGACGGGGGCTCGCGCCGCTTGTGAACCTGCGCGCTGAAATCGAGCAACGGTCGCATCGCGACCTTTCCGCGCTGCCCGCGGAGCAGGCTCCGCAAGAGGTGCAGCCGGTAATCCGGGCGATGAACGATCTGCTCTCGCGGTTGAGCGCGGCGATCTCCGCGCAGCAGCGCTTCATCGCCGATGCCGCGCATCAGCTGCGCACCCCGCTGGCGGGCATCAAGACCCAGACCGAGCTCGCGCTGCGCAACTCGCAGTCGGACGACGTGCAGGCCACGTTGCGCCAGCTGCACACGGCGACCGAGCAGACGACGCGGCTCGTGAACCAGTTGCTCTCGCTCGCCCGCGCCGAGCCCGGCGCCAGGAAAGAGCACGCAACGGAGCGGCTCGACATCGTCAAGTTCCTGCGGGATACCACCACCGAGTGGGTCCCGCGCGCACTGGAACGCGGCATCGATCTCGGCTTCGACGGGCCGGAAGCCGCCGTCCACGTCGAGGGCAATGCGTTTCTGCTGCGGGAGATGCTGAACAACCTGCTCGATAACGCCATTCGCTACACCCGGCACGGCGGCCAGGTTACGACGCGGGTCACGCCGGATACCCGCCGCGTGGTGCTGTCCGTGGAAGACACGGGCCCCGGAATTCCCGAACGCGAGCGCGAGCGCGTATTCGAGCGCTTCTACCGCGTGCTCGGCACCGGCGCCGAAGGTTGCGGACTGGGGCTTGCCATCGTGCGTGAAATAGCGCAAAGCCACGGCGCCGAGATCGCGCTGGACGCCAATGCCGCCGGTTCCGGCACGGTCGTGCGGGTTTCGATTCCCAGGAGCGCTTGAGCGCCGAGTCCGCGCCCGCCGTATGGTTCCTAGACCGCAACCGCAACGCGCGCGGCCACGGCCTCCTTCGACTCGCGCTCGGCATCCTCCTGCTGCTGCAACATCCACATCTGGGCATAGAGACCGCCCTGCGCGAGTAGCGCCTGGTGCGTGCCGCGCTCGACGATGTGCCCGTGCTCCATCACCAGGATCTGGTCCGCGTCCATGATCGTGGACAGACGATGCGCGATCACGAGGGTGGTGTGGCCGTGCGCGATGCGGTCGAGCTCGGCCTGGATCGCCTTCTCCGACCGGGAGTCGAGCGCCGAGGTAGCTTCGTCGAAGATGAGGATGCGCGGGTTCTTCAGGATCGCCCGCGCGATTGCGACGCGCTGCTTTTCCCCGCCGGAGAGCTTGAGTCCGCGTTCGCCCACGCGCGCGTCGTAACCGTCAGGCAGGCTCGTGATGAAATCGTGGATGTGCGCGGCGCGCGCCGCCGCGATGACCTCGTCGTGCGTCGCTTCCGGCCGTCCATAATGGATGTTGTAATAGATGGTGTCGTTGAACAGCACCGTATCCTGCGGCACGATGCCGATCGAGCCCCGGAGGCTCGCCTGGGTGAGGTCGCGGATGTCGAAGCCGTTGACAAGGATCCGGCCGGCATTCACGTCGTAGAACCGGAACAGCAGCCGTGCCAGCGTCGACTTGCCCGAGCCGCTGGGACCGACCACGGCGACCTTGCTGCCCGCGGGCACCTCGAACATCACGTCGTGAAGAATCCGGCGCTGGGGATCGTAGCTGAAATCGACCCGCTCGAAGCGGACCATCGCCGGTGCATCGGGCAGCGGCAGCGCATCGGCGCGGTCCTCGATCTCGCGGTTCTCCTCCAGCAGCCGGAACATGCGGTCCATGTCGATCAGCGCCTGCTTGATTTCGCGGTACACCATGCCGAGAAAATTGAGCGGAATGTAGAGCTGGATGAGCAGTCCGTTGATGAGCACCAGGTCGCCGAGCGTGAGCGCCCGGTCGGCCACCCCCTGCGCGGCCAGAATCATGAGAATCGTCACCGCCGCCGCGATGATCAGGCTCTGCCCGATGTTGAGCAGCCCCAGGGAGGCCTCGTTCTGCACCGCCGCCGATTCGTACTTCTGCAGGTTCTCGTCGTAGCGCCGCGCCTCGAATTCCTCGTTGTTGAAGTACTTCACGGTCTCGTAGTTGAGCAGGCTGTCGATCGCGCGCGTGTTGGCCTTGGAATCGAGTTCGTTCGCGCGGCGCCGGATCCCCATGCGCCACTCGCTGACGGTGAAGGTGAACAAGATATACAGGCCCACGGCGACAAAGGTCACCGCCACGAATCGCCAGTCGAATTTGGCGAACAGCACCAGCGCCACCAGGCTGAACTCGAGGATCACGGGGACGATCGAGAAAAGCATGTAGGACAGCAGGGTGGAAATGCCGCGCGTGCCGCGCTCGATGTCGCGTGACATTCCGCCCGTCTGGCGCTCCAGATGAAAGCGCAGCGACAGGGAATGCAGATGGCGGAAGACCGTGAGCGCGATGCGCCGGATCGCGCGCTGCGTCACCCGCACGAACACCACGTCCCTCAACTCCGCGAACAGCGTGGTGGAAAGCCGGAGCACGCCGTATGCGACGAGCAGCGCGAGCGGCACGGCGAGCACCGCGATGGTCGGATCGAGCGCGTCGACGACTTCCTTGAGCACCAGCGGCACGCCGACGTTGGCGAGCTTGGCGGTGACGAGAAACGCCAGCGCAAGGAAGACGCGGCCTCTGAACTCCCACAGGTACGGCAGCAGCATCGGCACGACGCGCCACTCGCGGCGGCGCACGGCCGCAGGTTCGGGCGGCGTGGTCATCACCGTTGGCGGGGCCGGCACATCGTGCCCTTCATCGACAAACCGGTGCAGCGCAAGGCACGTTGAAGATCGCGATCGGCCGTATGGAACAAGACGGAGAAAACATGGCGTTGTAATCGTAACATGGGGGCGCGCGCCGGCCTTCCAAGACCGCGGCCCGGCCGCCGGTTCCGCCGCGCGGTGCAGCGTTCGGCTGCTCTCATAATCAACAAGTTACCGTCAATCCGGAACCCGCGCCCGGCGCAGCGTATTGACGAGCGCCATCTGCTCCGGCGTCGTGCAGCGGATCGCCATCAAGGCGGGATTCGCTGCGAGGACGGCGAGCGAGCGCGCCCGCGAGAGGGCGGCGTCCACGGTGCCCATCCACGGCGCTCCTGCCAGTGACAAAGCGCGCAATGACCGCGGCGCTCGGGATAATTGGCCGGACGCGCGGCGAGAAATTCCAGGAACCGCTGCCTCACGGTCCGCACGTAACGGGAATTGTGTCTTGCCCGCGCAGGCGACATGTGTCACGCCCGTGTAGACGGGCATCCAATTTGACAAAGCACTGTCATGCCCGCGCAGGCGGGCACTCGTTACAGTTCGGTGCGACGACACAACGGAATGCCGGCGGTGGTAAATCGCGTGCGCGATCGTAACGACGGGCGTAGAGTTTCCCGTATAGCCCACTCTGAGGTTACAGGTCGCTTGGTTTCGACAGCGGATGTGGAAACCGGTACCCGTGGGCGGCTCCAAAACTGAAAAGCGAAGTGAGCTTTACCGCTTTGGTGCAAACAACAAGTCCGGCACCACCACTTCCCACCGATCGCAGCGAATGCGCTCGCGGAAATCAGGCTGTTCATCCTCCCGGCGCCGCACAATGATCGCCGCCACGTGCGCGGCGATGCATTCCATGCCCGCGGCGGGCGGAGTGTATGCGCGGGCGAGCCGGCCGACCACAACTCCCGCGTTATCGAGCAGCTGCCAACTCTCCCCGTCCCGGCGTAGCTTGAGCGCATCGCCTGCGGTCAGTGCGGAGATGGCCTGATGCACTTTATCGCCAGGCTGCCGGCGGCCCACGAAACCGAGATCCACGTCTCCCGGCGTGAGCCGTTGATAATGGCGTGCCAACTCCGGTGCTGCCGCCGGCAACGAAGTCGGCGCACGATGAAGAACGCTCCGGCTTTCCGCCAGTGCATCGAGCAGCGCATGCCTTCCATCGAAGCGGGAAAGCGTCAGGGTTTTCCTGGCCCGGGTCATGGCGACGTAGTAGAGCCGGCGCGGCGCATCGCGGTCCTCATTCTTGCCCACTTTTTCCCATCCACCGTCCAGCACCGCGACATGATCGAACTCCAGCCCCTTGGCGCGGTGCCCGGTAAGCAGCATCAACCCCGTCTGCCTGCGACGCACCTCCCGTCCCCATTCCGCCAGCCATTCGATGAAGTGCCCGCCCGGCAATTCGGCTCCGCTCGTCTCCAGTGCGTATGCCTCGACCGCCTCGCGCAACAATCCCCACCACGCACCGGTATGCTGCTGATCGAGCCAGCGCAGGATAGCGCCGGTATCCACCAACTTGATCTCCCGTCCGCGCAGCCATTCGACCAGCGTCCGTGTCTCACGCAACCGCCAGAAGTTGGGCGCTTCTTCGTCGGCCATCTGGACCGGAATGCCGTGGATCTCGCAAAAGCTTCTCACCGGTTCCAGGTATTTCCATTCACGAGCGATGACCGCGGCGCTCGTCCAATTCCAATCCGGCGCGAGCACGGCAATACGCTGTAACTCTGTCATCACGGCCACTGCCTGCATCATCGCATCCTTACCGGCCGGCAGAATCTGCACGCGACCCTTGCCGACCGGATCGATCTTCTCCCACTCACCGCCTGTGAGCGCCCTGGATCGAGCGCGGTCGATGACGATCGGGTGCCCTGCCTTCATGCGATTGCGGGCCGGTGCGATGACAAGATTGGCCGCAGTGATGATATGCTCAGTGGAGCGATAGTTCTCGGTCAGGAACGCGGGTTTCGCTGCATAGTCCGACTCGAAGCGCCGAATGAACTCGACCGACGCCCCGTCGAAGGCGTACACATTCTGGTCATCGTCTCCCACAGCAAAAAGGCTGAGTTTCCGGTCTTCATCTTGAAGGGTGCGCCCGGCGAGTGCGGAGATAAGCTCGTATTGATCGGGACCGATATCCTGGTACTCATCCACGAGAATCCAGCGAAAGCCGGCAAGCAGCCGCTCGCGCTGCTCATCAGCCTCCTCCGGCGGCAGATCTGCTCCCTTCAGGAGCGCGACGGCGTGTTGCAATATTTCCTTGAACGCGTCGTTCTCAACCTTCTCGGCCCGGCCAAGGAAGCTTGCGCCCGTAAGACGCATGGCGAGCGCGTGGCAGGTCAATACGGTGACGCCTCTGGCGTCGTCACCGATAAGGTCCGCCAAGCGGCGTCGAATCTCCACGGCCGCATGGCGGTTGTAAGCGAGCGCAAGAATCCCTCGTGGAATTTCTCGCTGCACTCTCACCAGGTAAGCGATCCGGTGCACCAGCACCCGTGTCTTGCCCGAGCCCGGGCCGGCGAGCACCAGAACGTTGGTCAATTCCCTGTCGTCCGCGACAATCTTCTGTTGAACGCGGTTATTTAACGACTCCACGATCGCACGCCAGGATGCCGGGGTCGTCTGGCGCGACAGTTCCTCGTTGCGCTGTGGCAACCATTTGCGGATGAACGCGTCGCGCTGGAGCGTAAAGTAGTCCATCGCAAGGCGCACGGCATCGGCCATCGCCTGACGGCCCCGCTGCGCGTACTCCGCCATGACGTGGATCTGCACCACCTGTTCGTCGTAATGGAGCTTGAGCGGAGCAAAATACGCCTTCGCGAACCCTTGCCTGCCTTCTGCCAAGCGAATCGTCATTGCCGGACGGAATACCGCCAGCCCTTTGTTGAGCCGTATCACCTCCTGCTCGTGCAGCCATAAGAGCGCCCGATCCAGGAGCCTGGACACGTCCTTCGCTTCCGATTTGATGACGATATCGCCTTGCAGCGCTGCGACGAGCTTGCCGAGCGTCGTTTCCGCCAGGAGGTCCGTGCCCTTGGAGCCCTGCGGCAGGCACGCAAGCAGATGTTCCAGCAGGCGCCCTGCCCCTGCCCGTCGCAGTTGGGCAGTTTTCGCGAGCGCAGCCCACTCCCGGTGCAACGTTACCTGTACCGTTTCGGTGTCGAGCCGGCGCAGGCCCAGGCTGCCCGCGCCGCCATCTTCATTGCGACCGTCGGCAGCGAGGCTCCGCACAAGGCGCCAGACCTTTTCCGGAAGAGCGTGCGAATGGCCGGCATCCTTCAAGCGTTGCGTGAAGTGCCGAAGATGAAGGAACGAATGCTCGCCTTTATCAAGCTCGGGCGCCGCCAGCCGCAGCTCGTCGATCAACGCAGCCTCCAGGGCTACGGCTTCCTCGAAGCGCTTCAACGAAGACCGCTCCACGCCCGCGTGGACAAAGACGGTCAATGCGGTATCGTTGCTCGCGATTCCAAGGTGCTCCAGATCGTAAAGCGCCTTCCGCACCTGCTCGGCGTTCAGGGCCGACACGCCCATCAATTCGTCCGTGGAGATGCCCTCGTCGGGATTGGCGGCAATGAGAGCTTCCACGATCGAGAGCAACTGGCGCCGATAAGTCTCTACCATGGGCACTTTGGCGACCTTCTCCCGCGCCTCATCTACCGAACTGACGCGCAGTGAAGAGGGAAATACCTGCACCTGGTTTTCTTCCCGCGAAAGCAGGTGCGCCTCTTCCAGCCAGGCGATACTCGTCCGCACGCGGGTGTCGTCGGTGGCTGAATCTCGTTCGAACGCTCCCGTATCCTCCTCAGCGAGAATCTCCCCGGACGTGGCGATCACCTCTCCGCCACGGCGTTTCTTGCGATCAAGATTGCGCAGAGACCAGAGTATCGCCTGGATCTCGCGTTGCGTGAGCCGCGAGCGCGCCGACATGCCGAATTGCCGCTCGACGTCGTCAGGGGTGTAGAGCAGCACGCAGCGCGCCGCGGCCTGATCGCGTCCGGCGCGCCCCGCTTCCTGCAAGTAGTTCTCGAGCGAACCGGGAATGTCGGCATGGATCACCAGCCGGACATCCGGTTTGTCGATGCCCATGCCGAACGCATTGGTGGCGACAATCGCCCGCAACTCACCCTGAATGAAGCGCTGCTGGACGTGTTTCTTCGTCTCGGGCGGAAGCCCTGCGTGGAAATAGTCGGCCGCCAGCTCCTTCGCATGCAAAAACTGCGCGACCTCCTCAGTCTGCTTTCTCGTGGCGCAGTACACAATGGCGCCGCCGGGCACCTCCGGCGGCAGATTGGCGAGCAACACCTGGTGGATATGCGCGAGCTTTTCAGCGGGCGACGTCGGCACCACGGCGAAATCGAGATTGGTGCGGTGGGCTCCGCCCGGAAAGACCTTCAGTTCGATGTCCAGCCTTTCGCGGAAGTGGCCCAGCATGTCCGCCACCACGTCGGGCTTGGCTGTCGCGGTCAAACACAGCAGCGGCGGGAGCGGCCCGCCTCCCGCCTTCTCCTTGATAAAACGCGCAACGTAACGATAATCCGGACGAAAATCGTGCCCCCACTTCGAAATGCAGTGCGCCTCGTCCAGCACCCAGCCGCCGATCTCGCGCTGCGCCAGCACCCTGCGTACGGAGCGGTTGCGCAACTGCTCGGGCGACACGATGAGGATGCCGATATCGCCCAGCCGCACCCGGTCGAGCACATCGGCCCGCTCGGGCATCGAAAGCAACCCATTGATCGCCTTACAACATGAGATGCCCCGCTTTTCCAGCCCTTCCACCTGGTCGGCCATCAATGCCACCAGGGGCGAGATCACGACGGTCAGCGCCCCGGTTTTGTCATAGCGGGACAGCGCCGGGATCTGGTAGCACAGCGACTTGCCGGACCCTGTGGGCAATATCCCCAGCACGTGGTCGCCGTGCATGGCCGCTTCGACAATGGCCTGTTGCATCGAGCGCCCATCCTTCCACTCAGGTTCAGGGCGAAAGTCGCTGAACCCGAACCACCGGGCAAGTTCTTTCCGCGCGTCATGCCGTTCCCGGCACCAGACACAGGCGGCATCGTTACAGGGCGTATCGCGCAGTCGGCGTACGAGCATCCCTGCCTCGGGAAACTGGTGGCGCACCCATGGTGGCATGACCGAATTGCCGCCCGAAACCGATAGCCAGGCCAGCGCGTAAGCCAGCGCCCAGCCATATCGCTCCGCCTCGCCCCGAATCTCCCGCCCGTGAGTGAGGCACCCGTGCCCCGATAAACGCTTCTCAGTGGCCGCGTAAGCCTCCGCATCGGAGGGACGCAGCTTGCGGCGCACCGTCGAAAAGAAGGCATTGAGCCCGGATACCGTGTTGTCCGCCGTCGTCAGCCAATGCCATGCGAGCAACAGATCGGGGGCCGTGTCCTGCAATGCTTGCAAAGCCCGATACTGATCGCGAAACACATCGAGAGCGAGCCTCGCATCGAGCTCCGGATCGTTCAGCCGCCCGCGCTTGAGCTGGCCGTCCTGATAGTGCTTGACGAGATGGTGGTATGGATTACGGGGAAATGCCAGAGGATTGAGGCGCAGCGTATCCACCATCGGCAGCTTGAGCAGGCGAAGGTCAGGCTTTGCTGCGGCAAGGTGGGCTGCATCGAAGCCGATGAGGTTGTGGCCCAGCAGGAAAGCGGCACCGTCGGCAAAATCATCGAGCCTGTCTAGCGCCGCCGCCAGATCCCCTTTATGGAATACGAACGACTGGCCAGTGTCGCTCCGCACAGCCGCGAAGCGCCGGATGCGCGCATTGCGCACACCTACTTCAAGATCAATGGAGACACATCGAGGCGCAAAACTGCTCGACTCAAGAGGTTCGCTGACTCGCTCACTCATGCCGCTTCGCGAGTCTCTGCCAAGGCGAACATCTCCCCTTTCCGGTACGCCGCGAGGCGATCCTTGGCTTCCGCCGTCCACGCGGCATCGATGTCCTTGTCCGGGCGGTCCAACTCGTTCAGCAGGGCTTCGACGAGTTCGAGTTGTTCCGCCGGAGGCAATGTTTTCGCTTGTTCAAGAAGTTCATCAGTTGACATGGTGGTGTCTCCAATGCATCGATTCGCACAGTGCATCATACCTGCCCTTGCGCCGATGCTGTATGCGGATCAGAGCGTGCCGGGTCCGGTTTTCCATGGCGTATCCTCCGTTTCGGGGTCACGGTGGAGGGGTATGCCCGGGAATGGCTCGGGAGGCAAGCCAGGGGAAGATTTCACTTCGTTTCATCCGGGCTACGGCACTTGTGTCCCGAGTAGTCGGGGATCAAGTCGGGATTCAAGAGATTGGATCTCCGCCTCCGCGGAGATGACATGCTGTTGTCGAAATTGGATGCCGCCTCGGCGGGCATGACACATCCACCGCGACGAACGCTTCAGGTTGTAGCAATGTGTAAATTTCTGTAAAACCGCGAGCGTGCGGACACAAGTTGCGTTCCAATGATGTGAAACCGCCGCGAACGCATCGCGCGGCAGGACGGATCAGACGAGCGCCCCACGCACAAGGAACAAGGAGATCGATTGTGAATACGCGACTGACGACATCCATCGTGCTGGCGCTGACCAGCGCGGCGGCCGCAGCCACCGATTACACGGACACGGCGCCGGTCATCTCTGCCAGTCCCGTCATCGAGCGCATCACGGAGCCGCGACAGGAGTGCTGGACCGATCGCGCAGTGCAGACCCAGCGCCCCCAGGAGCGCAGCGTGGTGGCGCCCATCATCGGCGGTGTGGCGGGCGCGATCCTCGGCAGCCAGGTGGGCAAGGGCCGCGGGCGTGATGCGGCCGCTGCCGCCGGCGCCGTGGCCGGTACCATCATCGGCGACCGCGTCGCCAATCCCGACAGCGAGCGCTCGGCTACCGGCGCGGTCGTGGGCGGGGCAACCGGCGGCCTGATCGGCGCGCAGGTCGGCAAAGGCGACGGGAGAACCACGGCGGCGGCCGCGGGCGCCATCGCCGGCGCCGTGGTCGGTGACCGTGTCGACAACCGTCAGGTCGCGGCCGCCCGGCCGGCGCAGCGCTGCCGGACGGTCGAGACCACGCGTGAACTGGTCAGAGGCTATACCGTCGTCTATCGTTACAACGGCCGCGACATCACCACGACTCTTCCCTACCATCCGGGCGACACCGTCAGGGTCGGTGTCGGCGTGATCGACGAGCGGCAGCACGGGAGCGCGCCAGGCGCGGGCATGATGGGCGGCAACGTGCGCGAAGTACATCCCCCCGCAACGCCGTCCGCGGCGACACCCGTAAGCGGCCAACCGGGCGGGAACTACGGCTACCGCTATTAGGTGAACTCCCGCGCGCGGCCGTAGGCGAAGGCGCCGGTGAGAAGCCGCGCGACTCCGTAGGCGAGCCACGTCGCCGCCCGGCGCGGCAGCGGCTGATGCGCCCAGATTTCGCGCTTCACTTCCCGCGCGCCATCGGTCATCGCGGCGACGAGGTGCCGGCGCAGGTCCGCCGCGAAGGCGGCGTCCTTGACGACGAGGTTGGCCTCGCGCGCGAGCAGCAGGCTGAACGGATCGATGTTGGAAGATCCCACCGTCGCCCATGAACGGTCGATCACCGCCACCTTGGCGTGCAGAAAGCTCTTGTGGTATTCGTGGATTTCGATCCCCGCGTCGAGGAAAACGCCGTACAGCGCCCGCGAAGCGTAGTGCAGCAACACGTATTCGACCCGCCCCTGCAGCAGCAGCATGACGCGCACGCCGCGCGCCGCGGCATCCATGAGCGTCCGGCGAAAACTGTGCCCCGGGAAGAAATAGGCGTTGGCGATCAGGATTTCCGAGCGCGCCGCGGCAATCGCCGCGAGATAGGCCTCCTCGATGTCGCGGCGGTGGCGCAGGTTGTCGCGCACCACGAACGCCGCGCGTTGCCCGCCGCGCGCTTTCCGGTCGACCTCGATCGGTGAGCGGTCGTGCCGGTCCTGTCCGAAGTGCATGAACTCGAGCAGCGCCCATAACCGCTTCGCCGCCGCGTGGATCCCTTCGAGCACCGGGCCCTCCACCTGGACCGCGTAATCGAATCGCGGCGGGGTATGGCCCGGGGTGTGCATGTCATCGATGATGTTGATGCCGCCCACAAACGCCACGCGCGCATCGATTACCGCCAGCTTGCGGTGCATGCGGCGCAGGCGGTGGCGCTGGAACCGGAGCGGCGCGATGTCCGGCCGGTAGACCAGAAACTTCACCCCGGCGCCCTGCAGATCGGCGATCAGCGCGCGATTCAGGCCCCTGGAACCGTAGCCGTCGACCAGCAGGTGCGCGGCGACGCCGCGCCGCGCCGCGCGCTCGAGCGCCGCCCCGATCCTGCGGCCCGCGACGTCATCCTCGAAGATGTAGGTCTCGATGTGGATTTCGCGCCGCGCGGCGTCGCACGCCGCCTCGAGTGCCGGGAAATACTCCGCGCCGCTCTTCAGCAGCGTGATGCGGTTTCCCTCGATGAATTCGGTCATAACCGCTCGAGAATCGTGGTGAGCGCCACATGATCGGACATCCGCGCCCACGCCCACCCGCGGTGAGCGTGCGCGTGACCGACGCGAAATCCGCGCACGTAAATGCGATCCAGCCGGAACAACGGCAGCGTCGACGGATAGCTGCGGGCCGGAGCGCCGTGCACGAGCTCGAACACCTCGTGCATGTTGAGCGGATGCGCGAGCTCGCTGGTCGCCTTCTGGCGCCAGTGCCAGTCATTGAAGTCGCCCGCCACGATCAGGGGCGCGCGGGTCGGAACCAGCTTTTCGATCCGCTGCCGCAGCCATTCGAGCTGCCGGCTGCGGCCGCGCGCGAACAGGCCGAGGTGCACGCAGATGCAGTGCAGCCGCTCCGGCCATTCCGGGATCGCGATCTCGCAATGCAACAGCCCGCGGCGCTCGAAGCGATGCGCGGAGACGTCCTGATTGTCCCATTGCACGATCGGAAAGCGCGAGAGGATCGCGTTGCCGTGATGGCCCGCGTCGTAGACGGCATTTTGTCCGTACGCATATTCCCGCCACACCGAATCGGCGAGAAATTCGTACTGCGGTCCCGCCGGCCAGTCGTCGTGGCGCTGCGCGTGCGTCTCATGATCGCCGAGCACTTCCTGCAGAAACACGAGATCGGCGTCGAGCGCGCGCAACCTGTCGCGCAACTCGTGAATCACCATCCGCCGCTTGAACAGCGAAAAGCCCTTATGGATGTTGTAGGTCGCGATGCGCAGGGTTCGCGTCACGGCGGCGTCAACTCGAAGTATTTTTCGAACAGGTCCGCGTCGTCGAAGTGCCTGCGGCCGACGAACGCGGTCGCATGCCGCCCCCATTGCCGCATCGCGCCGGGTTCGGGCACGCCCATGGGCCAGAACCAGTAACGCTCGTCCCGCTCGGTCCCCGCCACGATCCCGTCGGGCCCGAACGCGCTCCTGGATCCGCCCTGCGGCAGCGGCAGCGAGCGCAACGCGTCGTCCTCGCGCAATGCGTATTCGACGCTCCGCGAGTCCTTGCGGTCGTCCGTCATCACGGCCTGCAGGTAATGCGTGCCGGGTGCAACCCTCAGGATGATTCGCATGTTCTCCGCGAGGTCCGGCGCGCGCTGCGGCACGAAGGCGCTTTCATCCAGCGTGGCGGGAGCCGCTCTCGGCACCGCGCGGGCGGTCGGGAAGAACTGGTGATAGCAGCCGCAATGGTGTATCGAGTCGAAGACCCAGGGCGCGCCGTCGGGCGCAAGCGTCACGCGCCAGACCAAGCCGTCCAGATGCCCGCCCAGTATGTCCCAGCCGCTGTCCCTGGGCCGCTCGGGAAACCACAGCGCGTAATTGAGCTGCAAAAGCACGCGTCCCCGGTAGCGGGTATGCGAGATCCGCCGGTAGACCGCTACGCGCGCCGTGTCGACTTCCGGCGCGTCCCCTCCCCGCCATGCGAGCGCTCCCGGACGGTCCGCGGGACCGCTTGTGTCGATCTCGAACACCGGTGCGTACGCCGCGAACAACCGGTCACGGTCGGCCCCCGTCGGATCCGGAATGCCCAATGCGTTGTGCGACGAACGCGCAAGGATGGCTGCGGCCTCCGCATGGGATAGCGTGACGGGCGGCGGCGCATAGCGCCTGAGCACCCCCGCCACCGGCAACGCCTCCGGCGCCCGGCCAAACGTCTGCCGCACGCTCTCCTGCCAGCGGCCAATGCCGTGCGCGAAGGGGATTCGCGTCAACCAGTAGATGCCGACCACCCGTTGCCAGTCGAGATACTCGTCCCGCACGTGAACGGCCTCGCGCAGAAGAAGACGGCGCCCGGGTGACGCCAGGTCCGCTGCCGCGAGCCTCCGGACGCACTCGCTCACGGCGCGCGCGGCGTCCGCATGGCGCCCATCGGCAATGGCGCGCCGGATTTCGAGCCGCTCCATTTCCGCCGCGGGAAGATTGGCGATTTCGACGGCATAACCGTCGGCGCCCAACGTACCCATGCGCCTGATCCACTCCGCGAACTGCGCCTCATGAAGCGTGTCGCCGGCATAGCTGGCGAGGAACCGGCTCGCGCGCAGATGTGGAAACCCCGTGACACGCGCCGCCATTGCATCGGCCACCCCCGCGCGCGCCACCGCCTGGTCGAGATCGTGCAAAACCCCGGCGCAGCGCCTGGAATCGCCGTCGGGCACATCGACGGTCACCGGCGCGCGGGGAACCGGCGGCATGATCGTGCAGCCGCCGAGAGCGGCGATCAGCGCGATCCACGCCACATGAAAACGTTGCGAGTTCATGACCGGTGACCACCCTATGAGCGGGGCCGCGCGGTGGAAGGTCTTGCCGCCTCCCGGCGCCGCGCGATTTCATCGACCAGGGCGCCGAACTGTTTCTCGACGTTGCGTCTGAGCATGAAGGTCCCGATCAACGGCGGCACCAGGAAATCGGGCGTCAGGCGGCCGCTGTAGCGCAGCCGGACGCGGCCACGATCGGCCTGGAGACGATAGGCGCCGGTCATCTCCTTGAAGTCTCCCGCCACGGCGCGGGCATTGATCCGTTCATACGGCACCTCGTCGACCGCGAGCTTCACTTCGATGGGGTAGCTGAAAAACAACAGCCGCAACTCACCCTTCTGCTCGACCAGCAGTCGCCGGGCGTCGCGCGCAACGATGCGGCTCACACGCATCCCCGGGATGAAATCGGACAAGTGGTCATAATCGGTCAGCACCTGCCAGACCTCGCGCACATCCCCCTCGACCTCGGCGCTCGCCTCGACATGCAGGACCTCGCCCTGGCGCGAGGCGTGCACCACGACCTCCGCCGCCTGCGCCTGCCCGGCGAGAAGCAGCACCCAAAGCGAGAGCAGACGCGCCGCGAGCGTCGGCATCGATTCGTACAACGCGTGGAAGCCTGGTGGCGGATAGGGTATCACAGCGGGCCGGGCACGGCCCGGGACTGGGACGGTTCAGCCGCCGCGACCGCCGGATGAAGCCGCGTACGACTCAGGACACCGCGAGCATGCGGTCGAGCGCGATCCTCGCGAGCTTTGCTTCGTGCGGCGGCACCTTGATCTGGTTGACCACGCGTCCCGCGACGAGGTTTTCGAGCGCCCACGCCAGATGCTGCGGATCGATGCGCTGCATCGTCGAACACATGCAAACCGTGGGCGCCATGAACTGCACCACCTTGCCCTGCGGTTTGTATTCCTCGGCAATCCGGTTCACGAGATTCAGCTCGGTCCCGACCAGCCACCGGGTCCCGGGCGCGCTCGCGGCGACCGTCTTGATGATGTAATCGGTGGAACCGACGTAGTCCGACAGCTTGCACACCTCGAAATTGCATTCGGGATGGCTGATGACCATGCCGCCCGGGTGCTGCTGGCGCCAGCGCAGGATGTGCTGGGCCTGGAACATCTGGTGCACCGAGCAGTGCCCCTTCCACAACAGGATCTTCGCCATCTTGATCTGCTGCGGCGTGAGCCCGCCCATCTCTTCATCCGGATCCCACACCAGCATTTCCGACAGCGGGATGTCCATCAGATAGCCGGTCCAGCGGCCGAGATGCTGATCGGGAAAGAACAGCGCTTTCCCGCGCCGCGAGAACGCCCATTCGAGGATCTGCCGCGCGTTGGTCGAGGTGCACACGATGCCGCCGTGTTCACCGCAGAACGCCTTGAGGTCCGCGGCGCTGTTGATGTAGGTGACCGGCGTCACGTGCTGGTCCGGGTCGAGCACCTGCTTCAGCTCGCGCCAGGCGCGCTCGACCTTGGCGAGATTCGCCATGTCGGCCATCGAACATCCCGCGTTGAGGTCGGGCAGTATGGAGATCTGCTCGGGCTTGGACAGAATGTCGGCAACTTCCGCCATGAAATGCACGCCGCAGAACACGATGTACCGGGCGTCGGTCTGCGCCGCGAGCTTCGAGAGCCGCAGCGAGTCGCCGGTCAGATCGGCGTGCCGGTAAACGTCGGCGCGCTGATAATGATGGCCGAGAATGACCGCGCGCCCCCCCAGCGCCTTCCTCGCGGCAACGATGCGCTCCTGGCAGGCTTCGTCGGCCAGCGGTTTGAAGCGGTCAAAAGTGATCGTGCTCACTTCCATCGCTCTCTTGCGTCACGTCGCAAAAAAGAAGGTTGAAACATTACCATACTATGACAAAAAATCCACCCCGAAAGTGCCCTTCCCTGCCAATACCACGGGATTGCCGTGGTTATCGACCCGGCATATGTCGGAACTGCACTGATCCTGCACCGCTTTTTTCGCATCGTGGACTGCCGGCGCCGTCACGCGGAGGGACTGCCGGCGCGCTGCGGCAACTCGCGAATGGCCTCCGCATTGCTCCACGAAAACGCCTTGTCCGCCGCGTCGCACCACGGCAACCACTCGTAGCGCAAATGCTCTTTCGGCGCCAGCGCGATCGACAGCGGATGAGGAACGCTCAGACCGAACACGTGTTCGGTGTTGTGCGTCACACCGGGGGCGTAGCGGTGACGCCAGTTGCGGTAGATTTCGTAGCGATTCTGCTTATGCCAGTCGATCAGCCGATAGCGCGCGGCGTCGATGCCGGTTTCCTCCCTGATCTCCCGCAAAGCGGTCTCCTCCAGCGTCTCGCCCTCGTCCTGGCTCCCGGTCACCGATTGCCAGAAACCGGGACGGTCCGCGCGCTCCAGCAGCAACACTTCCAGGGTCGGCGTATGCACGACCACCAGTACCGAGATCGGAATCTTGTAGCCGGAGGCCTTCATGCTTCAAACGCCGGCAGGTCAGCCGCGCCGTGAACCAGTACCAGGAACGTTTTTCCGCGCGCCGCCCAGAAGCCCGCGGCCTCGCTCAGAATTTCCCGCGCGGTCGCCCACTCCGCAGGCGCGGCCATCGCGAAAACCGCGGCATTCCGCAGGTGGACGACATAGCCGGGCGCGGTTCGCCACGAGAAGTCCTGCAGGCAATCGGCGAACGCGTCCCAGTTGTGGCCGAACGTCTTCGGAAACCCCAGATCCTCGGCGCACACGGCGAGAAAGCGCGATTTCTCTCCCACGGGCGCAAGATCGACCGGCAGCCATGCCAGTCCCGCCTGCACCGCGCGTTGTTTCAACGGCTGCAGGTCGGGCGGCGCCCGATAGACGCCGGAACGTCCGGGGCCCAGGGGCTCCGGTGGTTTCGCGCTCATTCCCGTATCCGTTTGAAGCTCTGATAATGATCGTGCGTGTAGTACAGCTCGCCGTTTCCGCCGGTCACGATGCGGCGCGCACCGCGGTGCTTCAGCCCGGGCGTGGGCACGGTGTACTCGCGGTAGTAACCGCGTTCCCGCGGCGGCAGCCGCTTTTCGAAATTCCCGAATACCACGCCGTCGCGTTGATAGGGGAACGGCCCGCCCTTCCTTATCAGCGCGAGCGTCTCGCGCGCCTCGCGCGGCAGTTCCGCCGCCGCGATTTCAGGAATTGCGGGGGCCTGGCGAGCCGAAACCGGATCCAGGAACGCGAGCAGCGCCCCCGCGAGCAGCACCCCCGCCAGGCGGCGCCACCCGTCACTCGTCACTTCCCGCTCCTCACTGCTGCGGGGTGCGCAGCCTGATATGCAGCTCGCGCAACTGCTTCTCGTCAACCGCGTTGGGCGCGTGCGTGAGCAGGCACTGCGCGCGCTGCGTCTTCGGAAACGCGATCGTGTCGCGGATCGAGTCCGCGCCGGCCATCAGCGTCACGATGCGGTCGAGCCCGAACGCGATGCCGCCGTGCGGCGGGGCGCCGTACTGCAAGGCCTGCAGCAGGAACCCGAACTTCGCCTCCGCTTCTTCGGCGCTGATCGCCAGCGCGCCGAACACTTTCGATTGCACGTCCTGACGGTGGATCCGCACCGAACCGCCGCCGATCTCCCAGCCGTTCAACA
>JACQOJ010000029.1 GCA_016202605.1 Betaproteobacteria bacterium
CAAGCACGGCTGCGGCATCGGCGCCTGCGGCACCTGCACCGTGATCATGGACGGAGTGCCGATCGCCTCCTGCCTGCAGCTCGCCGCCCTGTGCGACGGCGCGGACATCCGCACCGTCGAGGGTCTCGCCGGCGCCGCCGCCCTGCATCCCGTGCAGCAGGCATTCGTCAACCGCTCCGCCCTGCAATGCGGCATCTGCATTCCCGGACACGTCATGGCCGCATGCGCGCTGCTGGAGAAAAACCCGCAGCCCGGCGACGAGGAGATCCGCGCCAGCGTCGACAGCGTTTATTGCCGCTGCACGGGCTATTACCGGATTTTCGAAGCGTACAAGGAAGCGGCAGCGCTCCTGCGCAAGGCGGTGAAGTCATGAACCCGCGCGATCCAAGATTGGCCGCCGGCAGCATGCTCGTGGTCGGCAAGGATGTGCCGCGCACCGATGCGGTCCCGAAAGTGACCGGCGCGGCGCAATATGTCGCCGACCTGCAGTTTCCGGGGATGCTCCACGCGGCGGTGCTGCGCAGCCCTCATCCTCACGCGCGGATCATCTCCATCGACGCGAGCGCCGCGGCCGCGATGCCCGGCGTGCGGGCGGTGGTGACGGGCGCCGACACCGCCCGGCGCAAGTGGGGCGCATTCCGTCCGGACCTTTATCCGCTCGCCATCGGGAAGGTGCGCTATGTGGGAGACGAGGTCGCCGCGGTGGCGGCTACCGATCCTGCGACGGCACGCGCGGCCGTGGATCGCATCGCCGTCCAGTACGAAGTGCTGACCGCCGTGCTGTCGCTCGATGAAGCGCTGGCCCCGGGCGCGCCGCTGGTGCACGACGATGCCGCGGGAAACGTCGCTCACCAATTCGCGTTCGAGCGCGGGGATGTCGATGCCGGGTTCAAGGCAAGCGAGGTCGTCGTCGAAGGCACCTGGGAGTCCGCGCGCCAGTGGCACACGGCACTTGAAACCATCGGCTGCGTCGCGAGCTGGCAGAACGGGCGCGTGTCGATGTGGTGCAATACGCAAACGCCGTTTCTCGCGCGCGGGCGCTATGCGACGGCGCTCGGTGTCCCGGAAGCGCAGGTGCGTGTCGTTCAGACCGAGGTTGGCGGCGGATTCGGCGGCAAGTCGGGCGATGACAACGCCTCGGTGATCTGCGCGATCCTCGCGCGCAAGGCGGGCCGCCCGGTGAAACTCGTTCACACGCGCGAGGAAGAGTTTCTCGCGAGCCACCCGCGCATGCCCATGCGCTACTGGGTGCGGCTCGGCTTTTCGCGGGACGGCCGGGTCCGCGCGAAGGAAATCAAGATGTGGGCGGACAACGGCGCCTACACCGGAAAGTCGCAGGCCATACTTGGCGCCGCGACCGTGCGCCACGACGCGCTCTACAAGTATCCCTGCGCGCGCGCCGACTCGACGCTGGTCTACACCAACCTCGTGCCCACCGGCGCGTTCCGCGGTTTCGGCAATCCCTCCGCGGACTGGGCGGTCGAGCAGGCGTGGGACCTGGCGGCGGAAAAACTCGGCATCGACATCGTCGATTTGCTGCGCATGAATGCGGTCGAGCCGGGAGGCGTCTCGCCCCACAACCACAAGGTCACGAGCTGCGAGCTGCGGCAATGCATAGACAAGGCGGCTGCGCTCATCGACTGGGAAGCGAAGCGCAAGGCCCGCAAAGCCAACCGCGGTCTCGGGATGGGCTGCAGCGTGCACGTCAACGGCCGCCGCAGTTTCGGGGACTGGGACGGCAGCTCCGCCATCGTGCGCGTCAATGAGGACGGGCGCGCCACGGTCATCACCGGCGAGGGCGAGATCGGCCAGGGCAATCTCACGGTGCTGCGCCAGATTGCCGCGGAAGAACTCGGCCTGCCGTACGAATCCGTGGACATCACGCGCCCCGATACCGATGTG
Organism: Betaproteobacteria bacterium; assembly: GCA_016202605.1. GTDB lineage: Bacteria > Pseudomonadota > Gammaproteobacteria > Burkholderiales > SG8-41 > DSOT01. Next base: position 1,903 of record JACQOJ010000029.1, read on the forward strand.
CAGCCCCATTCTCTCGGCGCGCTCGCGAGCCGGCTCACGTACGTGGCCGGCAACGCGGTAAAACGCGCGGCGGGCGCGGCGGCGAAACAGCTGCTCGATGCGGCGGCAGAGCAGCTCGAGCGGCCGGTGAGCGAGTTGACCGTCATCAACGGCGAAATCGGCCCGCGGGGAGGCGCCGAGACCGAGTTCAAGCCGGTCAGTGCGATCGTGCGCGCGAACATCTACAAACCGGGCGGGCAACCGATAGTGGGCGTGGGCACGTTCGACAACCCGTCGGAGTTTCCCGATCACAGCCGCTACGGCAACGAGTCGGGCTCGTACAACTTCGTGGCACAGGCGGTGGAAGCCGAAGTCGATCCCGATACCGGCCGGGTCAGGCTGCTCGAAATCGCGTCCGCCGTCGATTGCGGCACCGTCATCCATCCCGCCGCGGCCGAGGGCCAGGTGCAGGGGGCCGCCGTGCAGGGCATCGGTCTGGCGATGATCGAGTACTTCGACTGGCACAACGGCATGCCGACCGATCCGCAGCTCAAGGACTACCCGATCCCGAGCGCGGCGATGATGCCGAAGATGCACGTCGCTTTCGCCGATTCCTACGAACCGTCCGGACCGTTCGGCGCGAAGGGTCTGGGCGAGATCGGGCTGGACGCGATCCCGGCGGCCATCGCAAACGCGATCGCGGACGCCGTCGGCGTGCGCATCACGGAACTGCCGATCACCTCGGAAAAAATCCATCGCGCATTGCACCCCGAGCTCTATGCGCAGGAAAAAACCGCTGCGCCGGCCGCGCCCAAGGGCTCGACCTGGACGCGGTTGAGCGGCGGAAAACCTTCCGGCGCCCGTCCGGCCGATCCCGAATTCGTGGTGGCGAAGAGCGTCGAGGAAGCGGTTGCGCTGCTTGCGCAGGGCGACGCATCCATCGTATGCGGCGGCACTTCGCACGCGCTCAGGCGCGAGCGCAGCGGCTATCCCTTCGCCCGGCGCCTCGTCGCCATCAGGCGCATTCCCGAACTCAACCTGCTTTCCATCGATGACCGGGGTGTTCTGCAAATGGGCGCCGCCGTGTGCCAGGAAACGTTGTACGGAAACACCGGGCTGCGCAAGCACTGGCAGTCGCTCGAGGACGCGCTGGAGGCCGTCGGTCACACGCGCATCCGCCAGATGATCACGGTCGGCGGCAGCATCGGTCCGTTGATCGGAGGGTTCGATCTGCCGATCGCCCTGCTCGCGCTGGACACGCGTGTCACCGTCGCCGGACCCAGAGGCCGGCGCAGCGTATCGCTGGAAGAAGCGTTCGACAAGCGATTCGCGAAAGACGAACTGGTCGTGAGCGTCGAAGTCGATCCGCTTTCCCCGCGCACGGGTTCGAGCTTCTTCAAGTACATGGCGCGCGGCGTGCTCGAGATTCCGACCGTCAATACCGCGGCCAGGGTGAGCGTGAATCCGGACGGCACCTGCCGCAGCGCGCGGGTGGTGGTGGGCGCGGTGAGCTGGAAACCCATCATCCTCGATCTTCGGCAGCTCGCCGGACAGTGTGCGGACCGGAACACGATACGCGATGCGGTGCAAAGCGTGAGGGACCTCGCCCAGCCCATGTCCGATGTGCGCGGATCCGCGGCTTACAAGCGCGAAATGGCCGTGGAGTTTTCAGTCCGCGCGCTCGCTGCCGCGTGGCGGCGCGCGCTCGCACAGGCGTGATGCGGATGGCCGCGGCACGCTGCCTCGACGTGCACGCCCATCATGTCGGTGCGCCCGTCATCGACCGCGTGAATGCGGAAGGCGCCCGCCACGGAATCCGCGTCGTCACGTCCCGGGATGGCGCGACCCGCCTCGAAGTGGGAGGCCGCCTGACCGGCATGCCGCTGCCGCCGACCTTGATCGACGATACCGCGCGGCTCAAGTGGATGGATGAAGCGGGCATCGACGTTCAGCTCGTTTCAGGCTGGATGGATCTTGCCGGATACCATCTTCCCGCGGAAGCCGGGCAGTGGCTTGCGCGCGTCCAGAACGAAGCGCTCGCGGAGATCGTCGCGCGGCGGCCGGACCGCTTTGCCGCCGCGGCGATGGTTCCGCTGCAGGCCGCGGACGCCGCTGCGGAAGAATTGCGCCACGCGGTGCAGGCGCTCGGCCATCGCGCGGTCCAGATCGGCGCGCGCGTCGAGGAAGAAGGGCTCGATGCGCCGGTGCTCGATCCCTTCTGGCGCACCGCCGAAGAGCTCACCGTACCGGTGATCGTGCACCCCGCGGACCTGTCCGTTCCCCCGCGATTGCGGCGCCTGTTTCTGCACATCCTGGTCGGCAATCCGAGCGAGACGACCTTCGCGGCCGCGGCCCTGCTGCTCGGCGGCGTCTTCGACCGCTTTCCGCGCCTGCGCGTGCTGCTGGTCCACGGGGGCGGCTGCCTGCCCTACCAGTTCGGGCGCATCGATCGCGGCCGCGTGGCGGCGCCGCCCATGGCGCGCGGGCCGGTCGGAAACGCACTGGAGCGTTACAGCGCGAATCTCTATTACGATACGATATTGCACGACGACGCGGCGTTGCGGTTCCTGATCGGTCGCGCCGGCGCGGATCACGTCGCGCTGGGCAGCGATTATCCGTTTCCGCTGCGCGATGTCGATCCGGCCGGAACGGTAAGGCGCATCCGCGGATTGAAGGCCGAGGAGATGCGCGCCGTGTGCTGGAAGACGGGGGCTGCCCTGCTCGGGTTGCCGCTTCCCTCGGAGGAGGAAAAATCATGAAAGCAAAAATTTCGGGGCATGCCGCGCGTGCCCTCATCGCCGCGGCGCTGCTTGGCATCGGCCAGGGTCAGGCGATCGCTCAGGGTTATCCCACCGGACCGGTGCGCATGATCGTGCCGTTTCCCGCCGGCGGCGGCGTCGATGCGATGGGCCGCATTCTCGGCCAGAAGCTCACCGAAGCGCTCGGCAGGCAGTTCGTGATCGAGAACCGCGCCGGTGCCAACGGCATGATCGGCAGCGAGATCGCCGCCAAGTCGGCGAAGGACGGCTACACGCTGCTTGTGAACGGCGCGAATTTCGTCACCACGCCGAGCCTCTACAGCAAGGTCACCTACGACCCGATCAAGGACTTCGATCCGGTCAGCCTTGCCGCGCTCGCTCCGAACGTGGTGGTGGTGCATCCGTCATTGCCGGCCAAGTCGGTCGCCCAGCTGATCGCGCTCGCGAAGGCGCGCCCGGGGCAGGTCAACTATGCGTCTTCCGCCAGCGGCAGCACGCCCCATCTCGCGGCGGAACTGTTCAAGACCATGACCGGCACGAACATCGTGCATGTTCCGTACCGCGGCACCGGACCCGCCATCACGGCGCTGCTGAGCGGCGAGGTGAGCGTGATGTTCATGCCGGCGCTCGCGGCCGTGCCGCACATCCAGTCCGGCCGGCTGCGCGCGCTCGCGGTAACCAGCGTGCAGCGCCTGTCCGCCATGAGCGGTCTGCCCACGGTCGCGGAGTCGGGGCTGAAGGACTATGAATCGAGCCAGTGGTACGGCGTGCTCGCGCCGTCCGGAACGCCGCCGGAAATCCTCAATCTGCTCAGCTCGCATATCGCGAAAATCATGCAGGCCGCCGACATGAAACAGCGCATGACCGGCAGCGGGAGCGTCGCGGTGGGCAGCAGCCGCGATGCATTCGCCGCCCATCTGAAAGCGGAATTCGCGAAGTGGGCGAAAGTCATCAAGCAGTCGGGCGCGCGGGTGGATTGAGAAAAAGGACCGGAGCCCACGGAAGACGGGACACGAATCTGAAGGAGCGGTAATGAATCCCAAGGAGAACCTCGCCGGCACCATCGTTCACGACGCGCCGCTACGCTCGCGCGAGAGCCCGGAGGTCTGGGGCAGCGACGCGGTCGCCGCGATCCTGCACGCACTGGACATTCCCTACATCGCGCTCAATCCCGGCGCAAGCTACCGCGGGCTGCACGACAGCATCGTCAATTACCTCGGCAACCGCGCGCCGCAGATGCTGCTCTCGCTGCACGATGAAAACGCGGTCTCGATCGCGCACGGCTACTGGAAGGCGTCGGGACGCATGATGGCCTCCGCCCTGCACTCCAATGTCGGCCTGATGCACGCCACCATGCCCATTTTCAACGCGTGGTGCGATCGCGCGCCGGTGCTCATCATGGGCGCGACCGGGCCCTGGGACGCCGCCAGGCGCCGCCCCTGGATCGACTGGATACATACCTGTTCCGACCAGGGTGCGCTCATCCGCAATTACACCAAGTGGGACAACCAGCCGGGCTCGACGCAGGCCGCGATGGAAGCCTTGCTGCGCGCGGCCCAGATCGCCCGGACCGCGCCGCGCGGGCCTGTTTACGTGAATCTGGATGTTTCGATCCAGGAGGGCAGGCTCGACGCGCTCCCGACGCTGCCTGATGTTGCCCGCTACGCCGCGCCGCAACCGGTGATGCCCGCGCCCGAGACCGTCGCCGCCGCGGCAAGACTGCTCTCCACCGCGAAGAACCCGGTCATGCTCGCCGGCCGCTGCTCGCGCAGCCTCGACGCCTGGAAGGCGCGCATCGCGCTTGCCGAGAAACTCAACCTGCGCGTGCTGACCAACATCAAGCTCGCCGCGGCCTTCCCCACCGACCACCGCCTGCATGCGGCGCCGCCGGCGAACCGCCTTCCGGCGGCCGCGCAGAAAACGCTCGTGGAAGCCGACGTGATCCTGTCGCTCGACTGGCTGGATCTCGCCGGCACGTTCAAGCAGGCATGGGGCGGAAAGCCGGTCACCGCGCAAGTGATCCAGGTTTCGTGCGACGCGCACGTTCACCGCGGCTGGAGCATGGACTACCAGGGACTGCCGCCGGCGGATGTCTACCTCATGTGCGAGCCGGAGGCGGCGGTGCCTCTGCTTCTCGATGCCGTCAAGCCGCGTGCCGCAAGTGTGCCCGGGCATGCCGCGCAGCCGCTGCCGGCGCCTGCGGATCCTTTGACATTGAGCGGCGTCGCGCACGCATTGAATGCAGCGATTGGGGGGTTGGACGTGTGCTTCACGCGCCTGCCGCTCGGGTGGAACGGCGCCTACACGCACTTCCGGCACCCGCTCGATTATCTCGGCTACGACGGGGGCGCCGGCGTCGGTTCCGGTCCGGGGATCACGGTCGGGGCCGCGCTCGCGCTGAAAGGCAGCGGGCGCATCCCTATCGGGCTGCTCGGCGACGGCGATTTCCTCATGGGCAACACCGCGGTGTGGACGGCCACCCACTACCGCATCCCGTGCCTCGTGGTGATCTGCAACAACCGTTCGTTCTACAACGACGAAGCGCACCAGGAACGCGTCGCCATCGCGCGCGGGCGACCGCCCGAAAACAAGTGGATCGGCCAGCGCATCAGCGAGCCGGATATCGATCTCGCGGCGATGGCGCGCGCGCAGGGCGCGCTGGGCATCGGTCCGGTCACGCGCGTGGCCGATCTCGGCCCGGCGTTCGAAAAAGGCATCGAGACGGTGCGTGCCGGCGGCGTGTGCGTGATCGATGCGCGCGTCGAGCCCGGCTACGATTCCGAGTAATCGGCGACCTGATCCCGTCCGGCTTTCCATCCGGGCGCGAGTGAATAACGAGGAGGAAACAACATGAGACCTGAAGCCAGAGCCACCCTTGCAGCCATTGCCGGGACCGCTCTTGCGGCGGCCATTGCGCTGCCGGTTCCGTGCGCAAACGCCGCCGCGGCGCAGCCTTATCCGGTCAGACCGATCCGCATCGTGGTTCCGCAGAGTGCCGCAGGCTCGACCGATCTCGTGGCCCGTGCGGTGGCGCAGCGTCTGGGCGAGGCCCTGAAGGAGAACATCGTGGTGGACAACCGCCCGGGGGCGGGGAGTCTTCACGGCACCGATCTCGTGGCGAAATCGGCGCCGGACGGCTACACGCTGCTGGCGGTGGCGGCTTCCTTCACCATCAATCCCAGCCTGCGCAAGAACCTGCCGTTCGATCCGGTGCGGGATTTCGCGCCGATCTCGCAACTGGTCTCGCTGCCGCACATCCTGGTCGTCCATCCGTCCGTCGCGGTGAAATCGGTCAAGGAACTGGTCGCGCTCGCCAAGGCCAAACCGGGCCAGCTCAACTACGGCTCGAGCGGCGTGGCGACCAGCACGCATCTCGCGGCTGAGCTGTTCCGGTACATGACGGGCACCGACATGGTCAACGTTCCATACAAGGGGGGCGCGCCCGGGATGACGGCGCTGCTGGGAGGACAGGTGCACCTGTATTTTGCGACCATTTCCACGGCGCTCCCCCACATCCGGACCGGCAAGCTGCGCGCGCTCGGCGTAACCAGCGCGAAGCGCTCAACCGCCGCGCCCGAATTTACGACCATCGCGGAAGCCGGGGTGCCGGGCTATCAGCACACGTCGTGGGTCGGCATGCTGGCGCCGGCGAAAACGCCGCGGCCGATCATCACGCGACTCAACTCGGAAGTGGTGGGGATCGTGCAGGCCGAGCAGATGAAGACCCTGCTGCTGCGCGAAGGGCTCGAGGCCGACGGCAGCACGCCGGAAGAATTCGCGCAGGACATCAGGACCGAGATCGCGAAATGGATGAAGCTCACGAAGGCCGCCGGCATCAAGGCGGACTGAATTCGTGGCTCGTGGGTCGTGGGAAATTCGTCGAGGGTGAATGCACGATATCGTAAAGTTTCGTGACCTGGTGCGGACGGCGCGGCGCGGCGTGGCGTTCACCGGCGCGGGCATCAGCACCGAAAGCGGGATCCCCGACTTTCGCGGTCCGAGCGGCGTATGGACGACGGAAACCCCGGTCATGTACCAGGACTTCATGGCCGACCGTTCCGCGCGCGTCAGGGCCTGGCAGCGCGCCGCACGCATGCACCTGCGCTGCAGGAGCGCGCGTCCCAACGACGGGCATCTCGCGATCGCCGAGCTGCAGCGGCGGGGACACCTCGCCGCGGTCATCACGCAGAATATCGACGGCCTGCATCATGACGCCGGCAGCACCAACGTCATCGAACTGCACGGGACCAACCGCTTTGTGGCGTGTCAGAAATGCTGGCGCGAATGGCCCACTTCCGAAATCGTGGCGCGCTGGGAAAAAGGCGACGAAGCGCCGCAGTGCGATTCGTGCGGCGGCCCGTTGAAGACGCGCACCATTTCGTTCGGACAGATGATGCCGGGCGAGGAGATGGAGCGCGCCGCCGAGGCGGCGACGGCCGCGGACCTCTTCGTCGCGATCGGCTCTTCCCTCGTCGTCGAACCCGCCGCCTCCTTCCCCCGCCTCGCGCGGCAGTCGGGCGCGCGCCTCGTCATTCTCAACAATCAGGAGACTCCGCTCGATGCGCTCGCCGACGTCGTGATCCGCAGCGACATCGGCCCCACCCTGCGCGAGGTGCTGCGACAGCTCGATCCGAGCTAGCGCTCTCTACGTACCCGATCGAAATACCCACGCTCCAATCACAACTTCAGGAAGACAGCATGTCAAATACAGATCTGCGCGCGAAGTACGGCGACCGGGCCTTTGAAACCGGTCTCAAGATCCAGGCCACGACGTTCGAGCAGCGCGTCGCGCAGCGCGACAGCCTCGATCAGCATTTCACCAAGCTGTGGCTTGATTTCGCGATCACCGGCATGAGCCGCCGGTCCGCGCTCGATCTTCGCACGCGGCTCCTCGTGCTGGTCGGCCAGTACACCATGGCCAAGAGCCACGTCGCGCTGGAAGACACGGTACGCTCCGCCCTCGCCGCCGGGGTCGCGTCGCGCGAAATTCTGGAGATCATTCTCCAGTGCGTCGTCTACGGCGGACACACGACGGTGGAGCCCGCAATCCAGGTATTTCACCGGATTGCCGGGGAGCTGGGTTTGCTCGAGGAACTGCGTTCGTCGCAACTGCCGCTGGATGGCAACGATCGCAAACGGTCGTACGACCAGGAGAGCCGCACCTGGCACCCGGATGACGTGGCCGATCCCCGCTTCGCCGATCTCATGGAGCGCCACGGCTGGCTGGCGGTCGGACGCGGGCTCACCCTGCGGCCGCGGCATCACCTGAACGTGCTGGCATGGCTCGATACGATGGACCCCGAGTTCGCCGACCTGTGGGTAAAGTTCTGCTACCAGGGCATGTACACCCGCGGCATCGTGGACGACAAAACGCGGCTGCTGTGCATGATCGGCGACTGTCTGGCGGTCGGTGAAGGGACACAGGCGCGCGGGCACATGCGCGGCGCGATGCGCAACGGCGCTTCGCCGCGCGAGGTCATGGAGGTCATCCTCCAGACCTGCGTCAACTTCGGCATGCCGCCGATGCTCCACGCGCTGGAGATGTTCGTCCAGATCATGGCCGAGGACGGGCGGCTGGCGGAAATCGGCAATCCGCCCCGGCGCGTCGAAACCTACGCAAAGTGACACAGCTGGAGAGGTGATTAACCTCCGGCGGCGGGCTTGATGCCGGCTGCCTTCACCAGTCTCTCGAACTTCGCCAGCTCCGATTTCAGGTAATCGCGGAAATCTTCCGGCGTTCCGGCGGTAACGACGGAGCCCACCGCGGCCAGCCGCTCCCGGATGTCGGGGAGCCGCAGCACGGCTGCGATTTCCTTGTTGAGGCGCTCGATGATGGCGCGCGGAGCGCGCGCGGGCGCGCCCACCGCGGTCCAGGTGGAATTCTCGTAGCCGGGAACGCCGGCTTCGGCGACCGTCGGCAGATCCGACATCACCGCCAGCCGTTTGCTGCCGGTGGTGGCGAGCGCGCGCAGCTTTCCAGACCTGATGTGCGGTATGGTCGGCACGGCGCTGCCGAACAGGACCTGGATGTGACCTCCGATGAGATCGGCCACCGCCGGACCCGACCCCTTGTACGGCACGTGGGTCATCCTGATCCCGGTCTCCAGTGCGAACAGTTCCGCGGATATGTGGGTGAAGGCTCCCACGCCCGCCGACCCGTAGTTGAGCTCGCCGGGTCTCTTCTTGGCCAGCGCGACCAGATCCTTCACCGTCTTCGCCGGGACCGACGGGTGGATGACGAGAACACCGGGCGTCGTCGCCACATGTATGATCGGCGCGAAGTCCTTCTGGACGTCGTACGGAAGCTTGTAGAGGAAGGGGTTCACCGCCCAGGTGCCGACCACGGTGATCACCAGCGTGTATCCGTCCGCCGGCGCGCGCGCGACGATCTCCATGCCGATGTTGCCGCCCGCGCCGCCGCGATTTTCGATCACGATCTGCTGGCCGAGCCGCGGCGCGAGCTTCTCGACCAGCATGCGCGCCTGAATGTCGGTCGTTCCGCCCGGCGCGAAGGTGACCACCAGGCGAATGGGCTTGCTCGGATAATCCGTGGCTGCCTGCGCGCCAGCGTCGGCAGCGACGCCCGAGAACACGAGCGCCATGAGCGCGCCATGGAAAGCTTTTTTCATGATTTCCTCCTCAGTTTTCGGAATTGTTCGACCTTCGCATTAGTCAAAATGCCTTTTCGCAGAAAACCTGATATCGCCTGGCGTAAGACGCATTTTTGAACTCCGGACGCACGCTGAAGTGCGGTTCGTGTTCCCGGACTGGACGAGTTGACGCGTCGTCGTGCTCAAGCAGCATGATGTAACCAAGGAAAGGTTTCGTTATGGCCTTGAAGGCCTTCTCCTGGTAAGCACGCCAGAAATCATGCGCGTTGCCGATAGCCTCTTCTACTCGGTTATTGAAGTTGTTGCCGTACGAAGGGCCCGCCTGCGATTTAATTTCGATACTGGCGAGTAGATTGTGATCGGCAACGACGATAAGATCCCATCGCTTCGTAGGCCGGAAGTATCCGGGCAAGTAGGAATCGATTTGCCCCGTGCAAACGTCGGCTTCTTTAACCCCACCTAGCGCGAGGATGTCGCGGATGAGTTTGAGAAAACCATCAAGCTGCTTTCCGCCGGTTACCTCTCCCCTTCGCCCCTGGTCTTTTACCGGACCGGCCCGTTGCCCGCCGATCTGCTTTGTTCTCGTACGCCGGTAGTGCTGAATCGCTTGCCGTAAGCCGGTTCGAATCAGCTCCTCGAAGTTGTCCATCCTCCCCCCTCACGAGATTTATGGATGTTTCAGAGAATAGGCCCGTAGTCTCGTTCGAAAGCCGCCTGGCCGCCATATCAAAGTACTCGGGCGTAAGTTCCACACCAATACTGTTGCGACCCCACTTCGCCGCCGCAACGTTGGTAGTTCCCGTGCCCATAAATGGGTCCAAGACCGTATCTCCAACAAAACTAAACATCCTGATGAGTCGCTCGGCAAGTTCCAGAGGATAGGGAGCCGGGTGATCGCGCGTCGAGGCACCAGTGAGACCCGTCCAGATTTGCTGAAACCAGAGCTTGTGCTTATCTCCCGAGATAACGCTCAGAACGCGAGTTGCGAGCGAGGGTGACCGGTAGCCCCCCGGCTTGCGCTCCATCAGGATGAATTCGATGTCGTTCTTAATGACCGCATTCGGCTCGTAAGGTTTTCCGAGGAATCCGCCGCCGTTCCCCTGTGCCTCGTATGCTGCATTCGCGATCTTGTACCAGATGATCGGCGCTAAGTTTCTGTAGCCTATTTGCCTGCAATGCTCCTGGATAGAAGCATGCAGCGGTACTACAGTGTGCTCTCCCGCGTTCTTACGCCGTGAAAGACAAACATCTCCGACCACACACACAAGCCTGCCGCCAGGAACCAGCGCGTCGTAACAATGACGCCACACGGAGTCCAACTCGCGCAGGAATTGCTCGTAGTCCCCGACGTACCCCAATTGACCCTCTGTTCGCTTGTATTCCTTCAGTGTCCAGTACGGCGGAGACGTGACTACGAGATGCACGCTGCGGGGTTCCAGAAAATCAAAGCGTCGGGCATCCACGTTATACAGCGTATGGCTTGTCGGAAGCCGTCCCACCGCATCTTCGATCTGCTTTACGAGCTTGGACTGTTTGGCAATCGCCGGCAGCGCAGTCTGCTGGTTGCCATACGCCAGTGGATCAAACGGCAGGAAGTCCTCTAAAAGTGTAATCTGGGCCATGAACGCCGGAGAGTTGATTGCGCAATTATAGGTCTAATAAGGCAAGCCAGAGTCGGATATCGAGGCGAAGTCGAGAAGATCCTGATTCATCGCTTACTTGTTCTCATCCGGCCGGAACTTGGTCTCCGGCCTCAGGCCCTTCCGTTTCAGTTTCGCGCTGAGCTCGCCGTTCTCCAGATAGCGGCCTAGCGCCGCGCGTTTCGCCGTCTCGTCCCACTGCGGCAGCCAGTCCCCCGCCGGCACGCTGTACCATGGCGACTGCGGGCGCAGCTTCGCCAACCCGAGTTCTTCCCAGACCTTCTTCGCGCGCTCCATGTATTCCCGCTTGGGCAGCGCGAGCGGCGGCAGTTCCTCCTTCATGGTCGCGTCCATGAGCAGGGTCGCATCTACCCGCTCCGACTCGTGCTCGCGCTCCGGCCCGTGTCCCGCGCTGCGGTGCGGCAGCACCAGGAGATCGTCCGCCGGGTTCATGCGGAACGCGAGCGCCCAGAAAATCGCGTCCGAATTGTCGGGGTCGATGTCGTCGTTCACGGCGATGCAGATCTTGCCGCAATCAGCCTTGAACGACGATGCCCCCTGCAGCGCGCGCCAGATCTCGGTGCGCGGCGCGCCGCGCTCCATGGTGATGATGATCACGCGGCGAATCGCGGTGAGCCGCTCGTGCAGCTTGACGTGCTTCACCGTGCGGATGCCGAGCGTGTTGCGCAGGTGCGCGAGAAACATCGGCTCATAGGACACACGCTTGATCGCGCTCGATTCGCTCGGCGTCACCTGGCTCAGATACGAGGCGACGATGGCGTTCCTGCGGTGGGTGATCGCGGTCACCTGCAGCGGCATGTTGAATTCCTCGAGCGCGATGTGCCCGTGCGATTCGCCGAACGGCCCTTCGGGCTCCAGATATTCGGTGTCGATCAGCCCCTCGATCACGATCTCCGCCTCGGCGGGAACGAGGAGGTCCACGGTCTTCGCGCGCACGACGCGGATCGGCTCCCCGGCAAGTCCCCCCGCCACGCCGATCTCGTCGAGATCGATGGGCAGCTTCATCGGCGCGACATAGGCGACACACGGCGGGCAGCCGAGCGCAACCGCACAGGGCATCACCTTTTCACCGCGCGCTTGATACTTGAGATAGTGGCGGTAGCCGCCCGCGCCGCCGATGCGGGTAGCCATGCGCACGACCATCCTGTCGGGCGCCTTGAGGCCCGCGCGATAGGTGCCGTGGTTCTGGATCCCGGTTTCCGGATCCTTCGTGATCACGTTGGTGGCAGTCAAGGTCGGCGCGCTGTCGAATCCCGGCGTGGAAATCGGAATGGGCAGGCTGTCGAGCCCGTTTCCCTCCCCCTTCAACGCATCACCCGTGATCACCAGTTCCTGGCATACCGCGCGTTCGACGACAACCGGCGGAATCGGAGTGGCGAGCGCGCGGCTCCAGCAGGCTTCGATCTCCTCGACCGGCGCGCGCATGCCGACGCTGTAGATGGCCGCATTGCCGGCGAAGGCGGCGACCACCACCGGAAAGTCATACCGGCGCCCGCGGCCATCGACCACGTTGGTGAAGAGAAAGGCCCGGCGCTCGTGCTCCTCGATTCCGCCGACGAACTGCCACCGTACCAGGGGATGCAGCTCCGCATCCTTGTCGATCGGCCGGTCGATGGTGAGGAGCAGCCCCGCCCTTCTCAGCGCGTCCAGGTGCTCGTGGAGGTCCGGGTAGCCGCGCTTCGCATCCGTCATCGCGCCTGCCCCCGGAAGTGCCTCATTTGGTTCCCACCGCAAGGATCGCGGTCGCCGGGATTCTGAGCCCTTCCTTCCCGCGGTAACGCTCGGCCGCCTTCTCGGCCGCTGCAAATATGCCGGGCAGTTTCTCGCGCGGCTGGGACTTGATGACCGCCGCCATTCTGACGGCCCCCGTGACGAATATGTCGATCAGGCTCCGTGCCGAGGCAACGCTCACCAGCGCCTCGGTTGTCCCCACTTGCAGCGTTGAACTGTCGAACCCTGCCTCGAGCAGCAGTTGCCGGCAGGTCGCGGTCTCGGTCACCGTCCCACTCGGCGAGGCAGGAAGCGCAACACCGGCGTCGCCCGCCTCGCGGATCGCCTGCGTCACGATCCCGTGCAGAGCGTTCTGCTCGGGCGCCGCCCAGACCGTGAACGCCGCCCGTCCGCCGGCGCGAAGCACCCGATGCGCCTCGCACAATGCACGCTGCGGGAACGGAAAATGATGCACGCCGAAGTTGATGACCACGCAGTCGAACGCCGCGTCAGGAAACGGGAGCTCCTCCGCGTCGGCATTCTGAAACCTAAGCGCGGGGTAGCGCTTCCTCGCCTCGGCCACCATATTCGCGGAGAAGTCGACGCCGGTTGCGCGGGCGCCGCGCGCTGCTGCCGCCGCCGCGACAAAACCGGAGCCGCACGCCACCTCGAGCAAATCCATGTTTTCCCGGAGCCCCGCTGCGTCGAGGAGCGCAGGTGCGAACAAGCTTGTGACCGTCCCGAATGTTTCCGCGTAGGCAGCCGCTGCCTGCTCCCAGCCGGCGTGCTCGAAGTTGCGGAACGGGTGATCGATCACCTCCGAACGACGCACCATGATTACGCAGTCTTGTATGCGATGAAATTCGCGCCGCGTACCCCGTACTTGCGCGCGACCCCCTCCTTCGTCGTTCCCGAGAAGGAGTCGAAGAAATGGCACGCGCGCGCGTTCCCGAATCCGGCTTGCTGGAGCGCTTCGATCATCTCTGCAACCTGCAGAGCGCCCGCAATTCACCCGGTCCAGAGGTCGATATTGTTGCGCACGTCCTCCGAGAGTTCCGTGCCGACGATGATGTCGGCGAACTGCAGCCGGCCGCCCGGTTTCACTACCCGGCAGAGTTCACCGAGCACCGCCTCCTTGTCGGGCGCGAGGTTGATCACGCCGTTTGAAATGACGACGTCGATGCTCTCGCGCTCCATGGGCAGATCGGTGATCTCCGCTTTTTCATAGCGCACCTGCTTGAGTCCGGCCTCCGCCGCACCGGTCCGTGCGCGCGCAATCATAGCGTCGGTCATGTCGATGCCCACAACCGTGCCACGTAAACCCACTCGCTGTCCCGCAAGAAGACAGTCCATCCCCGCCCCCGAGCCGATATCGATAACGGTCGCGCCTGCGGGCAACGGGTCCATCAGGAACGGATTTCCAACGCCGGCGAATGGGGCGGTCGCCGTTTGCGGCAGCGCCTTGAGTTCCGCGAGGTCGTAGCCGAGGAGCCGTGCCGCATACTCCGGCCCGCGGTGAAAGTGAAAATTGCCGTCCGGATTCTCCGCTACCCGGGCGTACGTCGCCCGGACTTCGGATTTGAGTTTCTCCCTGTCGAGATTGACGGGGCACACTACAGACATGGTCTCCTCCTGTCGCGGGCGAAACTACCGACGCCCCGCCCGCAAAAAGCGTGCGATGCGCCAAACAAGTATAGGTTGGCGCGACTGAAAATCAAGGGATATCGCGTGCGCGTGCCTGGTCAGACCACCCGGTAGACGGCGATGGTCTCGTCACGCCCGCGCAGCCGCTGCTCCCCCAGAAACTGCGGCGCGACAGAGGCTCCGGCTTCGCTCACCGTGCTGGCGCTTGCGAGCGCGACGATCTCCTCGCCGTCCCGCAGGAAATCCCGGCCGAGCTGTTCCAGGCGCTGCGCGACATTCACCGCGTCGCCGACTATCGTGTAGTTCATTCTTCCCGGCGCGCCAATATTCCCTACGATAACCGGCCCGCTATGCAGACCCATTCTCACCTTCACCGGCGCAAGGCCACTCTCCTTGCGCCGCGCGTTGTCTGCGGCGAGCGCGCCGGCAATCGCGCAAACCGCGCGGTAGGCTCTTGCCGCGTGGTCCACCTGTCGTTCAGGCGCACCCCAGAAAGCCATGACGGCATCGCCGATGAACTTGTCGATCGTGCCGCCCTCGCGTTCGACGCATTCCGCAATGACCGCGAAGTGATGGTTCAGGAAGCCGGCAGTGTCCACCGCTGACAGTTGCTCGGCGAAACCCGTGAAGCCGGCCACGTCGGTAAACATGATGGTCAGCACCCGCGTTTCGAGTGCCGCGGCCTCGCCGCCCTGCGCCATCAGGCGCGTGACGAGCCGCCTCGGAACATACGTTTCAAACCAGCGGGCGGCCGCGGTGAGGGCGTTGTAGGCCGCGCTCGCTTCGTCGATTTCCCGCAGATAGCTTCGTCGCAGGGGACGCGCCGCCCCCAGATCAAAATTGCGGATGGCGCCGGCAGCCTCGGCGAGCCGGCGGACCGGCCGCCCGATTCCTGTGCCAACAGACCATGCGACCACCACGGTGAACGCGAGAATGGCGATGCCGATCCAGGCCGCCCTCCAGAGTCGCTGCACTTCGATCTCGAGATCCGAGAGGGGGAAATAACTTCCGACCAGCCACGGACGATCCCCGTACCCGGCAAGCTCGCGATAGACGAACACATAAGGGGTCCCGCCGATGCCGACGACATGCCCGCTGTAGGATCCGAGCAGTTCGCGCGCAGCGCCGGAATCGCGTGTTTCGCCCCAGATCGCGTTCAGCACCTTGTCGGGAAACTCGTTCACAGCGAAAAGCGGCCGGTCGGGTTTCCCCGGTTTCGGCATTTTCGCGAGCGCGGGATGGGCGAGCACGTGGTCGCGTCCATAGAGAATGAAGGCACTCGTGTCGCACGCCGCGGGCGGTTCGGACAGAAATCGCGACAGCTCCGTCACCGTCACGGTCGCAAAGAGCGCGCCCGCGAAGTCGCCCTTGCGCCAGATTGGGGTGCGCAGGTTGATGAGAGGCTGGTTCAGCGGCGGGCTCCACACAAGCTCGCCCCGGTGGGGAGTACGGGCACGTTTTTCGATGTCCAGAGCCTCCTCTATGCCCGGAACATCCTGCATGTCGATCACGCGCGAGCGCACGCCATCGCCAAGCCGCTCGACCCTCAATTGCTGGTCATTCACGCCGATCAGCGCGAGCGATGCAACCTGCGGGGAAGCCGCGAGCGCGGTGGCGAGGCGTTCCAGAAACGACGTTTGCGAGGCCGGATCGAATTCCCCGTGACTCACCATCCGGGAGATGAATTCCGACTGCGCGAGCACCGGATCGAGGTGCAGGCGGACGCGGTCAAGCACTGCGCCGACGGTTCGCTCCGTGCGGTCCGCCACCAGCTGGATCGTGTTTTGCCGGCCTCGTTCGAGGGCCAGCAAGAAGGCCCCCGCGCCTGCAATGACGATCGCGCCGAACGCGATGGCAAGGAGCAGGCGGATCGAGATGCGGCCCCGCTTGCAACGTTACAGCCCGCCCGCTCAGTAGTGAAACTGGACGACCAGCGGCTGTTTGGCGTTCCCCGGCACCACGACAAAAATCTCATCGTAAGCCCGGCGTTCTAGCTTTACTTCAACCGGATGGCCCAGCGCCTTGAGGACTTCGGGCAGGTTGTTCCAGTGACTGACCACCAGTACGCGGTCCTTCTGGTGCTCGCCCCTCAGTCTGGACACTAACGCCGCCGTATCCTTGCGGGGAATCTGGCGAATCTGAAGATTCAACATCTTTGCCAGAGGTTCCGCGGTCTGGACCGTGCGCAGGGCATCGGTCGCATAAATTGCGGTGATGCCTGCACCCCTCAGCCGTGATGCGAGTTCCTTCGCCCGCTGATGTCCCGTTTCCGACAGTGGCGTGTCTACGGGAATCTGGTCGATGGACATGAAAAACGGGGGGCGGCATGCCGGATGAGGAAAATCACCTCTTGGGCTCCCGAGACCGCGGGAAGCCCAGTTACCACCAGGACGAGAATGACTTCAATGACATTGAGCAACCCGCGCTTTGCCATACGCCCCACCGCCGCTGCGTCAGTATTGTGGACCCGTTGCCCGCGAGACACAAGGCCGTGGCGCTTCGCATTGAAAAGCGGCGGGATCGGTTGGACTCTTACCGGTGGCGAACGAGACGATCCGGAATCCTCGCCCTGCCCTTCACTCGAATCCCAGTTCGTCCTTAAAACTCAAGGCGAAGTTTCTCGCCCGGCCGGCGGACACAATCATCGCCCAGGCCATCGCCTCCTTCAGTTCGGCAGGTGTTGCGCCAGCGCCCTTCGCGACCGCGAAGGCGTTGCGCAGTCAGGTGGGACAGCCGACCGCGACTGAAGCCGCGGCCCTGACCAATCCCTGCGTCTTCGCGTCCAGCACTTCCTCGTACTCGAACGGGACTTCCACCTTTTTCATCTTGCCCATGATTTCCTCCCTTTCACTTCGTCGCAGAAAAAATGAACCGGTTCACGCAGAAAAAATACTCGCCTTCGCCCGTGCGCGAGCGCAGGTCGGCCTCCCAAGCGGCAACCTCGTTCGCAGGCACGCCCTGCCGCAGCGCGGCCTTGCCTACGCTCCCGATGAGATCACCCCCATAGGACTCCGGGTCGTAGCGCGTCTCGATGATGGGGTAGGCATCCACACGGGCCAGCGTAAGCCCCGCGGCGTGAAAAAGGCCGGGCAAGTCGCGTGGCAGATGCGGATGAGCGTAGTCCGAACGCCGCTGCTCGATCATGCGGCGCGTCGCCAGGCGATCCTTCGATTTCCAGACGCACAGATCCCAGTCGGTGTCGAGGATCACCAGGCGGCCGCCTTTGCGCAGCACGCGCGCCGCTTCCTTTATGGCGTGCGCGATGTCCTCGGCAAAGCAGTACACCTGCGCGCCAACCACAAAATCAAAGGTCGCATCCGGAAAATCCAGCGATCCTGCGTCACCCTTGCGGACATCAACGAGGGAATCGAGTTTTTCCCTAGCGACGCGAGCGCCCGCCACTGCCAACATGTCATCGCTGACATCGATCGCGACGATCCGTCCGCCAGGCGCGACCTCTCGTGACAGTTCGCACGCGAGATATCCCGGACCGCAACCCACGTCGAGCCCTGCTTCCCCGGAGCAGGCGGCGACCGCGGCGCGTAGCCGTCTCCTTTGCTCGACGATCTGGGGGGAAGCATAGTTGCGATCGAGACGGGCAGCGCCCGCGGCATCGAAACGTCCCACTCTTGCAGGTGTTGGCGACACAATTTCTCCGGCGGCGTCCAATTATCCTAGAAACGGCAAATCAGCCACACAAAACTCACGGGATTACACGGACGAACAACGAGGTACGTATTGACATCGCGTCACCGGGAAGGTGGTGCCCTGGAGTAGAAAGTTTGTCTGATTTTTCCGTGTACTTCCATGTGCTTCCGTGGCCGACTGCGGTTTGTTAGGCACTCTTAAATCAAGCTCCAGCGGCACCCAACGAATCGAGGAGCGCCTTCGCAGACTTGAGATCGGCGGTGTCGAAGCCCTCGGTGAACCAGCCGAAGACGGGGGCGAGCGTGGCGTATGCTTCCTCCCGCCGGCCCTGCCGGTCGAGCAGCCGCGCAAGACTCATCGCAGCCCTCAGTTCGAGCGATTTTTCGCCTCGGTTGCGCGCGAGATCCATCGCTTCATCGAAGCGGCGCCGCGCCATCAGCGATGGCAGGCTGTTCCTGCCTGAGCAGCAACTCGCCCTCGATCGCGGCCCGCGAGCCCAGAATCCGCTCGGCGAGGTGCCGGGGCGTGCGGGTCGCCGGCCCCGCGGCGGCGCCGGCGGGATGGGCGCACTCGGGACAGAACTTCGCGGTCGCAGGCATGGCGGTTCCGCACCGGGCACACGCCTGCACGAACGGCGCGGCGCACTCCACGCAGAACTTCGCCGTGGGCGGGTTCTCATGCTGGCAGCGCGGGCATTTCACGGCGCTTGATCTCCTCCGGGCGGCTGTCCTCCTGCGGGACCGCCGTAAGGATAGCAGATGTCGCGGTCTCTCCCGCCCGGGCTTTTCTATTTGCGAAGCGCCGCCGGCACTATGGCCCAGCCGTCGTTCACGATCCGCTGGTTGAGCACGTTGGCGCAGGCCGCGACGACTTCCAGGTGAATCGCGGTTACCCCGGCCAGGCGCGCGATGTCAAGCACGGCGTTGCCGATCGCGTCGAGTTCCAGCGTGCGGCCGGACCGCACGTCCTGAAGCGTCGAGGACGGGATGTCCACTCTTTTTTCCGTGTATGCGATCATGTCGTCCGCCGTCATGTCGGGCTTGATGCCAACCGCCGCCGCCACCGCGAGGATCTCCTCGACCATCGCGCGCGCAAGACGCCGGGTCCCTTCGAACTTCACAAGCTGCAGCGCCGAGGACTGCGTCAGCGCGCTAAGCGGGTTGAACACGGCGTTGGACAGGAGCTTGCGCCACTTGAACATCCGGATGTCGTCGGTAACAAGGACCGGCCAGCCCGCCGGTTCGATCAGCGATTTGATCGCCCCCAGGCGAGGTGTGAGGCGATTGTCGAGCTCGCCGATCACCAGGCGGTCGGTCTTCTGGTCGGCGAGCCTGACGCACCCCGGCTCGAACAGATCCGCCGGCTTGTAGCTGACCGCGCCGATCACCGCATCGAGCGGAAACGCTTGCGCGATCTTTCCGTCGGGATCGAGCGCCGGCAGGCGCATGCCGCGCAGCGGCGAATCGAGTTTCTCGAAATACCACCACGGTATCCCGTTCTGCGGGAAGATGATCGCACCGCCGGGGGCGAGAAGCTTCGCGATGTGCGCCGCGTTGTCCGCAATCTGATGCGCTTTCAGGCCGACGAAGATGAGATCGTACGGTGGCTTCTCCTCCCCTTGCCGGCACACCTGCACGCGAATGGGATCGGGGCGGCCGATCATCGCGCCCTCGAGGCGCAGGCCCTTGCCCGCGAGCGCCTCGTAGTGCGCGCCGCGCGCGACGAGCGTGACATCCGCGCCCGCGAGGGTGAGGATGCCGCCGAGATAACCGCCGATCGCGCCGGCGCCGAAAATCAGGATACGCATACGCTGGAAACCTGTGGTTCGTGGTTCGTTGATCGTGGTTCGTGATTCGTGGATCGTGGTTCGTGAAGGACGATGCCGCGGGGCGGCGCATCTGCTGCCGCCGGTGCACCGCACAGATGCGAAACGTCCGTTCTACGCGTCGCGAATCGCCGCAGTCAGCGCAGCAGACGCTCCTTCAGCCACTCGGCGATCATGGCCGTGATCTCGTCCTCGGGCATGCCCGGCGTGCGGCCCATGTGGCCGCCTCGCGGATAGATGCGCGCGCATTTCGGGCTGCCGTGCTCCATGAGCAGGTAGATGTCCTCGATCGGCGCCTGGTCGTCGAGCTTGCCGTTCACGCCGAGGATCGCAGCCGAGGGCTCGTCGAGCAGCCCGAGGTCCCGGAGTGAAAAACGGGGCGCGATGCGGATGAACTCCTCCATCGTTTTCGTCCCCATGGCCTGACCGCGCGCTTCGAGCAGGCTGCCCGGTCCGAACAGATAGGTGGACGAGCCCTGCGTGAAAGCGCGCGTCAGCCACTGTTCCTGAAACCCGTAATGCGCGTTCCCGCCGTGAAAGACGGCCCCCCGGAGGCGTTTCGCTTCGACGAATGCGAGCCGCGCCGCCCAGTAGGCGCCGAAGCTCCCGCCCCATACCGCGATGCGGCCGCCGTCGAGGTCGCTGCGGTTCGCGAGGTAGCTGATCCAGGCGGAGTACGTTCCTGCGGCGTCGGGATCGGAGTAGAGCACGGCGTTTTCGCCCGTGCCCGGCATGTCCACCACCAGCGTTGCAAGCCCGAGTCGGTGCAACGTGGCACTCGCCCGCTGGCGGTCCTCCTTCCAGCCGTCGACGCCGCCCCAGTGGAATACGACCGGTGGCCTCGTCTGTCCTGCCGGCACCTGGAGGTAGCCCGTGAGCTTGCGGCCCTTGAACGAGATTTCGACGATTTCGAGCGGAAGCTCGAAAGAGCGCGCCGCCTTGCGAAACGCGCGCAGCGAATGCCGGTAGGCGTGCTTCTTGCCCGGCGTGCTCGCACAGGGATAGCGCCCGATGCGGCAATAGTCGAATGCGTGGTAATACGCTTCGCCGACCTGTCTGGCATCCGCGCCACGTCTGGCAAGATCATCGCCTTTCGCTTCGTACTCGAGCCCGACCCGGCACCAGCGCTCCGCCCAATGGTCGCGGTCGAGGCTCGTGAGCGACGCCATTATCTTTTCCACGTCTTCGCGCCGCACGTGCCCGAACGGATTGATCCGCTTTTCGGTGCGGCGCAGGACTTCCTGCTTCACCTCGTCCAGAGTGCGTTCCTTCACGGGCATGTCGGGCATGATCGGTGTCCGGTTATTTTCGCATTTTCCCTTGGATCGCCCAATCGAGACAGTCGATGCCCCAAACGCTGCGCGCATCGCCCGATGTGCAGTAGAACGTTCGCGGACGCCGGGTCATCCCCCGGCTTGTTCGTGGCGTGTAACGGCAGGAATCATCGTAGACCATCTCCTGGAGCACCGCAACAACGCAGCAGCCTTGCCGCGCACCCAGCCTGGCCGTTTCGGATGCGGGAATAGAATGGGTCCGCAACGTGTTGGAAGTTTTTGGTGTTGGCATCCGAAAAGAAGCATCCTTTTGACCTCGTTCCGGGAGCATGAAGATATGGGCAAACTTGCTGCAGCACTGCTTGCCGGCGTACTCGCCCTCGCAAGCACCACCGGTTACGCGCAGAGCAATGTGCGGGTACGCGGCACCATCACCGCGTTTGATGGAAGCACGATCTCGGTGAAATCGCGCGACGGAACGGACGCCGCGATCGCGCTCTCGGAGAAGACCGTCATCATCGCTACCCAGCCCATCGCGATCACGGAAATCAAGCCGGGCGACTTCCTCGGTGTCACCTCGTCGAAGCGCGACGACGGCACGCTTGCCGCTTTCGAGATCCGCCGGTTCCCCAAGCCGCTGAACCCGGGCCACCGGCCTTTCGACGGCCGGAGCGATCAGACCATGACCAATGCCACGGTGTCAGCAATGGTCCGGTCCGCCAGCGGCCGCGAGCTGACCCTGACCTACGAGGGCGGCGCGCAGAAGATCGTGGTCCCCGCGGACGCGTCGATCTCGACGCTGGTCCCGGGGGATCGTTCGTATTTGGTGCCCGGCGCGATCGTAAATTTGACCGCCGTACCCGGTGCCGGCGGCAAAATGACCGCGCTGCGCATCCAGGTAAGCAGGGACGGCGTCAGGCCGCCGCAATAGTCACGGCAGCCCCGGAAAAATGCGCGGCGCGGACGCCGCTGTCCTACTCGATCTTGATGCCCACTTCCTTGATCACCCTTGCCCAGGTGCCGAGCTCGCTCTTAATAAACGCCGAGAATTCTTTCGGCGAACTTCCCACGGGCTCCGCACCCAGTCCGACGATGCGTTCCCTGATGGCCGGAATAGCCAATACCTTGGCGAGTGTCTGATGAATCCGCTGGATGACGGCCGGCGGTGTTCCTGTCGGAAGCATGACGCCGTTCCATTCGATCGCCTCGTATCCGGGTACCCCGGCCTCGGCCACGGTTGGAATATCCGGCAGCGCCGAGCTGCGTTGCCCTCTGCTGACAGCCAGCCCGCGCAGTCTTCCCGCCTGGATATGCTGGATCGCCGACGGAATCGTGGCGAACAGCATCGAGGTCTCGCCGCTCACGAGCGACACGACGGCCGGACCGCCGCCCTTATAGGGAACGTGCGTGAGCTTGATTCCCGTGGAATGCATGAACTTGGCGGTAGCGAGGTGGTTTGCGCTGCCATTGCCCGCGGAACCGAAATTGATCTCTCCAGGACGGGATCTGGCGAGCGCGACGAGTTGTTCGACCGATCGCGCCGGCACCGACGGATGCAGCGACAGCACCATGGTGACGATCGTGACCTGGCTTACCGGTATCAAGTCCTTCCCGGAATCAAATGGCATTTTCTTGATCAGGCTCGGGTTGGCACCATACGCGATATTCGCCACGCCCCATGTATAACCGTCGGGCGGCGACTTGGCCGCGATGTCGAGACCGATGGTGGAGGAGGCGCCGGGGCGATTTTCGACGACCACCGGCTGGCCGAGATCTTCCGACAGCCGCGGCGCCAGGAGCCGGAAAACCACGTCGGTCGATCCCCCCGGTGAGTACGGCACGATGATGCGTATGGCCCTGGCGGGGTAGCCTTGTGCGGCGGCCGGCGCCGCGTAAACGAGCAGCACCAGCAACGGCGCGAACCACAAGCGATGCAATGCGACTTTCATGAATCATTCCTCCTCTCTCTTGCCAACCGAATCGTTGTCATTCCCGTGAAGCTTGCCCGCGAATGCACTAATCGGGGAACGGGTTCCAATTTCACCATACAACCAATTGGATGCCCGCCTGCGCGGGCATGACAGCTTACTTGGGCGCAGCGTGGACACTGTCCACCCGTGTCATTCCCGAGCAGTCGGGAATCCGATTTCAGTCCACCCGTGTCATTCCCGAGCAGTCGGGAATCCGATTTCAGTCCACCCGTGTCATTCCCGAGCAGTCG
>JACQOJ010000032.1 GCA_016202605.1 Betaproteobacteria bacterium
CCAAGGACCTGTCCGGCATCATGCGCGTGGTGGAGAAGCACCAGGTACCGATCCAGTTTCCGACCGCGTGGTCGCAGTTCCCGGGCGGCCTGTTCTACGGCGATCCGCTGTGGGTCGACGAGGTCGCCGCGCGCCATCCGACCGTCCCGATCGTCCTGACCAAGATGGGAAGAAGCATCACGCGCTATTTCGACAGCGCCATGACGGTCGCGATGCGCAACGTCAATGTCTACTTCGACGTGGTCGGGACCAACCCGCAGCACCTGCGCTTCGCGATCGACAAGATCGGCGCCGAGCGCATCATGTTCGGGACGGACTGGTCGACGACGTGGCGCTGGCTGAGCGTTCCAGCGACGCTGCACCAGATCCGGATGAAGGTCCTGGACGACGCGAAACTGACCGACGCGGAACGCGAGCAGATTCTCTGGAAGAACGCCGCGCGGATTTTCAGGCTGGAGTCGAGATTGCAGCAGGCGGCGAAGGTCGCTGCCTGATGAGCCTTCGGTAAACGGCCGACAGGGGTGTATTGCAGAATCGCCAAGCCAAGTTCTCAATAGACAGGATTAACGGGATTCACATGATTATTCCCGGTTTTTGATCCTGTTAATCCCGTAAATCCTGTCCATTACTTTTTTGGAGTAAGGTCTTAACAACAAGCCGAGGAGGAAAACATGAACCGAGGTGAATCACTGATATTCGGGCTGGCCCTGGCGGCGGCGGCGTGCGCGCTGGCGCCGCTCGGCGCATACGCGCAGTCGCAGTATCCGACGAGGCCGATCAGGCTGGTTGTTCCGTTCCCGCCCGGCGGGGTGATGGATACGATCGGCCGCTTCTGGGCGGAGCAAGTGGGGCCGTCCCTCGGCACGATCATCGTCGATAACCGGGGCGGCGCGGGCGGCGTCATCGGTGCGGGGGAAGTCGCGCGCGCCCGTCCCGACGGCTACACGATCCTGATCGGCAACACCAGCACGCAGGTGCTCAACCCGGCGGTGATGCGCCGCCCGCCGTACGACCCGGTCAAGGAATTCGTCACGGTCGACATGATCGCGCTCTCGGCGACGTCGATCATGGTCCATCCCTCGATGCCGGTGCGCAACCTGAAGGAGCTCATCAGCTACGCGCGCGCGAATCCCGGCAAGCTTTCCTATGGCTCCGCCGGGGCGGGAACCGTGACCAATCTTGCCGGCGAGATGTTCAAGCAACGCGCCGGTGGTCTCGATATCGTGCACGTCCCGTACAAGGGCGTCGGTCTGGCGACCGCCGATCTGGTGGGCGGCTATATTCCGATGATGACGCCCAACGTGACCGCCCAGTTGCTCAGTTTGCATCGGTCCGGGAAGGTTCGCATCCTCGCGGTGAATGCGCCAACGCGCCTGAAGGCGGCGCCCAACATCCCGGCCGCGGTTGAAATCCTGCCGGATATGGTTGCCCAGTTGTTCAGCGGGATCTTTGCGCCGGCTGGAACGCCGAAGGCCATCGTTGATCGGCTGTCGCAGGTCACGCGCAAGGCGCTCGCCGACGAGGGATTCCAGAAGACGCTGATCCAGTCCGGGTTCGAGCCGGTGCTGGATTCGAGCCCCGAGAAAGCGCAGCGCTTCGTGGACCAGGAGCACGATCGGCTCCTGCCATTGATCAAGGCCACCGGCTTCAAGATCGATTGATGAGTGATGGGTGACGGGTGACGGGAATTCAAATATGACAACTGCCAATCCTTTGCGTGTAGGGCTCATCGGAGCGGGCGGGCGATGGGGTCCGTGGGCGCATGTCCCGGCCTTGAAGGGGCTGCCTCAGACCGAGCTGTATGCGGTCTGCACGGCGCACGCGGACACCGCGCAGGCAGCGGCCGAGAAGTTCGGCGTGGCGCGTGCCTACGGCAGCGACCAGGCGATGGATGCGGACCCGCAGGTCGAAGCGGCGCTCGTCGCCGTACGCGTTCCGGCGCACTACGTGCTGACGAAAAACGCCCTGGAAGCGGGCAAGCACGTCTACTGCGAGTGGCCGCTGGGCGCGAACACGAAGGAGGCCGAGGACCTGGCGGCGCTCGCCCGCAGTATGAAGGCGCACACGATGGTGGGCCTGCAGCGGCGCGCGTCACCCGCGTACCTCTATCTGCGCGAGCTGGTGAAGGACGGCTACGTCGGCGAGGTGCTGTCGGTGAACATGACGCTGATGGGCAGCGGTGTCCTCGCGCGCACCTCGGACCGCACCTGGCAGCGCGACGTCACGCTGGGCGCGAACCCGCTGACGATCACCTTTGGACACTCCATCGACGCCCTGTGCATGGTCGTCGGGGAGCTGATCGAAGTGTCGGCCCTCGTCAGCACGCGGGTGTCGCAATGGTTCGAGAGCGACACGAAGAGATTTGTGGACGTCACTTCGCCCGACAACGTCATGGTCCATGGCCGGCTCGAAAGCGGCGCGGTCGTCAGCGCCTACGCCGGCGTCCATCCCTACCACGGCAGCGGCTACCGGCTGGAGATCTACGGCCGGGACGGCACGCTGATGATGATCGGCGGCGGAGAGTCCGGGCAGGAGGCGAAGCGCAGGATCGTGGGCGGGCGCAAGGACGACAAGGAGGTGCAGGAGCTGCCGGTGCCGGAGCGGCTCAAGTGGGTGCCCGAGGAAGTGCGCAACGTCGGGCGCGCCTACGACGTGGGCCAGATGTGGGTCAAGTTCGCCGAAGCGATCCGCACCGGGACCCGCATCGAGCCCGACTTTGATTCCGCGGTGCGCCGCCACAGGATGCTCGACGCCATCGTGCGCGCTTCGGAGACGGGGCGGCGGCAGAAGGTCGCGCTGTAGATCCTGCTTGCGAAGCTCTGCACAAGCGGCGATTCGTCATTCTCATGTACTTTGTCATTCCCGCGCAGGCGGGAATCTAATCTGGGCTATGCTGAAATTGGATTCCCGATCCCCGATTAAGGCACTCGAGGACAGGCTACTCGGGAATGACAGTCGGTGACGCTTGTGGTCGGCTTCAAGCCGACATCTGTTAAACCCCCCGGCTTACAGCCGAGGGTTGTTTAGTGGCTGCCAATATCAGAGCGTCTGCCAATGACATCCCGATCGAATCTTCTCGCGACAGGCATTTCGGTCGTCAACCTGGTTCTTCCGGCTTGCGCTCGCACCGCAGGACATTCTCGCCATCCCGGTAGAAATCGCATTGCTGCTGCAGCGCCGCTTTCAAGCGCTGCCGGGCGCGATGAATCCTGATCTTGGCGGTGGCCAGGGTGCAGCCGCAGATCTCGGCCATCTCCTGCGCGCTCAGGCCCTCCAGGTCGTGCAGCACGAGCGGTGCGCGATAGTCCTCGGGCAGACTGTCGATCACCTTGCGCACGCAGGCGTTCATCTCGTCCATGACGGCGCGATCGTCAAGCGCGGTGTCCGGGTCCGGCAGGTCCATCGCTTCATCCACGTCGACGATGCGAATCCTGCGTTCAGGTTCCCGGAAGTGGTCGGCGGCGACACGGGTTGCGATGGAAAACGCCCACGTCTTGACGCTTGAGCGTGCGGCGAAGCCGGGAAGGCCACGCGCGATCCGGATGAGCGTTTCCTGCAGCAGGTCGTCAGCGGCCACGCGGTCCCCGGCGTAGCGCTGCAGATAGCGCAGCAGGGGCGGCGAGAGCTCCCGGGCAAGCTCCGCGAAAGAGACCTGTTGCGCGGCGTGGTTCATGGTTGCGCCTCCAGGATCAAAACCCGTTCCCGGCAGGAGTGCGGACCCTGCCGGGCGGCGGAGTGTTTCATCTTACCCGCAGCACGGGCTCGTTGCAGGAGTAGTCGTCGCGGACTCGCCGGCGCTGGCGGCCCGAGCGGAGTCCTGCACAGCGGGCTCGGGCAGCATCCGCAGGGCAGCGGCGAGAACCTTGCGTGCGGGAACCTGCCGCACCCTGTCGGCGAGCCGGATGGCGGCGGTGACTTGTGAGTCGGTGAGGCCGGCCTTTCGTGCTTCAGGGATATGGTACTCGATGCAGGGCACGCAGTTGCTGCCCATCGCAGCGCCCAGTGCCACGAGTTCGCGTTCGCGCGGGTTGAGATCGTCCATGGCTTGCTCCTTTTCAGTGATCTGTTAGCTTCTGTAGCGGGCGATTCCACGATTTCGGATCGCTTACCGTCTTGGACGGATTGCGGGCACGAAGGGATACAGTGCCGACGGCAGGACGGGCAGGTTGGTTATGGCCAATGGACGCAGCGCTGATTTCGCAAATCCCGTCTGGACTCGTGGCCTGAACGAGTGAACCCGGACGAAATATGCGTAATCCGTTCTCGCGGTAAACTTGTTCTTCCCCGAAATTTGTATCGTGTGATAGCACGCGAAAGCTCTCAATATGGCACTCAAACGACCCAAAGGTCCCGCCGGCACGCTGGTAGTGCTGGAACACGCCTCCAAAATCCTCAAGGACAATCCCCTCGGCGACCCCCACGCGCGCAAGCTCGGAGTGTGGCTGCCGCCGCAGTATGACGGCGCGGGCAGGCGCCGCTTTCCGGTGCTCTACGATCTCGTCGGATTCACCGGCTCCGGCCTGGCGCATGCAAACTGGAAGCCCTTCGGTGACAACGTTCCGGAGCGCGCGGCGCGGCTCATTCACGAGAAGAAGATGGGGCCGGCGATCATCGTCTTTCCGGACTGCTACACGGCGCTCGGCGGCAATCAGTACGTGAATTCGTCGGCAATCGGTAATTACGCCGGCTATCTCACGCGCGAAATCATTCCCTTCGTCGATCGCGAGTTCCGCACGCTGGCGGGCCGCGAGCATCGCGGCTGTTTCGGCAAATCTTCCGGCGGCTACGGGGCGATCATCCACGGCATGAAGTACGCGAAATACTGGGGCGCGATCGCGAACCATTCCGGCGACGCGTATTTCGATTTCGTCTACTGGCACGACTGGCCGAATACGTTGAACGAGCTCGCGAAGCACCGCGTGCCGAAGCGGAAGGCGGGGCGCTACGACGCCCGGCGCGAATCGGGCCGCAGGGGACTTTCAGAGGGGCTCGACGACGGACGCATCAAACGCTTCCTCGGGCACGTGTGGAAGAAGGAGAAGCTCTCCACCGCCGAAGGCCACTGCATCATGAACCTGTGCATGGCGGCGACTTACGACCCGGACCCAAAGGCGCCGCTCGGCTTCCGCGTGCCGTTCAATCTTGAGACGGGCGAGCTGATCGCGCGCCGATGGAGGAGGTGGCGCGCGCATGACCCGATCAATCTGGTCGCGCGATACCGCAACAACCTCAAGTCACTGCGCGGCATCTACATCGACTGCGGCTGGCGCGACCAGTACCACATTCACTACGGCGCGCGCATCCTGTCGCAGCGCCTCGCCGCCGCGGGCATCCGCCACACCTACGAGGAGTTCGACGACAACCACTCCGACATCGATTACCGGATGGACGTCAGCCTGCCGTTCTTGTATCGGGCGCTGAAGGGGTAGACAGTAAAAAGCTTGAGCGCCGGCCGTGCGGTTGCTCATTTCACCCGGAAGACACCCCTGACAAGCCGGATCTGGCCCTCCTGAAGACTGCGCCGCGCGTTCCCGGCTTTTTGCG
>JACQOJ010000033.1 GCA_016202605.1 Betaproteobacteria bacterium
ATATTGGAATAGATGATCCGCCCCTGCTCGATCGCGGCGACGATGCTTGCGAAATTGTCGTCCGTAAGGACCATGTCCGCCGTCTGCTTCGACACGTCGGTTCCGGTGATGCCCATCGCGACACCGATGTTCGCGCGTTTCGGGGCCGGCGCGTCGTTCACGCCGTCGCCGGTCATCGCCACGACGGCCATGGCTCCCTCGGTGGGATCGCCGATGATCTGCCACGAGCGCTTGCCCGCTTCGTCGCTTCTTTCCTCCAGTTTCGCATCGTTGCAAAGCAACGCCCCATGCAAGAGCAACATGGCGTCCGGATCGGCGCGCGTCTCGAAAGGCTCCCCGTCCACGGAGAACTGCCCGCTGGGGTTGTATCCTTCCCCCGTGACCCGGAATCTCTTGCCCGCGGTCCACCCCTGGACCACGGTCATCTCGTTCTGCGTCAGCGTTCCGGTCTTGTCGGAACAAACGACCGTGGCGCAGCCCAGCGTTTCCACGGCGGGAAGCTTGCGGATCAGGGCATGGCGCTTGATCATCTGCTGCATCCCCAGGGCGAGGCAGATGGTCACGATCGCCGGCAGACCCTCGGGAACCGCGGCGATGGCGAGACTCACGGCGGTCATGAAGAGGTTGATGATGTCCTTCTGTTCGGCCGCCAGATAGTTGAAGAAACCGAGGGTGAATACTTCAGTAAGGCGCGTATCGCGGAACAGGCCGTAGATCAAGACCACCGCGCAGATTGCAAGAACGGCGCTCCCGAGAACCTTTCCCAGGTGCGCCAGCTTCTGCTGCAACGGCGTCGCTTCGTCCTCGTAGGACTGGATCATCTCGGCAATCAGACCGATCTGGGTGTTCATCCCGGTGGCCGTCACGAGCCCTTTCCCGCGGCCATACGTCACCATCGTGCTCATGAAAGCGGAATTCCTGCGGTCGCCGAGCGGTATGTCCTGGTCCAGGATCACTGCCGCGTTCTTCTCCACGGGCACGGATTCCCCCGTCAGCGAGGCTTCCTCGACCTTGAGATTGACGCTTGAAACCAGTCGCATGTCGGCGGGAATGTAGTTGCCCGCCTCCAGCAGAACGATGTCGCCCGGAACCAGTTCCCGGCCTGGAATCGTCACCTGATGGCCGTCACGTATAACCTGGGCATTGGGCGCCGACATCTTCTTCAGAGCCGCGAGGGCGTGTTCCGCCTTCGATTCCTGAATGACTCCGACGACGGCGTTGAGCACGACAATGAACATGATCGCCAGGGAATCGACATACTCTCCGAGCAGCAGCGAGACCAGCGCAGCGATGATCAGAATGATCACGAGGTAATTGTTGAATTGATCCCACAGCAGCGCGAAGAAACCGGGCCGCGGGCGCTCCGTCAGTTCATTGGCGCCGAACTTCCGGAGACGGTCCTGCGCCTCTTGCTGGGTCAGGCCTTGATCGGGGTGTGTCTGAAAACCGCTGACAAGCTCCTCGATCGGCTTACCATGGGATTCTCTATCTTGCATACAAGCCTCCTCCAGATCTCATGCGTGTCCGCGGTAGCATCCGGTCAAAACGCGAACAGGTTGCGCTGGTCATCCAAAATCTCCGACTCCGGCTCAAAGTAGTCCTGCCAGGAATAAGTGACGGTGAGCAGTATTGCGTAATCGAATTTGAGTCTCGTTTACGATGCGCGGGGGTGAGACCAGCCGCGCAGGCCACAAACAATATGGTTCGTTGTTTCCAAGTATGCGTCGGCCCGTCACCAAAGAAAATTTGAAGTTTGCGATGCTTACCGTTACAAAAACGGAAGCCCTGAACGATAATTAAAGACCGGCATTACGATTCGTAACGATCGGGCCCTTGCAACTTCAAGCTCGAAGTGGTATCTAATGTATAGCTTGGCCAAACCCAAGCACCCCTCCAAAGGGGAGTAGCTTCGGCAGCCGGTTGGCTGCTACGACGCGATCGTCAAAACGGGCTCTGCCCCGGTCACGTCGGCATCGCAGGAAACGATGCGAGCGAGACCTTTGCCGAACAGGTTAAGGTCTGTTTTCGACAGCGGCCTTTACCTCGAGGTGAAGGCCGCTGTGCATTTGTGGCACGGCGGCAATGGCAACGGATTCGAGGAGGAATCGCCATGCCGCAACTGAATATCCGGCGTTACCTGAAACACGGGACACTGCCGCAACTTCGCGTATTCGAGGCGAGCGCACGATTGGCAAGTTTCGCTCGCGCCGCCCAGGAACTCCACCTGGCCCAGCCGACGGTTTCGGTGCAGATCAAGAAGCTGAGCGAAACCGTCGGCTTTCCGTTATTCGAACAGGTGGGCAAGCGCATCTACCTGACGGACGCGGGTCAGCGGGTTTACGTGGGCTGTAATGACGTGTTTCGCGCTCTCTCGAGCCTCGAGGAAAGGCTGACCGAGATGCGCGGCCTGGATTCCGGGCATCTTCAATTGGCCGTGACTTCGACGGCCAAGTATTTCGCCCCCCGACTGCTCGGGGCCTTCATCCAGCGCCATCCCGGGGTCGAAATATCGCTGCAGATCCACAACCGGAGCACCCTGATTGAACGGCTGAGAAACAACGAGGACGACCTGTACATGTTCGCCGACCCGCCGGATCAGCAGGAAGTCATGGTCCAGGCCATCCTGTCCAATCCGCTGGTGGTTCTTGCACGCGGCGACCATCCGTTGGCGGGCGAGAAGGACATTGCATTTGCGCGCCTCGCCAACGAGCCGTTCCTGATCCGCGAACCGGGATCGGGAACGCGAATGGTCACCCTGAAGCTGTTCGAGCAGCACGGTCTTACCCCGAAAATACGAATGGAGCTGAGCACCAACGAGGCGATCCGGGAGGCCATTCTTGCCGGACTCGGAATATCGATTCTCTCCCGCTACACCTTGGGGTTAGAACCGGAACAGACGAAACTGGTCTGCGTGGACGTCGAAGGATTCCCCCTCGAGAGTCACTGGCATTTCGTCTATCCCGTGGGCAAGCACCTGTCCGTGGCCGCGCGCGCGTTCATGGACTTCGCACGCGTCGAGGCAAAGCGCCTGGTTCTTGACGGTTTCGAGTGGCGCCCGCGCTGACGCTCCTGCAACGCGGGCATCCCGGACCCCGGTGCGTAATCTGCCGCGCTGGAACCGCAGGCATGTCGCGCCGGCTCAGCCCGTGGGGCTCGCCTTGATGATTTTCGCGCGCGGCCGTTTGCACATTCTTTCACCGCTCTCCGCTTACCGCTCACCGTCCCTGATTGGCCGGTGCCCAGTTCTTGGCGCGCTCGAGCGCTTTGCGCCATCCAGCCATGAGTGGCTCGGCCTGCCCGCGGTCCATGCCCGGCTCGAACCGGCGCTCGGCCTGCCACTGTGCGGCGATCTCTTCCGCACCCTTCCAGTAACCGACAGCGAGACCGGCGAGATAAGCGGCGCCCAGCGCGGTGGTTTCGGTGACCTTCGGCCGGACCACCGGCACGCCGAGCAGATCGGCCTGAAATTGCATCAGCATGTCGTTGCGCGCCGCACCGCCGTCTACCCGCAGCTCTCCAAGCCTCATGCCGGCATCGCTCTCCATCGCGTGCAGCACATCGGCGGTCTGGTAAGCGATGCTTTCGAGCGCCGCCCGCGCGATATGCCCGGCCGTCGCGCCCCGCGTCAGTCCATGGATCATCCCGCGCGCGTACGGGTCCCAGTGCGGGCTGCCCACGCCGGCGAAAGCCGGCACCAGGTACACCCCGCCGTTGTCGGCAACGCTTGCGGCAAGCCGCTCCACCTCCGCCGATGACTTGATGATACCGAGTCCGTCGCGCAGCCACTGGACCACCGCGCCCGCGATGAAAACGCTGCCTTCGAGCGCGTACTCGGGGCGGGCGCCGCTCTGGCACGCCACCGTGGTCAGGAGCCTGTTGCGCGAAACCACGGGCCGCTCGCCCGTGTGCATCAGCATGAAGCAACCCGTGCCGTAGGTGTTCTTGACCGTGCCGGGCGCGACGCAGCGCTGTCCGAACAGCGCCGCCTGCTGGTCGCCGGCAATACCCGCGATCGGTATGCGCGCGGCGAAGAGATCACCCGCGGTCCGGGCGACAACCGCGCTCGAAGGGCGGATTTCGGGCAGCGCGGCGCGCGGCACGCCGAACAAGTCGAGCATCTCCCCGTCCCACGCGCCGTTGTGAATGTTGTAGAACAGCGTGCGCGACGCATTGCTCGGATCGGTGCAGTGTGCGCCGCCCGAGAGTTTCCAGATGAGCCAGGCGTCGATGGTCCCGAACGCGAGCCGGCCCCGCGCCGCGCTTTCGCGCGCCCCCGGGACGTTATCCAGTATCCACTTGAGCTTGGTGCCGGAAAAATAGGCGTCGATTACGAGCCCGGTCCTTTCGGAAATCAGCGCTTCGCGGCCGTCGGCCTTGAGCTGGTCGCAGTGACCCGCCGTGCGCCGGTCCTGCCACACGATCGCGTTGCAAAGCGGCTCCCCGCTCCTGCGGTCCCATGCCACCGTCGTCTCGCGCTGGTTGGCGATGCCGATCGCGACCACGTCTCTCGCCTGGATGCCCGCACGGGCGAGCGCCTCCGACGCGACGCCCATCTGCGCCGCCCAGATCTCGTTGGGATCGTGTTCAACCCAGCCCGGCTGCGGGTATATCTGCCTGAACTCCTTCTGCGCGACCGATCTGATCGTGCCCGCATGGTCGAAAACGATCGCCCGCGCGCTGGTGGTGCCCTCGTCGAGGGCAAGAATGAAGGACATGGATGCTCCCGCTTTCAAGTGCCTTTGGCCCCGTTGCCGTGCGGGGCGGCTATTACCATGCCGGTGTGCGACAAGCGTGTCAACCGCGTGCGCGCCTCGAGGTCGCGCAAGCATTCCCCCGTGTTGCCTCATCTAAGAATCTGAGTGAAATGCGCCCCCTGACATGGGCTGAGGATTTGGGTTATGCTTACGGCAAGGCGGCGCCCAGGGGGATTGATGGCCTTCTACATCTTTTACGTTATCGCGATCACCATTCTCGTCCTGCACTTTACCGGCTGGCTGAAGCGCAACAACCTGGAATGGATAGTGCTGGTGCTCGCCGTGGCCACCTTTCCTGCCGTCATCTACCTCCGGTAGCGCCATTCGCTCGCGCGCCAGACCGCGGCCCGGCCGGCGTCCCGAGACCGTCTTCGAATCGAGAGTGTCCGGCGCCGCGCGCGGTCCGCCCGACCGCCGCGAGATCATTTCAGCAGCACACTGACGCCGCTCAGGAGCAGCATGAGGGCGAGGATCCTTGAAAAGGCGTCCTGGCTGATGCGGTTGCTGATGTGCTCGCCTGCGTAGGTGCCGGCCCACACCAGGGGCAGCATCAGGGCCGCGAAAATCAACGTTGACCACGTGTAATACCCGGCCACCGCATAACCGGCGATGCGCGCGATCATCTCGAAAAACCACAATACAGCCACGGTGGCGCGGAACTGCGTTTTCCCGATTCCGCGCATATGCATGTAGACCACCACCAGGGTGCCGCCTCCGCCGCCGAACATGGTGTCCACCGTCGCTCCCAGGAATCCCGCCGGCAGCGCCCATTTCTGCGAACAGCGGAATTCCGGCAGCCCGAAGTGATGGACGGCCAGCACGTACAAGGCGAAGCCGATGATGAACGCACCCAGCAGTTTCAGCAGCAGCGCGCTGTCGAGATTCGTGAACAGGAAGGCGCCGGCGACGACGCCGGCGAGGGTGGGCGGCACCAGCAGTTTGAGCTCGCTCCAGATGACGTCGCGCCGGTCGCGGATGGTGAGGAAAATGAACAGGAGAAAAACCAGCAACCCCATCATCGGTACCGCCGTATGGATCGGAATCACGAACACCAGCGCCGGAATCGCGACCAGCCCGGCGCCGAATCCCGACATGCCGCGCACCACGAACGCCCCAAATACGATTATCGAGGCAATTCCGACCTGGGCGAGCGCAAACTCGAATCCTTCAAACATCATCCGGCTACTTGAGGTCCAGGGCGACGCCCATGTCCGCCGCAAGCCCGGGTGCAATCACCGGAAACACCGCGATTCCCATGATCGACGCCACCCGGGCAATCATCGTCGCGGCAACAACCGCTGCCAAGGCGGAGCGCGGGATTTCGGAAGATTGCGGGGAGGGCGGCACGTTGTTCGTCTGGTGGGAGGGCGCGGCGGATGCAGCCGTAATTATAGGGCCTCAACACGCGTTCCCGGCGGGCCGTTTGCGGCAACGTTGAACGACCCGGGAGGCGCCCCGGGCGAAGCCGGTAACAGCGTTGACATGTCACAATGCGGCTTCTAGAATTTTATCGGATCGACGAACGCACCCCATTTCCTCCCCCCGCTTTACTCCATGGGCAGGACCATACCGCTGCTGAGCGACCGCGCTCATGAGCGCATCAGGCACGACATCATCACCTGCGCCATCGCGCCGGGAACGGAGATATCGGAAGCGCAGCTCTGCGCGCAGTACAGGCTCGGAAAGGCCCCCGTGCGCATGGCGCTCTCGCGGCTTGCCCACGACGGGCTGGTCCGCGCGATTCCGCGCCGCGGCTATCTGGTGACGGCGGTCACCCTCAAGGACATCCAGGACATTTTCGAGCTGCGCCTCATGCTGGAGCCCGCGGCGGCACGCATGGCGGCGGGCCGCGGCGATGCGCAGCGCCTGCGCGCGCTCGACGAAGCCGGACGCGCCGGCTACCAGCCGGGTGACGCACGGAGCATTTCGCGCTTTCTCGAGGCGAACAAGGCCTTCCACGTCGCGATCGCGCAGGCCACCGGCAATTCGCGGCTCGCCCACGCCATCGAGCAACTGCTCGACGAGATGACCAGGCTGCTGCATCTGGGACTGGGATTGCGCAACCGTTCGCAGGAACTGCAGCAGGAGCGCCGCGCGCTGGTGAAGGCGCTCGTGCGCGGCGACGGCAGCACTGCCGAGCGCATCTGCCGCGAACAGATCGAAACGTCGCGTAACATGGTGCTCTCCGCGATCCTCACCAATCGCTCGGTGATGAACCTGGCGCTCACCGCCGGAGACAAGTAGTGTAACGTTTCCGGCGGAACGCGGACGCAACGGCGGACGCGCCCGATAACACTGGAGAACATGATGAGAGCAATGGTGCTGCGCGAACACGGAGGGCTGGAAAAACTCCAGTACGTGACGGATTTTCAGGATCCGGTTGCGACCGCCGGACATGTCGTGATTCGGGTAAAGGCGACATCGTTCAACTACCACGACGTATTCACCGTGCGCGGCATGCCCGGAATCAAGGTGCCGATGCCGATGATCATCGGGCTCGACATGGCCGGAGAGATCCTCGAAACCGGGCCCGGCGTCGACGGCTGGAAAAAAGGCGATCGGGTTCTCGTGAATCCGCTCAACCGGCAGCAAGGGCTGATGGGCGAGATGATGCACGGCGGACTTGCCGAGAAGTGCCTGGTTGCGGAGCACCAGTTGATCCGGATGCCGGAGCGCGTCACCTTCGAGGCGGCCGCTTCGCTGCCGGTCGCCTACGGCACCGCTCACCGCATGATCGTCACCCACGATACCGTCAAGCGGGGCGAAAAGGTCCTGGTTCTGGGGGCGAGCGGAGGCGTGGGCACGGGCTGCGTGCTGCTCGCCAAAATGCTCGGGGCGGAAGTGATTGCCTGCGCGAGCAGCGCGGACAAGATCCAGCGGCTGAAAGACCTCGGCGCCGATCACGTCATCAATTACAAGGAGGTCGATTTCTCGAAGTGGGCGATCGGGAAGTTCGGAAAACCGCAGCGGCGCACTTACGAGGGCGGCGTCGACGCCGTCATCAACTTCACCGGCGGCGACACCTGGGCGCCCACGCTGAGATGCGTCAAGCGCGGCGGCAGGATCCTGGTCTGCGGCGCGACCGCGGGCTACGATCCCAAGGAAGACCTGCGCTACATCTGGAGTTTCGAGCTCAAGGTCATCGGATCGAACAGCTTCTACGATGAGAACCTCAAGGCGCTGATGGACCTCATCCAGCAGGGCACGATGAAGCCGGTGATCGACGCAGTGTTGCCGCTCGAGCGCGCCGCGGAGGGCCTGCGCATGATCGAGGACCGGGAGGTTTTCGGAAAAGTGGTCGTCACCCCCTGAATGCAGGGAAATGGACAGGATTTACCGGATTCATCAGGATTAACAGGATGAAATCAAACGTCCCAATCTTGTAAATCCTGTCAAAATCCTGTTGATCCCGTCTATTCATGCTGTAAGTATGGTCATCGCCTGTCCCGAACCGCGCGGCTATCCCGGCAACCTCGGACTGCTCTTCGAAGCGCACAGGAATGACGCGCGTCCGGCGATCATCGACCTCCGCGACACCAGGCAGCCGCGCGAAGTGAGCTTCCGCGAGCTCGACGCCGCGTGCAACGCCGCTGCCCGCGGGCTCGCGGGTGCCGGGCTCAAGGCTGGCGACCGGATTGGGATTCTCTCGCTCAACCGCCCGGAGTTCGTCGTCGCGCTGCTGGGCGCCATGCGCTGCGGCGTGGTTCCGGTCCCGATCAACATCAAGCTGGCTGCGGATACGGTCGCCTTCATCCTCGACGACGCGCGGGCGAAACTCGTGTTCACCGAAAGCGGGTTGCGCCGCCGGTGCCCCTCCGGCGCCAGGATCGTCGAATTCGGCGCCGAATTCGAGCGCTTTCTCGATCCGGGCGCGTTCGCGGCGTTCGAACCTTCCCCGGAATCGGTGGCGATTCAACCGTACACCTCCGGTTCGACGGGACGGCCCAAGGGCGTGCTGCTCACCCATTTCGGGCAGAACTGGAGCCGGCGCATCCTCGCCCACACTCGCGGCACCACCGAACGCGATGTCATCCTGGTCGCGGCGCCGCTCTATCACAAGAACGCGTTGAACGCGATCAAGCAGGGCCTGACCGCGGGAGCGATGCTGCCGCTCCTGCCGCAGTTCAGCGTCGAACGCTACATCGACGCGATCGGACGTTATCGCTGCACCGTCATCTCCGGCGTTCCGACGATGATGTCGATGGTGCTCGCGCGCGAGGATCTTCTCGCCAAGATCGACACTTCGTCGGTGCGCACCGTCATGATGGGCTCGGCGCCGTCCTCTCCCCAGCTTCTGCGCGAGATCAAGGCGCACTTCCCCGCCGCCGAACCGCTGGTGGTTTACGGCGTGACCGAAGGCGGACCGGTGCCGCTCGGACCGCATCCCGCAGGCAAGGCCTGCCCGCCGGGCTCCATCGGCGTGCCGTATGCCGGTACAGAAGCGAAACTGGTCGGCGGCGTGGCCCCGGATGAGGGGGAACTGGCGGTGCGTAACCCCGGAATCCTGTTCGCCTACCACAACCTGCCGGAAGAATCCTCACGCCGCATCCGCGACGGCTGGTATTACACCGGGGATGTCTGCCGGCGCGATGCCGACGGCTTTTATTACTTCGTCGGTCGCGCCGACGACATGTTCGTTTGCGGCGGCGAAAATATCTTTCCCGTCGAAGTCGAGTCGCTGCTCGAACGCCATCCCGCGGTCCACCAGGCTTGCGTCATGCCGTTCGACCACGAGCTCAAAGGCCGGGTGCCGTACGCGTTCGTCGTTTTGCGCCAGAACGCGGCGGCGACGGAGGATGAACTGAAGCGGTTCGTCCTCGCCACCGGCCCGGCCTATCAGCATCCGCGGCGGGTCTTTTTCCTCGAGCAGCTGCCACTGGCGGGCACCAACAAGATCGACCGGGACCGGCTGCGGGAATGGGTCGCGGGCGGCGCCCTCACTACGGTGACCGGAAACAGTTGACAGTCGGCATTTGCCGGTGAACGGTCGCAAGTCGCTGGTCGGCAGTTGATCGAATGCAGGGGCCTGCAACCGCCAACTTCGAACTGTCCACTGACGACTGGAAACTGGCAACTGCCGACTGCACACTGCCTGCCGGCAACTGGCCGCTGTAAACTGCAGACTTTCCCACAGTGGAGCGCGCATGAACGAGACCGGCATCGCCAGGCTGCAGGAACTCATCACCCGCGGGCCGTTCAACCGCTGGCTCAATTTCACCGTTCTCAGGAGCGATGATGCCGGAATCGAGGTCAGGGCGGGCTGGCGCGAGGACTGGGTAGTGAATCCGGAGCGGCGCTACACGCACGGCGGGATACTCGCCGCGATCGTGGATGTCGCCGCCGACTATGCCATCGCCGCGAAACTGGGCCGGCCCGTGCCGACCATCGACGTGCGCGTCGATTACCACAAGGCGGCCATGCCCGGCGATCTCATCGCAAAAGCGAGAATCGTGCGCATGGGCAGCCAGTACTCGACCGCCGAGGCCAGCATATTTGATCAGGAAGGCGCGCTCGTCGCCAGCGGCCGCGGCACGTACTTTACGGCTCCGCCCAAATGAAACCCGTGAAAGCGTAAGAGGCAAGAGCGGGAGATCGAAACTGCGTTGGCCGGCACGCACCATCTCACGACCTTCCTACCTCCCGACCTGACGCTCTCCCGATTTCCCGGCTCACGATATTCGACCGGACATGCCGACGGTATTTGAGGACAGGATCCACCTGCCCACGATCCCACCCTGTTTCTTCCCCGGAGCGCGGCTCGCTTTCGGCTTCGGATGGCGCGTGTCGCTGGTGGCCGAAACCCTCGGTTCTTCAAGCAGTGTAGGATATCGGTTGCGCCAGGCGGCGGACCTGATCCAGACCGGCCGGGTGTGCGCGTGGATGATCACGCTGGTCGTGATGATGGCCGCGATCGGGATCGGCATGTTGAGGCGGCTCGAAAACTATCTGTTCCGCTGGAAAAAGGAAGCGGAGAACCCATGACAGCGAAGAAAAAGCGGAGTGCGGCGCGATCGAAACGGCGGCTGATCGTCGCCATCACCGGCGCCACCGGGTCGATTTACGGCCTGCGCATGCTGGAGCTGCTGCGCAGGACGGGCGGCTGGGAAACCCATCTCATCGTCTCCGACGCTGGCGCGCTCAACGCCTGGCAGGACCGGGGACTTGCGCGCAAGGACATCAACGCGCTCGCGGACGTGGTGCACAACGTACGCGACATCGGCGCCTCGATTGCAAGCGGCTCGTTCGTCACCCAGGGGATGGTGATCGCTCCATGCTCGATGAAAACCCTCGCGGCCGTGGCGCACGGCTTTTCCGACAACCTGGTCACGCGTGCCGCCGACGTGGTTCTCAAGGAGCGCCGCAGACTGGTGCTGCTTCCGCGCGAGGCGCCGCTTCATCTCGTGCACCTGCGGAACATGGCCACGGTGACCGAGATGGGCGGAATCGTCTTTCCTCCGGTACCGGCGTTCTACAGCCACGCCAGGACGATCGACGACATCGTCAATCACACGGTCGGCCGCGTGCTCGACCTGTTCGACGTGGCGCACGACAGCATCAAGCGTTGGCAGGGCATGAGCAGCCCGCTCGCCAGCGACGAGTGACGCGATGCCGGATCGGACCGCCAGCCCTTCCATGGCCACCGCGCAGGAGAGTTTCCGCGGGTTTCTCGACCGCCTGCGCGGCGCAAAGGAACTCGTCGACATTCGCCAACCCGTGG
The DNA here is from genome assembly GCA_016202605.1 of Betaproteobacteria bacterium. Lineage (GTDB taxonomy): Bacteria > Pseudomonadota > Gammaproteobacteria > Burkholderiales > SG8-41 > DSOT01. The sequence continues at coordinate 11,473 of JACQOJ010000033.1, forward strand.
ACATCCGCCATATCGCGACCCTGGTCGACCAGTCGTCCAGGGCGCTCGTGTTCCACGACGTGATCGGCTACGACATGCCGGTCGTCTCCGGGATCATCCGCTCGCGCGAACGCGCCATCATGTCGATGGGCTGCTCTACGTACGCGGAAATCGAACAGAAGCTGCAGCACGGCATCGACCATCCCATCCCGCCCAGGTACGTGGAGACCGCGCCCGGCAAGCAGGTCGTCCGCGTCGGCGACGACGTCGATCTCTTCAGCCTGCCGATCCCGATGTCGTCGATTTACGACGGCGGGCCGATGATCACGGCCGGGGTCACCATCGCGCGGGATCCCGAGTTCGGCATCAACTCCGGCATCTACCGCTTCATGGTGAAGGAGAAAAACCTCACCGGCATCGACATCGTGACGCCCAACAACATGCGGCTCTTCGCGCAGCGCGCCTATGAGGCCGGACGCCCGTGCCCGATTTCCATTTCCATCGGCACCCATCCGTTCGAAATCATGGGCTCGGGGTTCCGCGCGCCGCTGGGCGTGGACGAGATGGCGGTTGCCGGCGGCATCCGCGGCGCGCCGGTCGAGCTCGCGATGTGCGAAACGATCGATCTGCCGTGCGTCGCCGACGCCGAGATCGTGCTCGAAGCGGAGATTCTGCCCACCGGCTGGACGCGTCCCGAGGGCCGCTTCGGGGAATTCACGAGATTGATGGGCGGGCTGCACTGGAATCCCCTGGTGAAGGTGAAAGCGCTCACCATGCGCGGGGATGCCCTGTACTACGCGCTGCACATGCCGTGGGAAAACACCTGGCTCGCCGCGCCCACCCGCTACCAGGCGATCCGCCGGGCCCTCAAGACCGCGGGCGTGCAGATCAAGGACATCAATGTCACGCTCGGCGGCTGCGCATTCTGGCACGCCGTGATTTCGATCAGGAAACAGGCGGGCGAAGGCAAGAACGCGCTGCTCGCGGCGCTCTCCGTCATGGATCTCAAGCACGTCGTCGTGGTGGACGATGACATCGACGTCTTCAACCCGATGGACGTCGAATGGGCGATCGCCACCCGCGTGCAGGGCGACCGCGACGTGTTCGTCATCCCCGGTGCGCGTGCCAAGCCGCTCGACCCCAGCCTCGCCGTGACACCGCCCGGGGTCGTGCCGACCGGCGCCAAGGTCGGCATCGATGCCACCATCGGCGAGGACATCCCGCACGAGCGTTTCGAGCGCATTGCCTACGCCTACGCGGACCGCGCGAAGATCGACGATTACCTGGGCGGAAAGGCGGACCCGGCACCGGCTGAAGGCGGATCCACGACCGGCCGCGTGGCTCAGCTTGCCCGTAAGATCTTCACGCTGATCGAGAACGAGCCGCAGTACTATCAGGAAATCGCCGCCCACTTCGCGGACTACGACTTCCAGACCGTGGCGCGCGCGCTCGGGCAGCTGCACGAAGCGGAACAATTGTGGCAGGACGCGCGCGGCAGGCTGTGCCTGCGCGGCTCCCGATTCGCCGCCCAGCCGCCCTCCGCAAAGAGCTAGGAAACGCAGGCGAGTCATGATCGCGCACACTCATTCGGCGCCCCCGCGCAGGCCGCCGGCACGGCAAAGAACACCGCACCCTAAAGCGTGTTATTTACCGATTCCTGCAATCGGTGCAAGCAGGCCAAAGCGGACAAGGGTTCGAGGTGTGTTGCTGGCGGTTTGTCCGTGAGCCCTGCGCAGTGCGTGGTTTCCTCCTGAATCAATATGAACAGCGGTAAGATCCGCGTCCACATCGAGAACGCGCGCAGGAAAGCGGACGTCTACCACGTTACGGCGGAGCGTTGGGACGCCGCATGCGCGCGCCACCGGACCCTTGCCAAACGGCTGCGGGCGACAACAATTGGCTGGGACGGCGACATTATCGAGGAGGCGCTCAAGTCGGCCGACGCCGTCATCGGGGTGCCGGCGCGCCGCGACGATCTGGCCGGCCGCGCTCCACGGCTGCGCTGGCTGCACGCAACGACCGCCGGCGTCGATGGTTTTCTTCCTCTCGACTGGTTGCCGCGCGATGTCGTTTTCACGAACAACCGCGGAGCACACGGTGCAAAGGCCGAGCAGTATATGCGCATGGCGTTGACCATGCTGCACACGCGGATGCCCGAGATGATCGGGAATCAGCGCGCACACCTATGGCAGCGCCTGTTTTCACCGAGCATCGCGGGCAGGACGGCGCTGGTCGTCGGACTCGGCGATCTGGGGGAGGCGGCGGCACGGGCCGCCCGGCAGCTCGGGCTCAAGGTGATCGGCGTGCGGCGCACCGCAAGAAAATCACGCCTTGCCGACGTCGTCCATCCTGTTACTCACCTCGACAGGCTTCTCCCCGCGGCGGATTTCGTGGTGCTGGCGGTGCCGCTCACCCCGGAGACGAAAAACCTGCTGAGCCGTGAACGCCTGGACCTGCTGAAACCGACCGCCGGCATCATCAACATCGCGCGTGCGCCCGTGGCGGACTACGAGGCCCTCGCCGGCAGGCTGCGCGGCGGCAAACTCGCCGGCGCGGTGCTCGACGTGGTGGACCCCGAGCCGCTGCCGGCCGACTCCCCGCTGTGGGACGTCCCCAACCTCGTCATCACGCCTCACGTCTCGTGCGACGACAGCGAACATTATGTCGATATTTCACTCGACCTGTGGTTCGAGAACCTTGCGCGCTTCCTGCAGGGCAGGCCCCTGCGACGGCGCGTCGATCCGCGGCGCGGCTATTGAAGGCGGTGAATGGTGAAGGAGTGAACGAGTTCGACGCCCCCTGTCGCCCTGCCGCACCATGACTCCGGTAGCCGCCGCACAGATTCCCAGCCCGGGCAAGCTCAATCTGGATCACGTGGCGCACTTCGTGCCATATATCGAAGGCGCGAGTGCCGCACTGGACCGACTGGGATTCACCTTGACGCCCTTTTCGGCGCAATGGCATCGACTCGAACCCGGCGGTCCGCTGACGCCCGCCGGAACCGGCAACCGCTGTGCCATGCTCCGAAGAGGCTACCTGGAATTTCTCACCCCCACCGGAGACACGCCGGTCGCGAACCAGCTGCGCAATGCGATCAAGCGCTATGTCGGCGTGCAGCTGATCGCATTCGGCACGGGGATGCCCGACCTGGATCACGCGCGGCTCGCGAAAGCGGGATTCGACCCGCTGCCACCGGTCGCGTTGCAGCGGAACATCGATACACCAACCGGCACGGACGCCGCGCGTTTCACCGTCGTGCGCGTGCCACCGGGGGCGATGGAGGAAGGCCGGATCCAATTCTGCCGACATCACACGCCCGGTCTGCTGTGGCAGCCGCGCTGGCTCGATCACGCCAACGGCGTGCAAGCGCTCACCGGAGTGCTGCTGTGCGTGGAGCATCCGGAGCGCACGGCTCGGCGCTACGCCAGGTTCACCGGTCTGCTGCCCCAGGTGAGCGGCGGCTTATGGCGCATCGATACCGCGCGTGGATTCCTGCTCTTCATGAATCCCGGCCAATGCCTGCGCAATTTCGGCGTCATGCCGCAGACGCTGCCCTGGATCGCCGGATACGTGCTCGGCTGCGCCGACCCCAAGGCAACGCGCGCGCACTTCGCACAAGCGGGATGCACGCTGCATGATCTCGACGCGGCCCGCTTTTACTTGATTCTGCCACCGCGCCTCGGCGGGTTGATGGTGATCGAGCCGCCGCGCGGCGCTCCTCTCGTGCTCAAGTGATCCGGCGCCGCCCGTGCGGGTCGCGTCCTGTCAGTCCGCGCGCGCCGGAGACCGCGATGCCGCGCGGAGCCGCGAGCCGGAGACCGCGATGCCGCGCGGAGCCGCGAGCCGGACGATGATGCCGGCTACTTCAGTTGGATGCCGGCGCTCTTGATGACCTTGCCGTACTTGTCGAGCTCGGTCTTCATGAGCCTGGAGAGTTCGACCTGTGTCGTCGTCACCGCATCCGCGCCGTTGCGCTCGAACTGCTCCTTCATTTCCGGCGACCGGGCAATGCCGGTGAGCTCGTCGTAGAGCTTCCTGAGGACCGGATCGGGCGTCCCCTTGGGCGCAAAAAAACCGAGCCAGAGCGACACTTCGAAACCCGGATAACCGGACTCGCTCACCGTCGGCACATTGGGCAGCGCCGACGAACGCTTGGCCGTGCCCACCGCGATCGGCCGGATGCGCCCCGCCTTCACGTGCGGCAGCACCGCTGGCATGCTCCCGAACAATGCCTGCACCTGGCCGCCCATCACCGCCGTGCCCGCCGGGCCGTTGCCGCTGTACGGCACGTGAACGATGTCGATGCCGGCGGCGATTTTCAGCATCTCCATCGCCAACTGCGTGGTGGAACCGGTGCCGGCCGAGGCGAAATTGAGCTTCCCGGGCTGGGACTTCACCAGCCCGACGAATTCCTTCAGCGAGTTCGCTTTGACGCCGGGATGCAGTACCAGCAGGTAGGGCGTGGAAGCCACCAGCGTAATGGGCACGAAATCCTTGATCGGATCGTACTTCACCTTGACGTACGCGGCAGGCGCTATGACGTGGGTGCTGGTGGTACCCATGGTCAACGTGTAGCCGTCGGCGTTTGCCTTGGCGGCGAGCTCCGTGCCGATGGTGCCGCCCGCGCCGCCGCGATTGTCGACGATCACCTGCTGTCCCACGCGCTCGCCGAGTTTCTGGCCGACCAGGCGCGCGATGATGTCGGTCGATCCGCCCGGCGGGAATGCCACGATGAGCCGTATCGGCTTGTTGGGGTAGACCTGCGCATTAGCGGCCCCGACGGGCGCCGCAACGGCGGCGGCCGTCAGCGCCGCGACCGCGATTCGAGTCAGTTTGTGCATGTTTGCCTCCTGTTATGCGGCGGCCACAGCGGGATTGCTGCGCCACCGGTTTTTTACACCTGTATACTGCGCGAGCCGGGGACCCCGAGCCGAAAAAAAGCCGCGCACGGCGCGGCTTTTTCCCTCCTCCAGGGGGATCCCACAGGCTTCTTCTAGCCCGTCCCCTCCTCCACCAAAACCTGCTCGCGCTTCTTGCGCACGTTGGGCATGATCATGACGATCAACAGCAGAATGGTCGCGATCAGGAAGCCGGCGCTGATCGGCCGCGTGAAGAATACCGTCGGATCGCCGCGCGATATGAGCAAGGCGCGCCTCAGGTTTTCCTCCATCAGTGGACCCAGCACGAACGCGAGGATCAACGGCGCCGGTTCGCATTTCAGCTTTATGAACACATAGCCCAGGAAGCCGAAGAAAACCGTCATGTAGATGTCGAGATCCAGGTTGTTCACGCTGTACACCCCGATCGACATGAACACCATGATGGCGGGGAAGAGGAAGCGGTACGGCACCTGCAGGAGCTTCACCCACAGCCCGATCAGCGGCAGGTTGAGCACGACCAGCAGCGCATTGCCGATCCACATGCTCGCGATCAGCCCCCAGAACAGCTCCGGCCGCTGCGTCATCACCTGCGGGCCGGGGGCGATTCCCTGAATGGTGAGCGCGCCCAGCATCAGCGCCATGGTCCCGCTGCCGGGAATGCCCAGCGTCAGCGTCGGAATGAACGCACACTGCGCGGCGGCGTTGTTGGCCGACTCCGGACCGGCAACGCCCTGGATCGCGCCCGTTCCGAATTCCTCGGGGTGCTTCGCCATTTTCTTTTCCAGGGCGTAGCTCGAAAACGCGCTGATGGTCGGACCCGCGCCCGGCAGCGTGCCGAAGAACGCGCCGATCGCGGTCCCGCGCATGATCGCTCCCGCCGATACTTTGAGGTCTTTCAACGTGGGATAAAGGTGCTCGATTTTCTTGGCCAGAAGGTCCCGGGTCGACGCCTCTTTTTGTCGTTCCAGGTTCGCCAGAATCTCGGCGAAGCCGAACAGCCCCATCGCCACCACCACGAAGCTCAGGCCGTCGGCGAGACCCGAGGCGCCGAAGGTGAAGCGCGACATCCCGGAATTGACGTCGGTGCCGACGATGCCGAAGACCAGTCCGAGGAAGATCATCGCGATCGCCTTGACCATGGAGCCGTGCGCGAGCACCGCCGAAGCGATAAGACCCATCGTCATGAGCGAGAAGTATTCCGGCGCGCCGAACTTCAAAGCCATTTCCGCGAGCGGCGGACCGGCAACCGCGATCAGTATCGTGCCCACGGTGCCGGCGAAGAACGAACCGATCGCCGCGATGGCGAGCGCCGGTCCGGCGCGGCCCCTCTTGGCCATCTCGTAGCCGTCGATACACGTCACCACCGAAGCCGACTCGCCGGGAAGCTTCACCAGGATCGACGTCGTCGAGCCGCCGTACTGCGTGCCGTAGTAGATGCCCGCCAGCATGATGAGCGCCCCCACCGGCGGCAGATTGAAAGTCGCCGGCAACAGCATCGCGATCGCGGCGAGCGGGCCGATGCCGGGCAGCACGCCGACGACGGTGCCGACGAACACGCCGATAAAGCAGTACGTCAGGTTCTGGAGGGATACCGCCGTCTGGAAGCCCAGCGCGAGGTTCGGAAAGAACGATGCAAGAGATTCCATGTTATCTCCACCAGAAGAGCGGGAACGGCAGCTCGAGTCCCTTGATGAAAAGGCCCCAACTGCCCGCGATCAATACCGCACTGAGAATGAGCACTTCCTTCACCCGGAATTGCTGGCCCGCAGCCGCACTCAGCACGATCAGAATGAACAGCGCGGGGATGAAGCCGATGTTGTCGATCGCCCAGGCGAATATGCTGAAGGCCAGACCGAGCAGGAGCAGCGCCTTCCACGCGAATTTGCCGACTTTCTCGCCTTCGTACTTGAACGCCATTGCAGATACCGCGCTACCCATAAGGATCATGATAATGCCGAGCCAGGTCGGGAAATAGCCCGGCCCCATGCGCATCGCCGACCCCATGGGATAGTCACGGGATACCACGACGGCGATGATTCCGAAGCCGATGAACATGATCCCGGCCCAGAAATCCTCCTGGCTTTTGATTTTCAAACTCACTTTACGGTCTCCTCTTCTCAAAATCCAACCACAACCCCGCCCCGGCGGCACTACGCGAACAATTACCGGGATTGCGAATCGCGGGAATGTCTTCGACTTGGGCCACGCACCCGGCGGGCCGCTCGACTGACCGGGGTGGGACAGCGCCGGCCAAGTTCAAATTGTCCTCCTTGTAGCTTTCCCCTCCCTTACTCTTTTTTCAGAATACGGACTTTACAGAAAACCATCATCTCCATGCAACTAAGAATTGACGCGGCGATACTGCAGTGCAGCAAACCCAATAAGACCTGTTCTAAGTCAATTAGCAAAGCCGCATGTGCGCTGCAGTAACCTAATCCATCAGTCCGATACGACCTGTCTTGATAAGCATGGTGAGGCGCTGCGCCTCGTTGTTCATGAACGCACCGAATTCTTCCGGGGTCCCGCCGCCGACGATCAGCCCAAGCTGGTGCAGGCGCTGCCGGACGTCTGCCATGCCAAGCGCCTTGTTGATCTCGGCATTGAGCTTGCTGACGATCGCGCGCGGGGTCTGTGCCGGGACCGCCACTCCAAACCATACCGTCGCTTCGGCGTTCTTGATGCCTTGCTCGACGAGCGTCGGCACATTCGGCAGGACGTCCTGCCGCTTCGGCCCGGCAATGCCCAGTACCTTGACCCGTTGCGCCTTGATGTGCGCTTCGCCCGAGACCGAAGTCGTGTACATGAGGTGAATCTGACCGCCGACGATATCGGTCAACGCGGGGGCGGTACCCTTGTACGGCACGTGCACCACGTCAACCCCGGTGGCCGCCTGGAACAGGGCGAGCCCGATATGGAGGCTGCTGCCGCTGCCGGAAGAAGCCCAGTTGACCTTGCCCGGATTCGCTTTGGCGTATTCCACCAGTTCCTTCGCGCTGTTCGGCGCAAACCCGGGATTGGCGACGATGATGAGCGGCGCGTAGCCGAGGAAGACCACCGGGCTGAAATCGTTCATCCGGTACGGCGGCTTCCTGCGCATGAGGATGTTGTTGATGTTCGGTCCCGGATTCGCGTGCAACAGGGTGTATCCGTCGGGATTCGCCTGGGCGACGAGGCTTCCGCCGAGTGACCCGCCCGCCCCCGGCCGGTTGTCGACGACGAACTGCTGGCCCCATGCCGCGGCGAGTTTCTGCGTCACGAGACGCGCGATGATGTCGTTGGAAGCGCCCGGCGGAAACGGCACGATCCAGCGTACCGGCTTGTTCGGATAGTCTTTCGCCGCGCCCGCATCCGCTCTCGCGGCCTGCGCGGCAGCCTGCGCCGGAAATCCAAGAACGAGACCAGCGAGGATAGCGCCCGCACAGCGATAAATCTTTTTCATGAAAATCTACTCCAGGTGGATTTCGGCTCAATGACTACCTTCCGGTTGCCACCCATCATTTTACTTGAGCGCTTCCGGATTCACGATGTTGATCGGCTTGCCCGCCGCGTAGGCGAGAATCTGGTCGAAAATCGAGTTGAACTGGCTCTCGTAACCGTCGCGTTCGACGTAACCGAGATGAGGCGTGCATACCGCATTGTCGAGCGCCAGCAGGGGATGATCCGCGTTGAGCACCGGCTCCTCCTCGTACACATCGACCGCCGCCCGGCCGGGACGCCCGCGTTTGAGCGCCTCCGCCAGTGCTCCCGGCTCGATGAGCCCGGCGCGACTCGTATTGACGATGATCGCCGTCGGCTTCATGCGCGCAAGATCGGCGGCGGTAACGATGCCGCGCGTGCCGTCGGTGAACCTCAGGTGCAGACTGATGACGTCGCATTCCTCGAAAAACGCCTCCCGGCTGCGCGCCGCGCCGCAGCCGTCGGCGCGCGCCCGCTCGAGCGATCCCTCGCGCCCCCACACCTGCACTTTCATGCCGAAAGCCGTGCCGTAGCCGGCCACGATGACCCCGATGCGGCCGTAGCCGAAGATGCCCAGGGTGCGGCCGCGCAGTCCGGTCCCGACGGTCGACTGCCAGCGGCCCGCCTTCAGCGCCGCCGCTTCCTGCGGTATGTAGCGCGCGGCGGCGATGATCAGCCCCCACGTCAGTTCCGCGGTCGCATAGGACGGGCGGCCCGGATGCATGTCGGAGGACACGATCACGCCGCGCGCCGTGCACGCCCCCACGTCGATATGGGGATACACGCTGCGCTGGCTGATGATCCTCAACCTGGGAAGCCGCTCAAGGAGCGGCGCCCGGATCGGCGTGCGTTCGCGAATGAGGGCGAGCGCCTCGGTGTCCTTCAGGCGCCCGGCGAGCGCGTCAACGTCTTTCGTGTGATCGTTCCAGATCGTGACGTTGTGACCCGCCACCTTGCGATAGCAGTCCAGCGTGCGGACAACGTCCTGGTAATCGTCAAGTATGGTGATGTTCATGGTAGTTTCCGTGACATCGTCAGAGCGTGAGGGCGTGAATCGGGATTCCCTCTCCCGATCTCCCGCTCTCGCGAACTCACGAGTAAATTCAATTCAGCCAGCCCGAAGCCCGCGTCTGCGCGAGCACATTGTCGACGATCTGCGGCGCGAGCCCGACGTAAGTCGCGGGATCGAGCGCGGCGCGCAGTTCATCTTCGGAGAGCGCGTTGCGCACCTCGGCGTTCCCCATCAGCGACCGCTCGAACGAGATGCCATTTTCAAGACCGCGCATGGAGGCTTCGTACACGAGTTCGTGAGCGGTCTGCTTGCCGATCTTCTCGGAGAGCGCGAACATTACGCGCTCGGACAGCAGGAAACCGCCCAGCAGATCCAGGTTTTTTCGCATTCTCTCGGGATTGACCTCGAGACCCGCCAGCACGTATTTCATCATGGAAAGCAGCCCGCCCGTCATCAGGCACGACTCCGGCACGGCCTTCCACTCCCCCCGCCACGCGGAACCGTCGCGCTCGTGCTCGATCACCATGCATTCCAGCATCAAAGCGACGTTGTAGCGAACCGCCCGGCTCACACTTACTGCCGCCTCGCAGGTTGACGGGTTGCGCTTGTGCGGCATGGTGGACGAACCCACCTTGCCGGCGCTGAAAGGCTCCGCGATCTCGTCGATTTCGTTGTGCTCCAGGATCACGATCTCGTTGGCGATCTTGCCGAGCGTGCCCGCGATGATTCCCAGCACGCACACGTATTCCGCGAACCGGTCGCGCGCCGGCTGCCAGTTGATGTCGGCAACGCCGAGCCCGAGGCGTTTCATCAGCCGTTGCTCCAGTTCCGGCGCCTGCGGCCCGTAGGAAGCCTGCGTGCCCACGGCACCCGCCATGCCGCCGACGAACATGCGCGGCTCGAGCTGGCGCAGGCGCTCGTAATTCCGCCCCATCTCGGAGAGCCACACCGCGCACTTGTGGCCGAAGGTGATCGGCAACGCCTGCACGCCGTGCGAGCGCCCCACCATCGGCGTCGCCCTGTGCACTTCACAGAGCCGATAAAGCTCCCGGCCGATCGCCTTCATGTCGCGCAGATAGATGGCGTGGGCATCCCTGATCTGGAGCATGGTGCCGGTATCCAGGACGTCCTGCGTCGTCGGGCCGAAATGCACGAACTCGCCGTGCTCTTTCGCGCACCGCTGCTGCAGGGCTTTGAGCGCCGGGACCAGCGGATGCTTGATGCGCCGGATCTCGGCGGCAATGGCTTCGATGTCGACGCCGTCGACTTGCGCGTTCAACGCGATGTCCTCTGCCGCCGCGCGCGGAATGATCCCGAGTTCCGCCTGTTCGAGCGCGAGCGCCGCTTCGTAGTCGTACCACTTCTGAACGCGATTGCGGTCGCTGAAGATCGCGCGCAGCTCTTCGGTGCTCCATAAATGCCTGATCAACGCATCGTCGAACACGCCGGACGCCATGGTTTGCTCCCTCGGAAAATATTGTCAAACACGCTCGAGGATGTGCATCCCGCGCACCCGGTCGAGCAGATAAATCAGTCCGCGGTCATCGACCGTGACGTCGTTGCTCTGCACGCGCGTGGAGCCCGGGGGCGGATCCGGCAGGAAGTGTGCCACTTCCCTGGGTGCGTGGGGCCGCGAGATATCGACGACGCGCAGGCCGTGCGCGAACCACGCGACCGGAATTTCCGTCCCTGTCACTTTCTCGCACGGCTGGTGGCATCCGGTCATGTAGGGCTGCTCTTCGGGCGGGATGTCGTCGAGCTGGAAGGTCGCAACCGGCGTCGGGTGTCTTTCATCCGTAATGTCCACGATCCACAGGAACGCGGAGGGGTACGGCGGGCAGTCTTCCAGCCGCACCACGTCCTCATCGGACACGACCATGAAGTCGCGATCGTCGATCTTGAACGGAATCCGCAGGCAGGTGTGCGTCGGCCACGGAAACGGCGGACTCCAGTCGAGTCCCGACACGAATTTCGGCTTGCTCATGTCGTCGATGTCGAGGATCACGAACCCGCCGTGCCAGTAGCTCGTATACAGACGATTGCCGTGGCGCAGAGGATGGTGGCACTTGTGCGCGGCGCCTTTCCACGCCGGTTTCTCGCCGCCCGCCGTCCAC
>JACQOJ010000008.1 GCA_016202605.1 Betaproteobacteria bacterium
CTGGCGCTGAGGGGCCGCGACTACGCGACGCTGCAGCGCGGCGGCTCCAACCTCGCCCGGCGCAAGCTCACGCAGTGGCAGTCCGCCCTCGCCTACGGCTGGATCGCCTTCGTACTGCTGCTGGTGCTGTCGCCGCATATCGGCATTCTGCTTTTGTCCTTCGGCAAGGTATGGAGCTTCAGCGTCGTTCCTGACGGTTTCACGCTGCAGCACTATGTGTCGGTAGTGCAGGATTCGCTGCTCATGATCTGGAACACCGTGCTTTATTGCGGGCTCGCCGCGCTGCTCGACGTCATCCTCGGCACCGCCATCGCCTACCTCATTCTGCGCAGCCGGCTGCCGCTCAGGCAATCGCTAGACTTCATGGCGAGCGCCGCGCTGGCCATCCCGGGCGTGGTGCTGGCGATCGGCTATCTGCGCACCTTCCGGGGCGTCGAGATCCCCTTCACCGACGAGCTGCTGACCTCGTCGTGGATACTGCTCATGCTCGCCTATACCATCCGGCGCCTGCCTTACGCGCTGCGCTCGTGCGTGGCGGCGCTGCAGCAGATGCACGTGTCGCTGGAGGAAGCGGCCGAAAGCCTCGGCGCCGGCAAACGGCGCACAATACAGCGCATCGTCGTGCCGCTGATGGCGGGCGGCATTCTAGCCGGGTTCATCACCAGTTTCATGACCGCCGCGGTGGAACTGTCGGCCACCATCATGCTCACCACTTCGCAGACCAACGCGCCGATGTCGTACGGCATCTATCTCTATATGCAGTCTGCCGCCGGGCGCGGGCCGGGCGCGGCATTGGGCGTGCTGGCCGTGCTGATCGTGACGCTGGGCACTTACCTGTCGCACCGTTTCCTGCGTTCGCGCGCCGTCGCGCTCGACCAGCAGCTCTAGTGGCCGAGGTGATAGTTCGCATTCGAGAAGGAAGCTTCATGCAAAATAAAGTTAAAGTCGAAGCCAGGAACATCGCGATGAGCTATGGCAAAACGCAGGTCCTGCGCGACATCAATCTCGTTATCGAACCGGGCGAGTTCTTCGCGCTGCTGGGTCCGTCGGGCTCCGGCAAATCCACCTTGCTCAGGCTCATCGCAGGATTCAACCAGGCTCAGTCGGGCCAGTTGCTGATCGGCGGCGAGGATATTTCGCGCGTGCCGCCGTGGCAAAGAAATGTTGGCATGGTATTCCAGAATTACGCGCTGTGGCCCCACATGACGGTATGGCAGAACATCGCGTTCGGATTGGAAGAGCGGAAGCTCGCGCGCGAAACCGTCAGACAGAAGGTCGCCGCCGCGCTGGAGTTGGTGGGACTGGGAGACTTGGGCGCGCGCCGGCCGAGCCAGCTCTCCGGTGGCCAGCAACAGCGCGTCGCACTAGCGCGCACTATCGCCATCGAGCCCAAGGTGTTGCTGCTGGACGAACCGCTATCAAACCTTGACGCCAAACTGCGCATTCACATGCGTGACGAGCTGCGTACGCTGCAGCGCAAGCTTGGCATCACTACCATCTTCGTCACGCACGACCAGGAAGAGGCGATGACCACCGCCGATCGCATCGCGGTGATGGATCAGGGGATCATCCAGCAGATCGGCACGCCTATGGGATTGTTCGACAATCCGGCAAACCAGTTCGTCGCCAATTTCGTCGGGACTATCAATCTGCTGCCTGGAACCATCCGCGAAGTTTCGCGCGAAATGGTAAGCCTGATGTCACCTACGCTGGGCGATATCAGGCTTCCGCGGCTACCCCACGTGCCTAAAGCAGGAGATGTCGAGATTGGCTTTCGCCCGCATGCGATTACACTGTGCGTAGCCGACTCTGCGCGCGATCACGAACATGTCTGGCTGCAGGGCACCGTATCGGGCTACGAATTCCTGGGTGAGTTCGTGCGTTATCGCATACGCGTCGGCGAGTCTGACATTATTGCTGACCAGCCTCATCACGCGGGTAACACGCCGTTCATGCCAAGCAGTCCGGTAAACATCGGTATCCAACCCGGCGAAATGCGATTCATCTCCCGCTAGCCCGCGCCGCGACCGCTCTGCGCGCGAAGAACATCAGCGGCAGTCCCAACAGCAGCACGCCGATGCCGAGCTGCGCGCCGATGCTGCTCGGGTCCTTCGACAGCGCGTAATCGGTGCTCGAATACAGCATGTAGGCGCACATCGCGCAGAACAGGATGGGCGTCAGCGGATAGAGCGGAACGCGGAACGGCTGCGCGTTGACCGGTTCCTGTGCGCGCAGCACGAAGAGCGAAATCCCCGTCAGCATGAAGAACAGCCAGAATGCGGGCGCGGTGTAGGCGACCATGGTCTCGAAACCGTCCGGCGTGAACGAGGCCAGAATCACCAGCGCCAGCGCGACCGCGCCCTGCACGAGCAACGCGTTTACCGGCGTGTTGGAACGCTCCTTCCACACGCCGAGCACGCGAAATATCGAAAAATCCCGGCCTACCGCATAATTGGTGCGCGCGCCCGTGAACACCGTGGCGTTGAGCGTCGAGAGCGCCGCCGCGATCACAATGAGCGAGAGCGCCGCCGCGCCGCCCCCGCCCAGGGTCTTCTGCATGAGATCGGCCGCCACCGCTTTCGACGCCTTCATCCCGTCCAGTCCGAGAACGTTGAGATAGGCGAGATTGAGCAGCACGTAGATCACGGTCACGACGAGAATCCCCAGCACCAGCGCGCGCACGATATTGCGCCGCGCATCGCGGATTTCCGCCGTGAGATAGGCCGCCTCGTTCCAGCCCCCGTAGGTGAGCAGGATGAAAATCAGCGCGAGCTGGGAAAACATCGGGCCGGACGAAGCCGTCGCCGGCCGCGCCGCGGCCGGTGCCGCGCCCCCGATCGCGAGCCCCGCGACGATCACGACCGCGACGGCGCAGAGGAGCGCGGTCAACAGCACGTTCTGCAGCACCCGGCTCTCCCGCGTGCCGACGATGTTGAGCGCCGTGATGCCCAGCACCGCCAGCGCCGCGTAGATGACGGAACTCCCGGGTCCGAGCGGCAGAACCTGCGTCGCATAATCACCGAAAACGAACGCGATCGCCGCGATCGCGCCGGTCTGCACCACGCTCATGCGCGCCCACGCGAACAGGAAGCCGACCGGCCTGCCGAACGCCCGGGTGAGAAAGTAATACTCCCCGCCCGCGTTCGGGAAGGCGCTGCCGAGCTCCGCGTAACACAGCGCGCCGACGAACGAAATCACGCCGCCGGCCACCCACAGGGCAATGAAAATCTCGCTGCTGGCGACGCTGCCCGCGACGATCGACGGCGCCTTGAAGATGCCGGCGCCGATCACGATGCCGACGATCATCGCCGCGGCGTCGAGCACCCCGAACGTCGGCCGCGGCGCCCCCGCGGCGGCCGCGGCCGGCTCCCGTGGAGCGCTCACCGCAGCGCGCCCAACGTCGCGTCAAGCGCAGTCATGCGCATTTCGCCGCGCTTCTTCAGGCGCGCAGTCCACTTGAGCGGCTTCTGGCCGGCACCGATGGTCACCGTACCCTCGATCGCGTCCTGCTTGATGCGCCCCTCGAAGCGATGCTTGACCATGCCCGCCCCCTGCGGAACATCCACCTCGAAGCGCACCTCGTCGCCCCGCACATTGAACAGCGGCAGGCGCACGTCCTTGCCGTCGGCGCGCACGTCGCCGCTCACCTTCTGAAAGCTCTGGTCGAAGTCGAACTCGTAGATCACGCCGCGCCCGCCCACCGGAATCAACGATTCCCATTCACCGGCGATGAGCGCGGGGACGATCCAGAAAAAGACGTAGCTCTTGCCCGGATCTCCGACCGTCTTCTCCGGCACGATCAGGGTTTTCTGCTCGTCGGGATACCATTCGCCCATGTCGTAGTCGTGCGCCGCCACCCGCGTGCCCGGCTTGAGCGCGAGGATCTTCGGCCGCAGTCGCTCGTTCATCTCCGGCAACAGGTAACTGGTGATCACGGTCGCCTGTGAAAGGTCGGTTTCAAACAGGTTGCGCTCGTAGAACTGGACGCGGTCCGCAACGCCGGCTTGCTTCGCGTTCTCCCGCGCCATCTTGAGCAGATAGGTGTCGAGATCGACGCCGAAACCGCGCGCGCCGAACTTCTGCGCCGCCGTGATGACGATGCGGCCGTCGCCCGAACCGAGATCGATCACGAAATCTTTCGGGCCGACCCTGGCCATCCTGAGCATCTCGTCGACGGCAACCTGCGGCGTGGGCACATAGATCACGTCGCCCCTGCCTTCCTGCGCCACGGCCGCCGCGGATGCGAACGCCGCCGCCAGGACCACCATGAACAACATCCGGATTCGAACACTCATTTAACGCTCCTCTGCGATCAACATTCGCTGTTCGGACGCCGGCAACCCGGCGCCAAGATTGATTTTGCCGCGCGCGCTGCGCCGCGCCTGCCATTCCATTTTCGCGGAGGCGTGGCCCTGCAGGGCCACGCCTCCGGTAATGGTATCGCCGGACAGGCGCCCGCTGAATTCGTGCCGCACGGGCCTGCCGCCGAAATCCGCCACCAGCACGAAACTGATGTTCTCGCCCCGCATCCTGCCGTTGCCGATGCGCGCGTTTGCGCCGGCCACCACGGACTTCCCTTGCAGCTGCTGGAAGGTCTGCTCGAGCGTGAGATCGTAGTCGCGGGGCACGCCGCCCGCCTCCAACCGCCATTGCCACCTGCCGGAAGCGTCCGCGGGCACGATCCAGAGAAAAACATCGCTCGACGGCGCGCCGTACGGCTTGTCGGGCACGGCGATCCTGATCTTGTCGTCCGGCTGCCACGCCTCCATGTCGAAATCGTGCGAAACGACACGCGTTCCGGGCTTGAGCTCCGCGAACAGGCGCGGCCGCAACTGGAGGTTCACCCGGGGCAGCAGATACATCGTGAGCACGGTGGCCTTGCCGATGTCGGTGATGAACAGATTGCGCTCGTGAAACTCGACTTTGTCCGACACGCCCTGCCGGTTCGCCTCGCGTTTGGCGTCGCTGACGAGCGCGCCGTCGATATCGACGCCGAAACCGCGCGTGCCGTACCTTTTCGCGGCGGTAATGAGGATGCGGCCGTCGCCCGAGCCCAGATCGATCAGAAAGTCGCCCGCGCCGACCCTGGCGATGCCGAGCATGGCATCGACCACGTTCCACGGCGTGGGAACGTACGGCACGTCCGCGGCGCGCGCACCGCCCGCGTATCGTCCGGCGAACAGCAGAACCATGAGCGCTACCACCGACATTCGCAGCGCGCAGGTGCGGGAGCTCATGACCCCACTCTTTCCGCGCGCCAGCGGGCGGCAGTCTGCGTTCCTCCCACGCCGCGCCTGACTTCGCCTTCCATGAGATTGCCCGCGACCCGTCCCTCGAAATAGAGGCTCGCCTCATTGTCGCGGTCGGCGCCATCGACGATGACGAAACTGATGCGCTCGCCCTGCACCCCTGCTTCCCAAAGCGGGGCGGGAATCTGGCCATCGGGCTTCGCTGTCCCGTCGATTTCCTGAAAGCGCTGCCGCAGTTCGACCTCGATCGTGTGTTCCGCGCCCGGCGCCCCGTATCGCAGGCGCCAGCGCCCACCGACTTTTGCCGGCACGATCCACAAGAAGACGTTCTTGCGGATCATGACTTTCCGGTCCGGTTTCCAGTCCTCCAGATCGAAGTCGTGCGCCACGATGCGCGTGCCGGGCTTCAGCTCGAGCAGTCGGGGGCGCAGGCGCCGGTTCACCGCCGGCAGCAGATACATCGTGATCACCGTCGCCTGGCTGATATCGGTCTTGAAGAGATCCTGATTGAGGAACTTGACCCGATCCTCGACCGCGGCCTGCCGCGCGCTTTCCTCGCTCTGGAAGATGAGGTGCTCGTCGAGTTCCACCCCCATGGCGCGGGCGCCAAACTTCTTCGCCGCCGTAATCGGAATGCGCCCGTCGCCGGAACCCAGGTCCACCACGAAATCCCGCGGTCCAGTATTGGCGAGCCGCAGCATCTCATCGACCACCACCTGCGGGGTGGGCACGAACGGCACGTCCGGCGAAAACTGGGCGGCCGCGGGCTGAGTGACGATCAGCGCGGCAGCCGCCAGCAACATCCCGCGAACGAAATGCATGCGCCCTATCCCTGTGCCCTGCGCGCCGCAAGCCGCTCGGCACGCCAGCGGTTTTCCGTCTGCGCGGAACCGATGCCCGAGCGCACCGTTCCCTCCATCACGTCGCCGTACACCGTTCCCTCGAAGTGATGGCTGCGCTCGTCATCCACGATCGCGAAATAGATGCGGGTCCCGTCCAGCCGCGCCTCGAAGAACGGCAAATAGCCTCCGGGCACGCGCGCTCCGCCGCTGATGCGCTGGTATTGCTGAATCAGCTCGAAATCGTAGGTTCGGGTCCCGCCCGGCAGGATCGCGGTGAGGCGCCACTGCCCGGCCACCCGCGCCGGAACCACGTACAGGAACAACGTCTTGGAGATGATCACCTTGCGGTCGGGCGGCCACCCCTCGAAGCCGAAGTCGTGCGCCACGATGCGCGTGCCGGGCTTGAGTTCGGCCAGCAGCTTGGGCTTGAGTTTCTCGATCAGGGACGACAAAAGATACATGGTCACGACGGTTGCCCGCGAAACGTCAGCTTGCATCACGTCGCGCGCGTAAAAGCGGACACGGTCGGCCACCCCCGCCTGGCGCGCATTCTCGTTTGCGAGCGCGACCAGGTCGGGCGCGATTTCGATGCCGAAGCCGCTCGCTCCGAAATATCTTGCCGCCGCAATCACGATACGCCCGTCGCCCGATCCGAGGTCGACGACGACATCGTCGCGCCCGACACCCGCGAGGCGCAGCATTTCCTCGACCGCCACTTCGGTCGATGGAATGTACGGCACGGGAATGTCCGGCGCCGCGGCGGATGCGCCCGATACCGCCCCACATAGCACGAGCGCGGCCATCGTCCGCCTGCCGGGCTTTTGTGGGCGGATCATCAGAAGGGGGGCGGCGGCGGCGGTTTGAGACCGGTGTGCGCCGGCTCGACGAATACGGTGCGCGTCGCTTTCCAGGCAGCCTGCGTCACGGATTCACCGTTCACGATACGCACCCGTCCTTCCATCCTGTCCTTGACGATGCGACCGGAGAATTCGTAGCGCACGGTCCCGCCGCCGTTGACGCTCGCCTCGAAGCTGATGTCGCTGCCGCTGAGCTTCGCCCCCCCGATCGCGGTATTGCTCCCGCCCACCGACAGGGTGCCGTCGATCTTCTGGAACCTCTGGTTGAGCGCGAGCTCGAAGTCCTGGACCTTGCCGTCGTGAGAAAGCTGCCAGCGCCAGGTGCCGGAGGCCTTCGCCGGAACCACCCAGTAGAACACCTTGCTCTTGAAATCGCGCCCCACGGGCTTGTCCGGCGCGTCGAGCACGAGCGCCAGATCGGGCGGCCATTCACCCATGTCGTAATCGTGCGACACGATGCGCGTGCCCGGCTTGAGCGTCGCCAGGAGCTTCGGCCGCACCATCAGATTGACTTCGGGAAGAAGGTAAATCGTCACGACGCTGGCGCGGCTGATATCGGTCTTGTACAGGTCGCGCTGATAGAACACGGCGCGGTCGGCGACCCCCGCCTTGGCGGCGAGCTGATTCGCGAGAGTGACCAGGCGCCTGTCGAGGTCAACGCCAAAACCGCGCGCGCCGCGTTTCTTCGCCGCAGTGATGACCATCCGGCCGTCACCGGAACCGAGGTCGATCACGTAGTCGCGTGGTCCGACCCGGGCGATCTCGAGCATCTTGTCGACCACGTTCTGCGGCGTCTGCACGTACGGCGTATCGCCGTAATCCTGGGCCGGGACCGGAGCCGCGATGAGGGCCGCGGCCAGAATGCAAGCGCGCGGAACCCGCGCGGATGACGCAAGGAAAGTGCGATTCATGACGTTACTGCGGGGAAAGCAGGAGCAGGCTCGCGGTTGCGGGAGCGATCTCACGCGCCGCGGCTTTGGACGCACGCTGAGCCGTCCATTCGAGCTGTGCCTGGATACGGTTGCCGGAGAGCCGGGCGGTGCCCGAAATGCTGTCGCCTTCGACCCTGCCGCTGAATTCGTGTCGTACCGGCGCGCC
>JACQOJ010000034.1 GCA_016202605.1 Betaproteobacteria bacterium
AGAATTATGCTGAGTATTGCCAACCGGTCTCCTTTGCAATCAAAAGCCTGGCCACGGCACTGCACATAACAACTTTCTGTATCCAATAGATCAAATGTTCTGCTGCACATTTGATCTATACAAACGTGCAGAATCCGGGCAGACGGCGCGTGACGAGCCCGCTCGGCACGGGTTAACATCCGCGGTGTGATCGAACTCGATACGATTTTTTCCGAACGGGGCGCGCTCGCGCGCGCGGTGAAGGATTTCCGCGTGCGGCCGTTTCAGCTCGAGATGGCGCGCGTCGTAGCCGAGGCGATCGACGAGAACGCGGTGCTGGTGGCGGAGGCGGGCACGGGCACCGGCAAGACTTTCGCCTACCTGGTGCCGGCGCTGCTCTCGGGCGGCAAGGTGATCGTCTCGACCGGCACCAAGACGCTGCAGGACCAACTCTACGACCGCGACATTCCGACGGTGCGGGCGGCGCTCAAAGTGCCGGTCACGGTGGCGTTGCTCAAGGGGCGCGCCAACTACGTCTGCCACTTTCACCTCGAGCGCGCGCTGGCCGGCGGCCGGCTGCCGACGCGCGATGACGCGCGCCACCTGGCGCACATCGAGCGCTTCGCGCGCGTCACCACCTCGGGAGACAAAGCCGACTGCACGACGGTGCCGGAAGGCGCGGGAATCTGGTCCTACGTCACGTCCACGCGCGAGAACTGCCTGGGATCGGAGTGTCCCCATTACGACCGCTGCTTCGTCATGGAAGCACGCAAGCAGGCGCTCGCGGCGGACGTGGTGGTCGTCAATCACCATCTGTTCTTCGCCGACCTGGTGCTGCGCGACGAAGGGGCGGGAGAGCTGCTTCCCGCGTGCAACACGATAATCTTCGACGAGGCGCACCAGCTCGCGGCCACCGCGAGCCTTTTCTTTGGAGAGAGCGTTTCCACTTCGCAGTTCATCGAGCTGGCGCGGGATGTGCGGAACGAGGCGGCGGTCTCCGCGCGCGATTATGCGGCGCTGCCGGCCGCGGCGCAGGCAGTGGACCGGGCGGCACGCGACCTGCGTCTGGTTTTCCCGGAAGAGATCGGGCGCCTGCCTCTGCGCGGGCTGGAAGGCAACCGCGCGTTCGAAGCCGCGCTTGCCGAGGTGCTCGCGAAGCTCGATGAGCTCGTGCCGCTGCTCGCCGAGCAGGCGAAGCGCAGCGAAGGGCTGGAGCGCTGCTGGCAGCGCACGCTCACGCTTGCCGAGATGGCCGAGCGCTGGCGCACCGGGGCCGACGCCGATCGCGTGCGCTGGGCGGAACTGTTCGCGCACGCGCTGCATCTCAATTCGACGCCGCTGTCGATTGCCGAGACCTTCCGCGCCCAGATCGAAAATGGCGCGCGGGCCTGGATCTTCACCTCCGCCACGTTATCGGTGGGCGGTGATTTCAGCCACTACCGCCGGGAGATGGGACTCGACGATTCGCAAACGATCGGCTGGGAAAGCCCATTCGATTACGCGCGCCAGGCGCTCCTCTATGTGCCCGAGGATCTGCCAGAGCCGAATACGCCGGAACACACGCCGGCGGTGATCGACGCCGCGCTGCCGCTCATCGCGGCGAGCGGCGGACGCGCGTTCCTGCTCTTCACCAGCCTGCGCGCAATGCGCGAGGGGCACGCCCTTCTCAAGGAGAAATTCGCCCGCCGCGGCCTGGATTTTCCGTTGCTGGCGCAGGGCGAAGGTTCGCGTTCCGAACTCCTGGAGCGGTTCCGCCGCCTGGGCAATGCGGTGCTCGTCGGCAGCCATTCGTTCTGGGAGGGCGTGGACGTGCGCGGCGAGGCCTTGTCGCTGGTGGTGATCGACAAGCTGCCGTTCGCCGCGCCGGACGACCCGGTGCTGGCGGCGCGCATCGACAAGCTCAATCGCGAGGGGCGCAACGCGTTCGTCGAGTACCAGTTGCCGCAGGCCGTGATCACGCTCAAGCAGGGCGCGGGGAGACTGATCCGGGATGAGCGCGACCGCGGGGTGCTCGCGATCTGCGATGCGCGCATTTTTTCCCGGGGTTACGGCCGGCGCATTCTTGCGAGCCTGCCGCCGATGCGGCGCACGCGCGACGCCGCCGTGGCGCGCGCTTTCTTTCAGGGCGAGGCGGAATCTCCGGCACGCACGCGAAACGACATCCGGGCGCTATAGGGCTTCCGCCCACAGGTCGTGGGTGTCTGACCTTGTCACCTTGACGCGTGCGAAGTCGCCCGGCTTGAGCTTGCCGGGATTGCGGACGAACACGCTGCCGTCGATCTCCGGCGCGTCCGCGCTGGAGCGCGCCACCGCTTTTGCGTCGTCCACCTCATCGATCAGAACGGTGAGGATGCGGCCGATCTTGTTCCTGAGGCGCGCGGCGGAGATTTTTTCCTGGCAGTGCATGAAGCGCGCGCGCCGCTCTTCTTTCACCTCGTCCGGCACCGGGTCGGGCAGCGCGTTGGCGGCGGCGCCCGCGACCGGCGAGTAGGCGAAGCAGCCGACGCGGTCGAGCTGCGCTTCTTCCAGGAACGCGAGCAGTTCTGCGAACTCCGTCTCGGTCTCCCCGGGAAAACCCACGATGAAAGTGCTGCGGATGGTGATCTCGGGGCACATCCTGCGCCATTCCCGGATGCGCTCCAGGGTGTTCCCGGTGTTTGCGGGACGCTTCATGAGTTTGAGGATGCGCCGGCTCGCATGCTGGAACGGCACATCGAGGTAGGGCAGGATCCTGCCTTCCGCCATCAGCGGGACGACCTCGTCGACGTGCGGGTAAGGGTAGACGTAATGCAGCCGCACCCAGGCGCCCAGTTCGGCGAGCGCGCCGGCGAGGGCGGTCATGCGGGTTTTCAACGGGCGCCCGCGCCAGAAGCCGGTCCGGTACCTGACATCGACGCCGTAGGCGCTGGTGTCCTGCGAAATGACCAGCAATTCCTTTACGCCCGCCCTGACGAGATTTTCGGCTTCCTGCATGACTTCGCCGACCGGCCGGCTCACGAGGTCGCCGCGCAGCGAAGGGATGATGCAGAAGGTGCAGCGGTGATTGCAGCCCTCCGCGATTTTCAGATAGGCGTAGTGCGCGGGCGTGAGCTTGACGCCTTGGGGCGGCACGAGGCTCGTGAACGGATCGTGCGGCTGCGGCAGATGGAAATGCACGGCCTGCATCACGTCTTCGGTCGCATGGGGACCGGTCACCGCCAGCACTCGTGGATATGTTTTTCTGACGATGTCGCCCTTGGCGCCGAGGCAGCCGGTGACGATGACCTTCCCGTTCTCCGCGACCGCTTCGCCGATCGCCTCCAGCGATTCATCGATGGCCGAGTCGATGAAGCCGCAGGTATTGACGACGACGAGGTCGGCGTCCTCGTAGCGCGGCGCGATCAGGTAGCCCTCCGCCCGCAACCGGGTGAGGATGCGCTCGGAATCGACGAGCGCTTTGGGGCAGCCGAGCGAAACGAAACCGACTTTGGGGATGGTCCTGGGCACTGCGTGGAGAATGGTGTCGGGCCGGCGGCCCGGCGCGCCTTACTTCTTGCCCTCGCTGTCGTTCTTGTCGCCGCCGGCCGCGGGTGAATCCGGCGTGCTCGAATGCGTGCCGCCGAAATTCGGAAACGGAAAGTTGCTGAACAGATTGCGCGTCTGCTGCTGCAATTGCTGCTGCATCTCGAGAAAGGCGTTGGCGCTCTGTTCCAGGTAGCGGCCCATCAGTCCCTGGATCGCGGGACCCTGCATCTTGACGAACTCACCCCAGGCCTCCGAGTTCAGCATGGGGCTCTGGCCGTAAATCTGCCGGGACTGATCCTGGAGGCGTTTCTGGATCTCCATGAAGGTCTCGATGTTCTTCTCGAGGTAATTGCCCATCATGCCCTGCATCGCGTTGCCGTAGAAGCGGATGATCTGCGAGAGCATGTCGCACGAGAACATCGGCGCTCCCGCCGTTTCTTCCTCGAGGATGATCTGAAGCAGGATGCTGCGGGTGAGGTCTTCCTTGGTCTTGGCGTCCTCGACCCGAAACTCGACGTTGCCGAGCACCAGTTTCTTGACGTCGGCGAGCGTTATGTAACTGCTTGTTTCCGTGTCATAAAGCCGTCGGTTGGGGTACTTTTTGATAATTCTGGGCTCGGCCGTCATATCTCACCCCGGCATTCTGAAGGTCGTCGTATTATTCCAGAGAAGCTGCTGCATTGCAATCTAACGGGCTGAAAAATATCGTTAAATCAAAGTGATAATCTTCCGTGCTGGATCGTGGTGCGACGCAATATAAAGCGCCTGACAAGGACGCTGTTCCCACCTAATATTTTCATTGTGCGCTGCAGCGGTACCGCTTGGTGAGTGAATCCCGCCACTCTGCGCCGCACGACAGGACGTGGAACAGTTTGCTCGAGTCGCCGATAGCGGTAATTGTCTGGGACCTCCTCCGGAAATAAAGGTTTAGCCCTGGTGGTTTTCCACCAGGGCTTTTTTGGCGTTGGTCAATGGTCAATACATGTGTTGCCCGCCGTTGATGGCGATGTTGGCGCCGGTAACGAACGCCGCTTCTTCCGAGCAGAGATAGCCGACAAGAGCCGCAACCTCTTCGGGTTTGCCCAACCGCCCCACCGGAATCTGCGGGATGACCTTGGATTCCAGGACATCCTTGGGCACGGCCATCACCATTTTGGTGCCGATATATCCGGGGGAGATGGTGTTTACGGTCACACCCTTGCGCGCGTATTCCAGCGCGAGCGCTTTGGTGAATCCGTGCATGCCAGCCTTCGCCGCCGAATAGTTGGTCTGGCCGAACGCGCCTTTTTGCCCGTTGACGGAGGACACGTTGATGACCCGTCCCCAGCCGCGCTCGGCCATGCCCTCGATCACCGGCTTCGTCATGTTGAACACGCTGTCCAGGTTGGTGCGCATCACGACGTCCCATCCGTTCTTGTCCATCTTCCTGAAACTCGCGTCGCGCGTGATCCCCGCATTGTTCACCAGCACGTCGATCGGTCCGGTGTCGGCCGTGATCTTGGCGACGGCTTTCTGGCAGGAATCGAAATCGGCGACGTCGACTTCGACGGCGCTGAAGTCGTAACCCTGTTTTTTCATTTCGGCGAGCCATTCCGCGGATTTCTTGTTGCCGGGCGAATAAGTCGCGACGACCCTGCAGCCGATCTTCGCGAGCCTGACGCAGAACGCCTCGCCAAGGCCACCCATGCCTCCGGTAATCACCGCCACCCGTTGTGCCATATCGATTCTCCTTGGTGAAAAACGAGCGCTACTCATGGGCCCGTATCGGGCCCGCGTTGTATCCGATCGGACGGATCGCATTTTTCCTTTACGTAGCGCCCGGGCGCCGCCTCGATCTCCGCATGGCCCCGGCCGCCCGGCGCGCGGCGCGCCGCGAGCCGCGCGCCGCCGTGATTCGCGATCCAGGCGCTCCAGTGCGTCCACCAACTGCCCGGGTGTTCCACGGCGCTCTCCAGCCAGCGCTCGGGGTCGTCCACGATCGTATCGTTCAGCCAGTAGTGCCGCCGATTCTTCGCGGCCGGATTGATGACTCCGGCGATGTGCCCGCTCGCGGCCAGCACGAATGCAATTCTACCCTTGAGCAGGCGCGTGCTCGCAAACGCGGTGCGCCAGGGCACGATGTGATCCTCGCGGGTGGCGAGCACGTACGCCGGCGCGTCGATCCTCCCCAGATCGACCGGCACGCCGCACATGGTCAGCTTACCCGGGGAGCGGAGGCTGTTCTCGAGGTACATCCTGCGCACATAGTAAACGTACATCGCTCCCGGCAGGTTCGTGCCGTCGCCGTTCCAGTACAGGAGATCGAACGGCTCGGGCGTCCGGCCCTTCAGGTAGTTGTTGACGACGTAGTTCCAGATGAGTTCGTTGGCGCGCAGGCTGGCGAAGGTGAGCGCGAGTTCCCTGCCGTGGAGGACACCGCCCGCCGCGAAATCGCGCTCGCGTTTGCTCACGTAGGCTTCATCGACGAAAACGCTCAGTTCGCCGGTATCGTGAAAGTCGAGCATCGTCGCGAGCAGCGTGAGGCTCGCCACCGGATCGCGTCCCCGCGCGCGGAGCACCGCGAGCGCGCTGGCGAGCAGGGTCCCGCCGACGCAGAAGCCGAGCGCGTTGACCCGATCCACCCCGCAGATCTCCGCCGCGACCGACAGCGCCTTGATCACGCCATGCTCGAGATAATCGTCCCAGGTGGCGTGGCCCATCGAGGCCGGCATGTTGCGCCAGGACACCATGAATACCGTGTGACCGCGCTCGACCGCGAACCGCACGAAGGAGTTCTCCGGCTGCAGGTCGAGGATGTAGTACTTGTTGATGCAGGGGGGCACCATCACCAGCGGCCGCCCATGAACCGCATCGGTCGCGGGCCGGTACTGAATGAGCTGCATGAAGTCGTTCTCGAAAATCACCGCGCCCGGCGTGACGGCCAGATTGTGCCCGATTTCGAACGCGGTCTCGTCGGTCATCGACACCAGGCCTTTTTCGAGATCGGCGGCGAGATGTTTCAGGCCGCGCGACAGGCTTTCGCCCTGCGTTTCGGACGCGAGCTTCAGCGCTTCCGGATTGCTCCACGGAAAGTTGGCGGGCGACATCGCATCGATCAGCTGGCGCGTGAAGAAGCGCAGTTTTCTTTTCGCGCGGGGATCGAGGCTCACTGTCTCGACGATTTCGTGAAGCCAGTTCGCACCCAGCAGATAGGACTGAACGAGGTAGCTGAAATAGGGTTCCCGCCACTCGCTTGCGCGGAACCTGCGGTCGCCGGGCTCGGGCTGGACCACCTGCGCGGGCGGGGAATGCGCGCCCGGCGTGGATATGCTCGCCCACAATTCGAGCTGCTTGCGGTAGTAGCGGTTCTGGACTTCGAGCCATCGCTCCGTGTCCCGGGCAAAGCCCGCCGTGAGCGACTTGAAAAACACGCCGGCGTCGATCCCGGTGCCGTTCGACAGCGGTTTGAGCACCGCATCCAGCAGTCTGTGATTGAGGGCCGCCAGGACTTCGGCGGCGTTCGCGTTCTCGTTCATCGGCACGGTGCAGGTTGAGACGGCCCTGTCCCGTCCAACGATAGCACAGCGTGCCCCGCGGCCGGAATGGCCGCGCGCCGCAGGTCCGACCGCTCAGGCGTGCGAATGCGCGAATTCGCCGACCAGCCAGATCGTGGCGACGCCCAGCGCGATCAGGACGACCTGCTGCACGGTCGCGTGAATCTCGGGCCTCCGGTGCAATCCCGGTATCAGGTCGGCGACGGACACGTAAAGCATGCTGGCCGCCGCGAGCCCGAGCAGGGGCGGTATCCACTGCTCCATGGTGTGGAGCGCGAGATAGGCGAGCACGCCGCCGGCGATCATGGCCGCGCTGGAGAGCATGTTGAGCATGAGCGCCTGCGCCTTGCTGTAACCCGAGTGAAGCAGAATGAGGAAATCGCCCACTTCCTGCGGCACTTCGTGCGCGATGATGGCGATGGCGGTGACGATTCCCAATTCGACACTCGCAAGGAATGCCGCCGCGATGAGCACGCCGTCCACGAAATTATGGAAGGTGTCGCCGATCATGATCATCATGCCGCTGCGTCCATAGTCGTGAACCGGCGCCGGCGGATCGTGCGCCTCGCAGCTTTCCTGGTGGCAGTGGCGCCAGAGCACCAGCTTCTCCAGTACGAAGAACAGCAGGATGCCGAAGAGGATGGTGCCGGCCATGGTTTCCATGCTGTCCGACATTCCGAACGCATGGGGCAGGATATCGAGAAACACGGCGCCGAGCAGCGCACCGACCGCGTAGCTGATCAGCACCGGGATTTGCGTGACCTTGGCGTTGAGCGCGAATACAGCGGCGGCAACGACGGAGAGCGCGCCGCCCAGCAGGGTGGCGATGATGATCCAGGTCAGTACGGTCATGATGGGTGGCCAGACGGGCGTTGGAAACCGGCCGGCGCGCCCGGCGGGCGGACGTGCCGGTTAAGCGAAGTCGGCGATTATACGCGAATTAGATTAGATCGCCGGGATGGAGCAACTACTGCAACACGCGATGCGTGGACCATCCCATTCAAGCTTCGCGCCAGATGAGCGCGGCCATGCGACCTGTAATCTTGTCGCGACGGTACGAAAAAAACCGCCCGGGATCGGAAACGGTACACAATCCTCCCCCGTAGATATCGCTGACTCCGCATCGCGCAAGCGCACGACGGCCAAGTGCGTAAATGTCGGCCAGCCATTTCCCGGGGCGATGAGGCGTGAAGGCCGGTGCGGCATCAGGATCGCGGACGAGAAACGCATCGCGCACGTCGGCGCCGACTTCGAACGCCTGCGGGCCGATCGCCGGGCCCAGGTAGGCGAGCAAATCCGCGGCCGGAACGGCGGTCGCGATCACCGTGTTCTCGATGACGCCTTGCGCAAGTCCGCGCCAGCCGGCGTGGGCCACCGCGACCCGCGTTCCCGCGCGATCTGTCAACAGCACGGGCATGCAATCGGCGATCATCACCGCGCACACGGTTCCCGGCCGGCGCGCGACGCTCGCGTCGGCGGGCGCCGGTGTTTCGATGCCTTCGGCTTCCACCACGGTGGCGCCGTGCACTTGCGCGAGCCACTTCGGCTCCTGCGGCAGCAATCGGGCCAGAAACGCGCGATTTGCCATGACCGCTTCGCCGCGATCACCCACGCGCAGGCCGAGATTGAAGCTCGCGAACGGGCCGCTGCTCACTCCGCCGCTGCGCGTCGTGATAACGGCCTTCACCTGCATCGGGGCGGGCCAATCGGGCACGATCCAGTCCTTGGGAAAGCTCACGATTCTATCCTCAGGCGCGTGATGAGATCGCGCATGTCGCGCGGCGGCCTCGCATGCCAGCTTCTCTTGCGCTTGCTCGAGGGATGGACGAGTTCCAGCCTTTCGGCATGCAGGGCCTGCCGTGCGAAGCCGGCGCCGGCGGCGCTCGATGATGTCTTTCTTCCGCCATAGACCGGATCGCCGATCAGGGGATGACCGATCGAGGCCAGATGCACGCGGATCTGATGGGTGCGCCCGGTTTCGAGCCGGCATCGCAGGAGGGTCGCGTCGTGGAATTGCTCCAGGACCTGATAGTGGGTCGTCGCGGACTTGCCGCGGGCGACGACCGCCATGCGAGTGCGGCTCACCGGGTGCCGCCCGATCGGAGCTTCGATCGAGCCATCGCGGCCGATGCGGCCGCGCGCCACCGCGAGGTACTCCCGGGTCACGCTGCGTGCCTGCAACTGGCGCACCAGGTCGGCATGCGCGGCGAGGGTCTTGGCGACGACCATGAGGCCGCTCGTGTCCTTGTCGAGCCTGTGCACGATGCCGGCGCGTGACAACTGCGCGAGTCGAGGCGCATGCCGCAGCAGTGCATTGAGCAGCGTGCCGTCCCAGTTGCCGCTTCCGGGGTGCACCACCAGCCCGGCCGGCTTGTTGACGACGAGCAGGGTATCGTCCTCGAAAACGATGTCGAGGGGAATCTCCTGCGGGCGAAAGGCGAGCATCTGCGGATCGGCAGCGGGAACGACGCGGATCTTCTCACCGCCCCACACCTTGTGGCGCGGCGGGACTTTCCGGCCATCGACCGCCACCTGCTCCCGGCGGACCCACAGCGCGAGCCGGCTGCGCGAGAACTCGGGCAACAAACGCGCGAGCGCCTGGTCCAATCGCAAGCCGGCGCAATCGGACGGCACGGTCAGCTCGATCGGGGACGGTGCGCTGGCAATTACGCTATAATCCCCAGCCGGTTCGATCACCATGCGACATAGTTTAGCTGCATTCCTGGCACTGACAATCATCTCGCTCGTCGGCGGTTGCGGCCTGTTGCCCGAACAGGTCGACGAGACGCGCGGCTGGTCGGCGGCCAAGCTCTATTCGGAAGCGCGCTCGGACCTCAACGATCGCAATTACGAACGCGCGATCAAGCTCTACGAGAAGCTCGAGGCGCGCTATCCGTACGGGCGCTACGCGCAGCAGGCGCAGATCGAGATCGCCTACGCCTACTTCAAGGACGGCGAAACGGCATCGGCGATCGCGGCGGCCGATCGCTTCATCAAGCTGCACCCCAATCATCCGAACGTCGACTACATGTATTACCTGAAAGGGCTCGCGAATTTCAACGAGGACCTCGGGTTGCTCGGGTTCGTCGGCGGACAGGACATGACCGAGCGCGATCCCAAGGCGGCGCGCGCGGCGTTCGACGCGTTCAAGGACCTGGTCACGCGCTTCCCCGAAAGCAAATACACGCCCGACGGCGTGCAGCGGATGAATTATCTCGTCAACGCGCTGGCGGCACACGAAGTGCACGTCGCCCGCTATTACATGAAGCGCGGCGCGTACGTTGCGGCCGCCAACCGGGCGCAAGCCGCGTTGAAGACCTATCCGCAGGCGCCGGCGAACGAGGAGGGCCTGTTGATCCTGGTCAAGGCCTACGACGCGCTCGGGATGAACGATCTGCGGGACGACGCGGAGCGGGTCATGGTCAAGAACTTCCCGAACAGCAAGTACCTCAAGAGCGGCAGCGGCCGGGACGCGCCCTGGTGGCAGATCTGGAACTGGTAGGGGGTCCGTTCGTCCGGCCGGCGATCAGTTGGCGATGAGCGCGCCTTCGACGACTTTTACCCGGTCTCCGACGCGGAAGGCGGGGGTGCTGTCGTAGGGGAAAGTGCGCGCGCTGCCGTCTTCCATGCGCACCGCGACTTCGTAGCTC
Source organism: Betaproteobacteria bacterium (assembly GCA_016202605.1). Taxonomy (GTDB): domain Bacteria; phylum Pseudomonadota; class Gammaproteobacteria; order Burkholderiales; family SG8-41; genus DSOT01. The sequence continues at coordinate 10,667 of JACQOJ010000034.1, forward strand.
TTGGTGGTCTTCACGCGCTTTTCGATCTCGTGACCGGCATAAGCGCCGCCGGCCGCGCCCGCCACGGTCGCGATCTTGCGCCCGCTGCCGCTGCCGACCTGATTGCCTAGGATGCCACCCACCACGCCGCCGGCGATGGCGCCCAGGCCGCTGCCTTCACCCTGCTGCTCTATGGCGTTGATCGCTTCGACTCTGCCGCAGTTCGCGCAGACCGCCGGAGGCGCGGGAGGCGCCGAGGTGATCCGCGCCGGTTCTCCGGGGGCTTCTCTCTTCGCGGGAGCCGTATTCTTCGCTACGGCGGCCTTGGCGGGTTTCGATTGCGCCGGCGCTGCAGTCTTTGGTGTAGCGGGCGCGGCTGGCGGCACAATGGCAGCCGGCACTGCCGGCGCGGTCGCGGTCTGCGGGGCCGCCGTCTCGCTGCGCTTTGAGATCGAGCTGGGGATGATCCCCGTCATGACGCCGACGCCAACCGCGCTGAAGATGATGACCGAGATGGCGGCGATGATGACGATGGGACTGCTTTTACCCTGCCCCCGAGGCTCGGGCGTGGTGATGCCGGGGCTCTGAGATTCTGACATGGCTTGCTTCCTGGTCATGGCGTGCCGAAACGCCGGAACACTTAATATGTTAAGCCAAGGCCGGGCCGATGTGTGTGAAATAATGCACGGCGAAACAACCTGTTACACATTCCATGGCCGCCATCGGGCGGGAGGCCGGAGCGCGCGGCGATCCGGCCCGGTTAGGATCGGAGCTGCGGCAGGTCGCGGAACAGTTCCAGCGCCTCGGGATTCGCGAGCGCTTCGATATTCTTTACCGGACGGGCATGCACGACATCGCGTACCGCGAGCTCGACGATCTTTCCGCTCTTGGTGCGGGGAATATCGGCGACCTGCACGATCCTGGCCGGCACGTGGTGCGGGGTGGTGTTGTCCCGAATGCGCTTGCGGATTTTTTCTTCGAGGGCCCCGTCGAGGACGAGCCCTTCGCGCAATCGCACGAAAAGGACGACGCGCACGTCGTTGTCCCATTCCTGCCCGATCGCGAGGCTCTCCACGACTGCGTCGAGCTGCTCGACCTGGCGATAGATTTCGGCGGTGCCGATGCGCACGCCGGCCGGGTTGAGCACCGCGTCCGAGCGTCCGTAGAAGATGAGTCCCCCATGCGGCGTGAGCTCGACGTAATCGCCGTGGCACCACACCCTGGGAAATTTGTCGAAATAGGCGGCGCGGTACCTGGCGCCGCCGGGATCGTTCCAGAAGCCGATCGGCATCGAGGGAAACGGCGCGGTGCATACCAGTTCGCCTTTTTCGCCGCGCACCGGCCGGCCCTCTTCGTCGTAGACCTCGACTTTCATTCCGAGCCCGCGGCACTGCAGTTCGCCGCGCCACACGGGCAGCAGCGGATTGCCCAGCGCGAAACACGAAATGATGTCGGTGCCGCCCGAAATCGAGGACAGCTGCACGTCGCTCTTGACCGCGCGATAGACGTAGTCGAAGCTCTCCGGCGCGAGAGGCGAGCCGGTGGACAGGATGGTTCGAAGCGCCCCGAGACGATGGGTCTTGCGCGGCTCCAGCCCGAGCTTGGCGATGGCATCGATATACTTGGCGGATGTGCCGAATACCGTCGTCTTTTCCGCCGCGGCGTAGTCGAGCAGGATCTTGCCGCCGGCGACGAACGGTGAACCGTCGTAGAGCATTATCGTGGCGCGCGCCGCCAGCGCCGACACGAGCCAGTTCCACATCATCCAGCCGCAGGTCGTGAAGTAGAACAGGCGATCGCCGGGCTTGAGGTCGGTGTGCAGCAGGTGTTCCTTGAGATGCTGCAGCAGCGTTCCGCCGGCGCCGTGCACGATGCACTTGGGAACGCCGGTCGTGCCCGACGAATACATGATATAGAGCGGGTGATTGAAGGGCAGGCGCTCGAACCGGATCTCGCGCGGCCGATACGGCGCCATGAAATCGTGGACATCGACCGCGCGCGGTATGCCGGCGATCTCCGGCGCGCCCCGCGTATACGGCACGACGATCAGTTTTTCCACCGACGGCAGGTTGGCGACGATTGCCTCAAGGCGCGGCAGCACGTCGATGACCTTGCCGTTGTAGAAGTAGCCGTCCGCGCTGACGAGAATCCTGGGCTCGATCTGGCCGAAGCGGTCGAGCACGCCCTGTACGCCGAAATCCGGGGAGCATGACGACCAGATGGCGCCGAGACTGGCGGCTGCGAGCATCGCGATCACGGCGCCGGGAAGGTTGGGCAGGTAGCCGGCGACGCGGTCGCCGGCGGTCACGCCGGCCGCGCGCAACGCCTGCGCGAAGCGGGAGACTTCTCCATACAGTTCGGCGCAGGTTACGCGGCTTTTCAGCCGGTCCTCGCCCCAGAATACGATCGCGGCAGCACGGTCGCGGCGGCGCAGAAGGTTCTCGGCGAAATTGAGACGCGCCTCGGGAAACCATCGTGCGTCGGGCATTTCCCGCCCGCCGGCGAGTACCGAGTCGCCCTGGGTGGCGGCGATCACGCGGCAGAACGTCCATACCGCGTGCCAGAAACGCTCGGTATCGGTTACGGACCAGGCGTAAAGCTGCGAATAGTCGCCGGCACTCGCGCCATACCGCTCGCGCACGAAGCGCATGAATGCGGTCAGATTCGCCGCGGCGACGCGTTCAGGGGACGGTTGCCACAGCGGCCGTTGCATCGTCGCCTCGCCGCCCCGGCTCACTCCGGACGCAGGTGCGGGAACAGGATCACGTCGCGGATCGACGGGCTGTCCGTGAACAGCATGACCAGGCGGTCGATGCCGATCCCCGCCCCCGAGGCCGGAGCCATGCCGAATTCCAGGGCGCGGATGTAGTCCGCGTCGTAGTGCATCGCCTCGGCGTCGCCGGCATCCTTCTGTTTCGCCTGTTCCAGGAAACGGGCGGCCTGATCCTCCGGATCGTTCAGCTCGGAAAACCCGTTCGCGATTTCGCGCCCGGCGATGTAGAGCTCGAAGCGCTCCGTGATATCGGGATTCCTGTCGCTGCGGCGCGCGAGAGGCGACACTTCGGCCGGGTAATCGAGGATGAAGGTCGGCTCGAACAGCATCGATTCGGTCGTGTTTTCGAACAGCGTGAGCTGCAGGCCGCCGATGCCGTCCGACGGCTTGTACGGAATGCCGAGTTCCTTCAGCCTGGCGGTCAGCGCTTCACGGTTATTCAGAATTTCGTCGCCGCACTCCGGGTGATGCTTCTTGATCGCTTCCGTGATGGTCAGGCGCTCGTAAGGCTTCTCGAAGTCGATTTCACGGCCCTGGTACACGATCCTGGAAGTGCCCAGGACAGTCTGGGCGACGTGGAGCAGCATCTGCGAAATCACCGACATCATGTACTCGTAGGTGGTATACGCGGCGTAGAACTCGAGCATCGTGAACTCGGGATTGTGCCGCGTCGAGATGCCCTCGTTGCGGAAGTTGCGATTGATCTCGAAGACCTTTTCGAAACCCCCGACGACCAGGCGCTTGAGGTAGAGCTCGGGGGCGATCCTGAGGTAGAGCTTCATGTCGAGGGCATTATGGTGCGTGACGAAAGGGCGCGCCGCGGCACCGCCCGGGATCGGCTGCATCATGGGGGTTTCGACTTCGAGGAAGCGCTTGGCGAGCAGGAAGTTCCTGATCGCCTGGATCATGCGCGAGCGCTGGACGAAGGTGAGGCGGGCGTCCTCGTTGACGATGAGATCGAGGTAGCGCTGGCGGTACTTCAGTTCCTGGTCGGTGAGACCGTGAAACTTTTCCGGCAGCGGCCGCAGCGACTTTGCGAGGAACCTGAGTTCCCTTACGCGCACGGTGACCTCGTCGGTGCGGGTCTTGAACAGGACTCCGTTGACGCCGATGATGTCGCCGATGTCGCAGTGCTTGAACGCTGCGTGCTGTTCCTTGCCCGGGTAGCTGTCGGTGAGATAGATCTGGATCTGCCCGCTCATGTCCTGGAGGGTGCCAAAGCTCGCCTTGCCCATGACGCGCTTCAGCATGATCCTGCCCGCGACCTTGACGATGACGGGATTCAGGTCGAGGCTGTCGCGGTCGGCCTTTTCGTGCCGCTCGATGAGATCGGCCGCGAGATCGTTGCGCCAGAAATCGTTGGGGTAGGCGGGGCCCTTCTCCCGCATCGCCCTGAGTTTCGCGCGGCGCTCCTCGATGATCTGGTTGGTGTCCTGGGACGGCGGTTGTTGTTCGTCCATGATGGATTCCGTGTTTACGCAAGACCCTGTTTCAGGCTGGCGGTGATGAAGTCATCGAGATCGCCGTCGAGGACCGCGTGGGTATTGCCGATTTCGACGTTGGTGCGCAAGTCCTTGATGCGGGACTGGTCGAGCACGTAGGATCGGATCTGGTGCCCCCAGCCGATGTCGGTCTTCGCTTCTTCCAGCGCCTGTTTCTCCTCGTCGCGTTTTCTCACCTCGAGCTCATAAAGACGCGATTTCAGCATCGCCATCGCCTCGGCCCGGTTGCGGTGCTGCGAGCGGTCGTTCTGGCACTGCACGACGATGCCCGTGGGCAGATGCGTAATGCGCACCGCCGAGTCGGTCTTGTTAACGTGCTGTCCGCCGGCGCCCGAGGCGCGGTAGGTGTCGGTCCGGAGGTCGGCGGGGTTGATCTCGATCGCGATCGTCTCGTCGACCTCGGGGTAGACGAAAACGCTCGCGAACGAAGTGTGGCGGCGGTTATTGGCATCGAACGGGGATTTCCGCACCAGACGGTGTATGCCGCTCTCGGTCCGCAGGTGGCCATAGGCGTAGTCGCCGGTCGCCTTGAGGGTCGCGCTCTTGATGCCCGCCACTTCGCCGGGCAGTTCCTCGAGCACGGCGATCCTGAAACCCTTGCGCTCGCAGTAGCGCAGGTACATGCGCTCGAGCATCGCCGCCCAGTCCTGGGCCTCGGTGCCGCCGGACCCCGCCTGGATGTCCATGAAACAGTTGTTGGAGTCCATCGGATTGGCGAACATGCGGCGGAACTCCATTTCCGCCACCGTGCGCTCGAGCGCGTCGGCATCTTTGCCGATGCTTTCCAGCGCCGCGTCGTCCCGTTCCGCTTTGGCGATGCTGAAAAGCTCGCCGGCGTCGCGCACGTCGGCTGCGAGCCGGTCGAGGGTGTGCACTACCGCTTCAAGCGACTTGCGCTCCCGCCCCAGTTCCTGCGCGCGCTTCCGGTCGCTCCAGATCGCGGGATCTTCGGCGAGCTTGACGAGCTCGACCAGGCGTCGCTGCTTGCCCTCGAAGTCAAAGATACCTCCGCAGATCCGCGGCGCGGATCTCGACATCCTGCAGTTGCTTGGCAATCGCGTTGATGCGTTCGGCTTCCATCGCGGGACCCGGAAAAAAATGAAATTATACACAAGGCGCAGGACCGCCCGCGCCGCGTCACATGAGCACGAGCGCCGTTCCCAGGGCGGCGGCCGCACCGGTGGCGATCATGGGAATCACGCACTGCCGGAACAGGGGCCCGCCGCCGACGGAAAAAACGATGGCGAGTTTGGTCGCCTGGTTCGCCAGCATGGCCGTCACTATGGCGACGAGCGCCGTGCCCGATGCGATGTTGCCGAGCCTGAACAGCTCGAGGGTCGACAGCGTGATCGCGTCGGTGTCCGCGATGCCGGACGCCAGCGCGACGAGATAAAGACCCCGACTGCCCACGACGTCGGTGAGCCACGCCGCGAGAAACAGGATCGCGGCGAACGCAAGCCCGAACCCCAGCGCCGTGCGCAGTTCCGTCGGATTGGCCGTTTCGGGCGGTGGCAGGTCGCGGGATACGGGGCGCCTTCTGCCGGAAAAGGTCGAGATGAGACCCACGACGAACGCGCCGGCGGTCACGGGCAGGAGCGCCGACAACAGTTCGCCGGCGACGATGCCCGCGAGAATGGTGAGCCGCACCAGCAGGATGAGATTGGCGACGAGGATCACCCGCGCCGCAAGCGGGGCGAGTTCCGCGTTCCGCCCGTGGCGCGAAAACAGCATTGTGGTCGCGGTGGTCGATACGAGTCCGCCGCAAACACCCAGCACCAGGGCGCTGCGTTTCGGGTCGATCACGCGCAGCGCGATATATCCGATCAGGCTGAGCCCGGAGATCAATACGACCATGAGCCAGATGCGGTGCGGATTGAGGGCTGCGTACGGTCCATACCCGTGGTCGGGCAGGATCGGCAGGACCACGAACGTGAGCGCCCCGAACTGCAGCAGCGACCGCAGGTCGCGCCGCTGAAAGTGTTCGAGCATGCCGCGCAGTTCCGGCTTGAAATAGAGCAGGGCGGTAACCGCGAGCGCGATCACCACGGCCAGGTTGCCGTGACCGAAGTAAACGAGGGCGCCGAGCAGGTAAGCGAGCAGCACCGACACGATGGTGGTCGTGCCCGGGTCTCCCTCGTCCTCGGGCGCGCGATAATAAGAGGCGATCATCATCACGCCCACGAGTAACAGCCCGCCACCGAGGATCCACACCGAGCCCGAGATCTCGCCGATCATGGCGCACAGGGTGCCCGACAGCGCTGCCAGGGCGATCGTGCGCAAGCCAGCCTTGACACCCGGCTTGCGCTCGCGCTCGAGCCCGATCAACAGGCCGATGGCGAGGCTCGTCGCGAATACCGGAATCAGCGCCAGCCCTGCCGTCTCGAATATCTCCACGGTCAGCATTCCTTCCAGTGTTCGACGGTGAGTTGCACGCTGCGCGACCCGTTGTAGTCGTTCACGTCGAGGCGGTACACAGCGTCGATGCGCGCGGGCAGCGCCGGCGTCGAACCAAAAAGCATCGCGTCGAATACGCGCTGCCGGCGGGCAAGGCGCAGCTTCAGGTGCCGCTCGCCGACCGTGCGCTGGCTGACCACGTCGAACCGGTCGCAAAAGCGCGGCTCCGGGAAACCGTGCCCCCATACCTCCTGCCTGAGCAGGGCGGCCGTTTCAAGCGATGCCTCCGCGGGCTCCAGCGTGCCGTCGGTTTCGATCTGGCGTTCCAGATCGTCCGGCGTCAGCAGTGCCTGCGCGGTGTTTTCAAAAGTGTCGCTGAAGCGCTGGAAATCGAACTCCCGCAGTGTGAGACCGGCCGCCGCCGCGTGCCCGCCGAATTTCAGTATGAGATCGGGATGGCGCTTGGCGACCAGATCCAGCGCATCGCGCAGGTGCAAACCCGGGATTGACCGGCCCGAACCCCTGATCTCTCCGTCTCCGCTGCGCGCGAACGCGATCGTGGGACGGTGGTAGCGGTCCTTGATGCGCGAGGCGACGATCCCCACCACACCCTGATGCCATTCCGGGTGAAAAAGACTGAGACTGCAGCCGTCCTTCAGTTCCATGCGTTCCACGGCGGCAAGCGCGGTTTCCTGCATCCCGGCTTCGATGGTGCGGCGCTCCCGGTTCAGGTGGTCAAGCTCGGCCGCGATGGCGGCGACGCGCCGCGCGTCATCGCTCGCGAGGCATTCGATGCCGAGAGCCATGTCGGCGAGCCGTCCGGCGGCGTTGAGTCGCGGTGCGAGCGCGAAGCCGAGGTCGTGGACGGTCGCGCGCCGGGGGTCGCGTCCGGCGACCTGGAACAACGCGGCGATTCCGGGTTGCGGGCGGCCGGCGCGCACGCGCTCCAACCCGTGGTGCACCAGGATGCGGTTGTTGTCGTCGAGCTTTACGACATCGGCGACGGTGCCGAGCGCGACGAGAGGCAGCAGCTCCGCAAGGTTGGGCTCCGTCCGGGGAAATGATGAATGATGAATGACAGATGATGAATTGTCCGTGCCGTCATGCCGCGTTGTGCGTTCCGCATTCGGAAGCTCGCTGAACGCGCCGCGCCGTCTCAGTTCGGCGCGCAGGGCGAGCATCAGGTAAAACATCACTCCCACGCCCGCCAGATGTTTGCCGGGGAACTCGCAGGCCGGCTGATTGGGATTGATGATGCACCACGCGTCCGGGAGGCGGGGGCCCGGCAGATGGTGATCGGTGATCAGCACCTTGAGACCGAGGCGGTTCGCTTCCGCGACCCCTTCGACGCTGGCGATGCCGTTATCCACGGTGATCAGGATATCGGGTCGTTTCGTGTCCGCCGCAAGGCGCACGATTTCCGGTGTCAGGCCGTAGCCGTGGGTGAAGCGGTCCGGCACCAGGTAATCGACGCTTGCGCCGCAGGCGCGCAGCGCGCGCAGACCCACGGCACAGGCCGTCGCGCCGTCGACGTCGTAATCGGCGACGATCAGCAGCTGCTTCCGGTTCGATATCGCGTCCGCGAGCAATCCGGCCATCTGCCGCAGATTGTGCATCCGTTCCGGCGGGATGATTCCGCCCAGATTCCGGTCGAGTTGCCCGGGCGCGCGGATGCCGCGCGCTGCGTACAAACGCGCCAGCAGCGGCGGTATGTCCGCGCGCACGAGTCTTTCCACCGCATCGATGGGAGCGGCGCGCGGCACGATCAGCGGCATTGCGTTCATGGCGCGGTGCCCGGCGCGTAGGCGGAAAGAGGCAGCGTTCTACGCCAGAACTTGCGCATATCGCTCCTGCCAAGCTCGAAACGCTCGCAACCTGCGGCGGCAAGCGCGGTGAGCGTCAATCCAGAAAGCCGGCCCTGCCTGAGCGCGGCGACGAGCGCGGCGATCCATTTGCGGTTCAGCGTTTCAATTCCGTCGCGCCAGGCGTTGAGGTCGCCGCGGCGCGCGGGTTGCGCCAGGTCGTCCAGCACCAGCAGGTGTCGATTGTCGTGATCGATCGTCCCGCGTATCGTTGTCAGCCAGTGATCCGCGTCCGCGGGCGGCGGCGCGGCGAAGATGTCCGACCGCGCCGCCAGCGCCGATGCCAGCGGATCCGCCGCCCACAACGTCGAAAAATGACGCCCGGGAACGAGCGGTCGCCGGCCGCCGCCCCAAAGCCACACGCTGTTGATCGCGGGTTCTCCCCGCGCCTCACGGTCCCGATTCACCGGGTGGTCGTGAAACAGCATCTGGATTTCGTTGCAGACGTGGTGCCAGCGCAACGCGTTCTCGCCCTTCGGCAGGAAGGCGCGGATGCTGCGGCCGGAGACTTCGCCGGGCGAATGGGTGGCGATGCGCGGTTCGATATCCACGCGCAGATACCACCGTTCGGGGTGCGGCGCGCGGAACCGCAGGCCTTCTCCGGCGAACTGGCCATTCAAGCTTCCGGTGAGGGCGTCGGCCTCATCCGGGGAAATCGAGAAAGCGCTGCTGTCGGCGAGCAGCAACTGATCGTTGTAAGGTCGCAGGTGGACCGGATCGGCACGCAACCAATAAGCCTCGCCGGGATCCCCACCGTCGAGTTCCAGGGTGAGCGGCGCCACCGGCCAGTCGGTCTGCCGCTCGACTTCGAATGCCTGGCACAACCACGCTTCCATGGTGAGGGGAGGAAATGAACTGCGCCTGGCCCGCGCAAGCGATGTCTGCAGCTCGGGCACGACGAGATCCCGGTATGCCTCAGCGCTCCCACCGGGCGACCACCAGAGATCGGGAATCAGAAGCGTGCACTGCATGGAAAACGTCGCCGTGCGGCAGTGTAGCACATGACCGGCGCGTGCTTTGGTCATGGCGTTGTGGCACACTTCGCCTTTATTTCGGTAGCCCCGCTTCGCTTGAGCTCGTACGAGTTTTTCGTCGGTCTGCGCTACACGCGCGCCAGGCAGCGCACGCGCTTCATATCGTTCATTTCCGTCATTTCGATCGCCGGCATGGCGCTCGGCATGATGGTGCTGATCACCGTGTTGTCGGTGATGAACGGATTCCAGCGGGAGATCCGGACCCGCATCCTCGGCGTCGCGTCACACGTGCAGATCAGCGGCGCGAACGGCACGCTGCGCGAGTGGGAAACGATCGCGCGGCAGGCCTCCCGCCACGGGCAGGTGATCGCCGTGGCGCCTTATGTCAACGCCCAGGGCCTGCTCACGTACGGCTCCGCCGTGCGCGGGGCCCTCATCCGCGGCATCGTTCCCCATCTCGAGGAGCGGGTCGCCGAGTTTGGAAAGCACATGAGAAGGGGCGGGCTCGAGGCTCTGCGGCCGGGCGAATTCGGGATCGTTCTCGGCGCCCAGCTCGCGCGCGCCCTCGGCGTTTCCGTCGGCGAGAGGGTCGTCCTCGTCGCCCCGCAGGGACAGGTGACGCCGGCCGGCATCCTGCCGCGGTTGAAGCAGTTCACGGTGGTCGGCGTCTTCAACGTGGACCACTATGAATACGATTCGGGACTCGCGCTCGTGCATCTCGAGGACGCGCAGATCCTGTTCCGCTTCGGCGACGCGGTCTCGGGCGTGCGGCTCAAGCTCAAGGATCTGTTCCAGTCGATGGCGGTGTCGCGCGAACTCGCGCGTCTTGTTTCGGCCGAAGTGTACATCAGCGACTGGACCCTGCAGCACGCCAACCTGCTGCGCGCGATCCAGATCGAGAAGCGCATGATGTTCCTGATCATCTTTCTGATCATCGCGGTGGCCGCATTCAACATCGTCTCGAGCCTGGTCATGGCGGTGAAGGACAAGCACTCGGACATCGCGATCCTGCGCACGCTCGGCGCAAGTCCGGCGAGCATCACCCGGATATTCATGGTGCAGGGCACGATGATCGGCGTGCTGGGCACCGTGCTGGGCGTCGCGAGCGGGGTGCTGCTGGCGCTCAACGTCGACAGCGTGGTGCTGTTCATTGAAAACCTGTTCGGGTTCAAGTTCTTCGCCAAGGACGTGTATCTGATCTCCGATCTGCCTTCGGAACTGCAGGCGCCCGACGTCGTCATGACTGCCGTCGCCTCGTTCGTGCTGAGCCTGCTGGCCACGATCTATCCCAGCTACCGCGCCGCGAAAGTGAATCCGGCGGAGGCGCTGAGGTATGAGTGAGGCGAGCGACGTGAAGCCGGAGCGGGGTGAAAAGGGGGTGGGCGGGACCGCGGATCCTGATCAGATCGTCCTGTCGTGCCGCGACCTGCGCAAGACCTATTTTCAGGGCGAGGTCGAGGTCCCGGTGCTGCTCGGGGTCGACCTCGAGGTGCGTTCCGGCGAGCGCGTGGCGATCGTCGGCGCGTCCGGCTCCGGCAAGAGCACGCTCCTGCATTTGCTCGGCGGGCTCGATGAGGCGACCGGGGGAGAAATCCGCATTCTCGACCGCGATCTGCGCGGCCGGAGCGAGGCCGAGCGCGGATACACGCGCAACCATGCGCTGGGCTTCGTCTACCAGTTCCACCATTTGCTGCCGGAATTCACCGCGGTGGAAAACGTGGCGATGCCGCTCTTCATCCGGCGGATGGCGCGGGAAGAGGCCTGCGCGAAGGCGGCGGAAATGCTCGCCGGAGTGGGCTTGAGCCATCGCCTCAGGCACACGCCGGGAGAGCTGTCGGGCGGAGAACGCCAGCGCGTCGCGCTCGCGCGCGCGCTCGTCACGCGGCCGGCATGCGTGCTGGCCGACGAGCCCACCGGAAACCTGGACCGGCACAACGCCGAAGCGGTGTTCGAGCTGATGCTGAAACTCAACCGCGACCTGGGAACGAGCTTCGTCATCGTCACGCATGACGAAAGGATCGCGGCGCGCGCCGACCGCATCCTGCGGCTGATCGATGGTGTGCTGCAAAGTGCCGGCCGAGCGGAGTGAACCGGGCGGGGACCGCGGGCGCGGAAGCGATGCCCGCGGCGTTTCGCGGCGTTACGGCGCAGGCAGGACGCGGAGGATATTCGTCCCGGTCACCTCGCCATAGATGCGCTCGTCCTCCAGAGCCTGCGTCAGAACGAACCGCGACGCGGAGCGCTTGACCAGTCGCGGCGCGACGATGCCCATGGCGATCACCGCGAGTCCCGTCCAGACCCAGCCGACGAGGGCGAGTGCGACGCCCGCACCCACCACGGGCATCATGACGAAGGGCAGCAGGAGGCGGGCGCTCAGGTAACGCCCCGCCATCGCGGGATCGATTTCGACTCTGATTTCGCCCGCGCTGTAGGCGCGCCGGAATTCGGCGTGCGTCATCAGTATTCCACCGGTATCGGATCGAGACTTCGCCACAGGTACCACGTCGCAACGGAGCGCCACGGCGCCCAGGTGTCGCCGATGCCGCGCATCCGGCGCCGGGAGAGCGCCCGCCCGCGGTTGTAATGCAGGCTCATCGCGCGCTGCAGTCCGATGTCGTCGAGGGGCAGTACGTCGGGGCGGGCCATGTGGAAGATCAGAAACATTTCCGCGGTCCAGCGCCCGATGCCCTTGACGCGCGTGAGCTCGGCGATCAGGTCCTCGTCCTCGAACCGCGACAGGGCCGCGATATCGAGCGCGCCGGAATGGAAGCGCGTGGCGAGATCGCAAAGATATTCGACCTTCCGGCCCGAAAGTCCGCAACTTCGCAGCCGGAAGGCGCCCGCGTTGACGACGGCGGACGGCGTCACGAAGGAAATCTCGCGGGCGAGCCGGTCCCAGACGCTGTGAGCGGCTTTGACCGATATCTGCTGCCCGACGATCGCGCGCGCCAGCGTCTGAAATGCGTCACCGCGGCTGGCGAGGACGGCGTGCCTCAATCTCCCGATCAGGGCGCCGAGCACCGCGTCGCGCGCGGCGAGCTCGCGCGTCGCCTGTTTCCAGTACTGCGGCTTCATGTCCGCGGAGCGTTGCGGGCGGCGCGCCGCCGCCGCCGCTGGTACCATTCGTAGCGCACATGCAGCTGCCACGTCCAGTCGACCAGGAAATAGCCGGCGACGGCGAGCAGCACGGCGAGCAGGGGCAGCCCGATCACCAGCGGCTTGCCGACGCTGGAGAGCCATTCGAGCGCGGCGGGGAGCCACTCGCTGAAGCCCTTGCCTTCGAGACTGAAGGCGAGCGGGGGCAGGTTTCCGTTCGTTTGCAGCATGACGTACTGCCCCAGCTTGAAAGCCGCGACATAGAGGGGAACGATGGTGAAGGGATTCGAATACAGCGTCACGATCACGGCAATCGGCAGGTTCACGTGGAAACCGATCGCGAGCAGGGCGCTCACCGTGAACTGCACCGGATTGCTGCCCGGCACGAGGCCCGCGAACAGGCCGACCGCCACGCCTCCCGCGACCGAGCGGCGATGCAGGTGCCACAGGTTGTGATGTTGCAGCCAGGGCCCGAAGCGGGCGATATGACGATTCTGCTTGACGCGCTCGTGGCTCGGCAGGAATTTACGGAAGAACTTGCGCGGCATGTCCTGATGCGAACCGGCTCGAAGCGGGAAATAAGAGGATTCTAACCAAAATCGTCCACCGGCTGGGCTTCCGCGCGTTAGGGACGGAGGATCTCCGTGCCCATGCGCATCAATATTCTCCTGTTTGCCGCCGGCGTCTGGATGCTGCAACAGCGCGCCGAGTTGCCGGCTCCGGGCGGCGCGTGGCTGCTGTGTCTGCCCGCGCTCGCGATACCCTTCCTGCCGAAAGCGGAACGCGCCGCCGGACTGATTCGGAAAGCCCTGGTCAGGATGCTCTGCTTTGCCCTTGGATTCTATTGGGCGGCGTTTCTCGCGCAGGCGCGCCTTTCCGAGGCGCTGCCCGCGCATTGGGAAGGGCGGGACATCACGATCCTGGGGGTAGTGGCGGGCCTGCCGCAAGTAACCGAGCGCAGCGTGCGTTTCGATCTCGACGTGGAAACGGTGCTGACGGAGAGTGCCGCGGTCCCGCGGCGCATCGCGCTGAACTGGTGGGGCGGCTCCGGCCGGACCGGGCGTGCGGCAACGCGTCCCGACCTGCGCAGCGGCGAGCGCTGGCAGCTCACGGTGCGGCTGCGCCGTCCGCGCGGCACCGCCAATCCGAACGGGTTCGACTACGAGGCATGGCTGCTGGAGCGCGGCATCCGCGCCGTCGGCTATGTCCGGACAAAGGGCGACAATCGCCGCCTGGCAGCGATGGTGCAGGAGCCGCGCTACTGGATCGAGGCGGCGCGGGAGGCGGTGCGCGGGCGGATCCGGCGCGCGCTGCCCGACGCACCCTACGCCGGCGTGATCGTGGCATTGGCGGTCGGCGACCAGCGGGCGATACCACTCTCGCAATGGCAGGTGTTCACGCGCACCGGCGTCAATCATCTGATGAGCATATCCGGCCTGCACGTAACGATGATCTCCGGCCTCGCTTTCGCGTTTGCGTACTGGTCGTGGTGTCGAAGCGCCCGGCTCACGCTGCGGCTGCCGGCGCGCAAGGCGGCAGCCGCAACGGGGTTCTTCGCCGCATTCGCCTACGCCATGCTCGCAGGGTTCGCGGTTCCGGCGCAGCGCACGCTCTACATGCTGACGGTGGCGGCCATCGCGTTGTGGCTGGGCGTGACGGGCTCCGTTTCGACGGTGCTCGTCATGGCATTGCTGGTCGTCGTGGTGCTCGATCCGTGGGCCGTGCTGGCGCCGGGTTTCTGGCTGTCTTTCGGAGCGGTCGCGTTGATCATGTACGTCACCGTGGGCAGGCTCGTACAGCCCCACTGGCTCAAGAACTGGGCGATCGTGCAGTGGGCGGTGACCCTGGGCCTGATTCCACCGCTGATCGCGCTGTTTCAGCAGGTTTCGATCGTGTCGCCGTTCGCCAACGCCATCGCGATCCCGGTGGTGAGCCTGGTCGTGGTGCCGCTCACGCTTCTGGGCGCCGTGTTGCCCTTTGACCTCGTTCTGGTCGCGGCGCATGAAGTCATGAGCTGGTGCATGTGGGTGCTCGAAACAATGAGCGAGCTGCCGGTAGCGGTGTGGCAGCAACATGCGCCGCCGCGCTGGGCGGTCATCGCCGCGGTGGCCGGGGTGGCCTGGCTGCTGCTTCCCCGGGGCGCCCCGGGGCGTTGGCTCGGGGTGGCCGGGTTCTTCCCTCTGTTCCTCATGCCCCCGCCGCAGCTTGAGGCCGGCGAATTGAGGCTCGCCGTGCTCGATGTCGGCCACGGTCTGGCGATCGTCGCCCGGACGCGCCATCATGCCCTGCTCTACGATACCGGACCGGCATTCGCTCCCGGCGCCGACAGCGGTAACCGCATCATCGTCCCGTATCTTCGCGCCGCCGGCATCCGCCGGCTCGACGGGCTGATCGTCAGCCACGACGACATCGACCACAGCGGTGGCGCGGTCTCGGTCCTGCAGGCGCTGCCGGTGGACTGGATGCTCACGTCGCTGCCCGACCTGGATCCGCTGCTGATGGAAACCGAGCACGCGCTGCGCTGTTTTTCCGGGCAGAGCTGGGAGTGGGACGGCATACGCTTCGAGATCCTGCATCCGGGGCGCGACAGTTACGACGAAGCGCGCATCAAGGACAACGACCGCAGTTGCGTTCTGAAGATTTCCACGCGCGCGGGATACGTGCTGCTGCCGGGGGACATCGAGCGCGGCGGCGAAGAAGCCCTGCTGGCGGCGCACCGCGAGGCGCTGCTTGCGGATGTGCTGGTCGCGCCCCATCAGGGCAGCAAGACGTCCTCGTCGCCGGAATTCGTGGCGGCGGTGAATCCGCAGGTCGTCCTGTTTCCCGTGGGCTACCGCAACCGGTTCGGCCACCCGCACGAGGACGTGGTGGAACGCTACCGGGCGATCGGCAGCCGGATCTACCGGACGGATCGCGACGGCGCGGTCACGCTGGTATTCACCGCCGCCGGCGCGATGCGAATCGAGCCGCATCGCGCTATCTACCGCCGTTACTGGCAGAGCGCGTTCATCGACGATCCGGTGCCCGAACCCGGAGAGTTCTAGGAGGCAAGCGTGCGGCCCTCAGCCCCGGAGTTGGCTGTGCCTGAAGCAGCCGGCCAGGTGGTCGTTCACCATGCCGGTCGCCTGCATGAAAGCGTAGCAGATGGTGCCGCCGACGAAGCGGAAGCCGCGCCTCTTCAGGTCCTTGCTCATGGCGTCGGACTCCGGGGTGAAGGCGGGGACCTGCTTCACATTCATCCAGCGGTTCCGTCTTGGTTCCCCGCCGACGAAGCGCCAGATATAGCGATCGAAGCTGCCGGACTCTTCCTGCACCGCGAGGAATGCCCTGGCGTTGCCGATCGCGGATTCGATCTTGAGCCGGTTGCGAACGATGCCCGGATCCTTCATGAGCGCGGCGAATTCCCTGCGGCCGAACCGCGCGCCGGCTGCCGTGTCGAAACGGGCGAACGCACGGCGGTAATTCTCGCGCTTTCTGAGGATGGTGTCCCAGCTCAGGCCGGCCTGCGCGCCTTCGAGGATGAGGAATTCAAACCACTTGCGGTCGTGATGGACGGGGACGCCCCACTCGGTGTCGTGATAGGCGATTTCGAGTTCGTTGACTTCGGCCCACGGGCAGCGTTGCTTGGTCATCGGCTGAGCACCGGGCAGGAATAGACGGGATTTACAGGATTTACGAGATTGGATCAAAGGCACCAAACACAATCCTGTTAATCGTGTAAATCCTGTCTATTGAATTTGCTGCTCCGGCGACCAGCGCAGATCGAGCGTCAGCGGGAAACTCGGGTTCATAAGCTCAGGCTGGACCGTCATCGGCCCGGGCGTGTGGCCGTGGTCCCAGAAGCGGGCCGTGCGTCGCGCTTCGGCTTCGCCCGCATTCACGGGAACGGCGTCGTAATCGCGACCGCCGGGATGCGAGACATGGTAAGTGCAGCCGCCGATCGATCGCCCGCTCCAGGTGTCCACGATATCGAAGACGAGCGGCGCATGCACACCGATGGTGGGGTGAAGGGCCGAAGGCGGATTGCGGGCCCGGAAGCGCACTCCGGCGACGAATTCGCCCGGAATTCCCGTGGGGTGCAGCGGCAGCGCGCGGCCATTGCAGGCGATGACGTAGCGCGCTGCGGTGAGTCCGTTCACATGCACCTGCAGGCGCTCGACGGAAGAGTCCACGTAACGGGCCGTGCCGCCGCTGCTCATCTCCTCTCCGAGAACGTGCCACGGCTCCAGCGCTTGGCGCAGTTCGACCCGGATGTTCTCGTAGACGACCGTGCCGTAGCGCGGAAAACGAAACTCGATGAAAGGCGCGAACCACGAGGAATCGAACGCATGGCCCGCCCTTCGCAGATCCCTTCCCACGTCATTAATGTCCGCTTCGACGAAGTGCGGCAGCATGAATCGATCGTGCAGCTGCGTGCCCCAGCGGATGAGTCCTCCTTCGTACGGCGTCTTCCAGAACCGCGCGACGAGGGCACGCAGCAAAAGCATCTGCACGAGGCTCATCCGCGGGTGCGGCGGCATCTCGAAAGCGCGGAATTCGAGCAGGCCGAGCCGTCCGGCAGGGCCGTCGGGCGAATAGAGCTTGTCGATGCAGAATTCCGCGCGGTGCGTGTTGCCGGTGAGGTCCACGAGCAGGTTTCTCAGCAGGCGATCGACGAGCCAGGGCGTCAGCGATTCTGCGCCCGCTTTCTGCCTCAGGGCCATCTGCTGGAAGGCGATCTCGAGTTCGTACAGGGCGTCGTCGCGTGCCTCGTCCACACGCGGGGCCTGGCTGGTCGGGCCGATAAACGTTCCCGAGAACAGGTACGACAGCGCCGGATGGTTCTGCCAGTACGTGATCAGGCTCCTCAGCAGATCGGGACGCCGCAGCAGGGGGCTGTCCGCCGGCGTAGGGCCACCGAGCGTGACATGGTTGCCGCCACCGGTACCGGTGTGCCGTCCATCGAGCGTGAACTTCTCGGCGACGAGCCGGTTCGTCCGTGCTTCTTCATAGAGTGCGAAGGTATTTTGCGTCAATTCTTCCCAGCTCGATGCCGGGTGGATGTTGACCTCGATTACGCCGGGATCAGGCGTGACGTTCAGAACCCTGAGCCGTGGGTCGAAAGGCGGTGCGTAGCCCTCCAGCCGGACGCGCACGCCGAGTTCTTCGGTCGCGCGTTCCACGACGGCCGCCAGATCGAGGAAATCCTCCGCCCGCTGCAGCGGCGGGATGAATACGTGGAGACGGCCGTCGCGGACTTCCACGCACAGCGCCGTGCGCACCACTTCGCGCGGTGTCGTGTGGCCGGGCTTCACGCGCGCATGGCGCTTTTTTTCCGCGACGGTATGCGCATCGTGCAGATCGCCCCGCTCGTCGAACGGATCGCGAGCGAACCCGGGTTCCATCTCCTCCGGAAGCAGTTCGGGCAGCGACGCGAGCGGCAGACGGTCGCCCATTGGCGCATCGCCGGGCAGAAGAAACAGGCGCCCGCGCCTGAGCGGCCAAGGCGTGCTTTCCCATGTCGTTTCCGCCGCGGACTGACCGCCGGGTTGGCGCGCGCACAGCGGCAAGACGACGCCTCGCGGTTTTTCCAGGCCGCGTTCCAGCATGCGCGCAAGACGGGCGCGTTCGGTATCGGTCCTGAGCGGTGTGCGCGCCGGATCGACGTTGACCGGAAGACGGCCCTCGGCTTGCAGCAGGGGCAGAGGATCCTCGTAGGCTTCGATGGGATAACCGCGATCGAATCCAAGTGCTTCCGCAATACGCTGCGCCAGGCGCCGTGCATCGGCTGGCGTCGCATGGTCGGGCGTCGACTCGCGGGCGATCAGCGCGGGATCGCGCCACACCGGTTTCCCGTCCAGTCTCCAGAAGACGCCGAGCGCCCAACGCGGCAGAGGCTCTCCCGGGTACCACTTGCCCTGACCGTAAAAGACGAGCCCGCCCGGCGCAAACCGGTCCCGGAGTCGCCAGGCGAGTTGCTCGGCGAGCTTCCATTTTCCGGGAGAGAGGGCAGCCGTATTCCACTCGGGACTGTTCGATTCGTCGCCGGCAACGAAGGTGGGTTCGCCGCCCTGGGTAAGGCGTACGTCGCCGGCCTTGAATTCGGCATCCACCGCGTGGGCCAAGTCGTCGATCGCCTGCCATTGGCTCTCGGTGTAGGGTCTGGTGACGCGCGGATCCTCGTGAATACGCGCGACCGACATCTCGATCGAGAACTGCGGCTCGCTCGGGTCGACCGCCCCGGTGACGGGCGCCGCGCCGGCCGGTGAGGGCGTACAGGCAAGAGGGATGTGGCCTTCCCCCGCGAGCAGTCCCGACGTGGGATCGAGGCCGATCCAACCGGCGCCCGGGATGTAGGCCTCGGTCCACGCATGCAGATCGGTGAAATCACGCTCCGGGCCGAGGGGCCCGTCGAGCGGCCTGATATCGGGTGCCAGCTGGACGAGATACCCGGATACGAAGCGCGCGGCGAGCCCGAAATGGCGCAGGATCTGGGTGAGCAGCCAGGCACTGTCGCGGCAGGAGCCGCTGCCTGCGGCGAGTGTCTGCTCGCAGGTTTGCACGCCCGGTTCCACCCTCACGAGGTACCCGATGTCCTGCCGCAGCCGACGGTTCGTGTCCACCAGAAAATTTATGGTGTCGCCTTCCCTGAAGCCCTTGCGCCGGTCCTCAATCCAGCGCATGAGCAGCGGACCGTGTTCGTCGAGCGCGAGGAAAGGCGCGAGGTCCCGGGCGAGATCCGCGCGGTAGGCGAAGGGAAAGCGCTCGGCGTGGCTTTCCAAGAAGAAATCGAAGGGGTTGATCACCGCCATATCCGCAATGAGATCGACCGTAATCGTGAACTCGGTCGTTTTCCCGGGAAATACGAAGCGCGCGATATGGTTGCCGAAAGGATCCTGCTGCCAGTTGACGAAATGCTTTTCCGGCGTGACGTTGAGCGAATAGCCCAAAATGGATGTGCGGCAGTGGGGCGCCGGACGCAGACGGATCTCCTGAGGGGAGAGCGCTACCGGCCGATCGTAGCGATAGCGCGTCCGGTGATGAAGGGCAACCTGGACGCTCACGCCGCAAGATCCGAGATGGGCGGGCAGGCCGCGCGCGCCTTAGAACCGCGCCCCGACATCCCACTCGGGGTTCGGCAGTTCCGCGAACACCTTGCGCAGCCCCTCGCCCCATTGCTGGTGGATCATGGTGAAGTAGGGGTCCGCTTCCTCGATCCGGCGCTGCATGTCTATCTTCAGGCTGTCGCGGGCGTAGATCAGGAGATCGATCGGCAGCCCCACCGAGATGTTGCTGCGCATCGTGGAGTCGAACGACACGAGAATGCACTTGGTCGCTTCGAGAATACCGGTGTTGCATTTGATCACGCGATCGATCACGGGCTTGCCGTACTTGCTCTCCCCGATCTGGAAGTAGGGGGTATCGCGCGTCGCTTCGATGAAGTTGCCTTCGCTGTAGATGTTGAACAGGCGCTGCCGCTCGCCACTGATCTGGCCCCCGACGAGGAAGGAAGCGCTCGCGTCGACCTTGCTCTGTTCCAGGTACGGTCCGTCCCGGCGCCTCACCTCACGCAGGGTGTCGCCCACCAGTTCGGCGACCTCGATCATCGAAGTGAGATTCATGATGGTCTTCTTCGAATCCGGATGGCGCGCGTGGTGGTCGAGAATGTTGACCACGCTTTGCGTGATCGACAGGTTGCCGGAGGAGAGGATCACGATGATGCGATCGTCCTCGTCCGCGAAAATGCGCATCTTGCGAAAGCTCGACACGTGGTCGACCCCGGCCGAGGTGCGCGAATCGGATGCGAACACCATGCCGGCGTCCAGCACTACGGCAACACAGTAGGTCATCGAGGCATCCAGGCGGATAAGGCGCGAAGCTTAGGCCAAACACCACGCATTGACAAGCGGCGATGCGACGACGCTTCAACGTCGCGCGGTCGCGGCCTGCTGCTGAGGATACACCGGCACCAGAAAATGCCTGTTGATCTCGTCGTTCAGCGCGCCCAGTTTTTCCAGAAAGCCCATGAGGTACTCGTGCAGTCCGAGGCTGATGATCTGTTCGGTGCGCCCGTAGTACAGTTGTGCGTGCAGTTCTCCGGCCAGGCGCTCGACCTCCCGGGAAGAGGATTCGCAAATGTCGCGCAGGATTTCGTAGATCTCGTTCATGCAGGCATGCAGCGAGCGCGGCACGTCGTCGCGCAGGATGAGCAGTTCCGCGACGCGCCTGGGCATGATCACGTCGCGGTACACCTTGCGGTAGGCGTCGAAGGCGCTCAGCGACCTCAGCAGCGCGCCCCACTGGTAGTAGTCAACGGCCCCGCCGACGTCGGCCACGCTCGGCAGCAGCGTGTGATATTTCACGTCCAGCAGGCGCGCCGTGTTGTCGGCGCGCTCGATAAAGGTGCCGAGGCGGGTGAAACTGTAACCCTCGTCACGAAGTGATGTGCCGAACGTGACGCCGCGGAACTGATGGGAGCGCATTTTCACCCAGTCGAAGAACTCGCTGAGGCCCCCGGTGCGGATGCCCGCGTAGTCGCGGTTGCGCAGTTCCAGCCAGAACGCGTTAATGTCTTCGTACATTTCCGAGGTAATCGCACCCCGCACGACGCGCGCATTCTCCCGCGCCGTGTGGATGCAGGCGTAGATGCTCGACGGGTTCGCCGCGTCGAACACCATGAATCGCAGCACGTCGTCCGGCCCGAGGGCTCCCGGGTAGCGTTCGTAATAGGCGGTCGCGAGACCGTTGATGACCAGCGGCAGCGCCCACGGCTCGGCCCATGACTGTCCGGGTTCGAGAATGCGGTAAGGGAGCAGCGACATGCGGTAGGTGACATCGAGCAGGCGCGCGGTGTTTTCCGCGCGCTCGATGTGGCGCGACATCCAGAACAGGTTATTGGCGACGCGGCTCAGCATTGCAAAGCAAGGATCAGTCTTCGAGCACCCACGTGTCCTTGGTCCCTCCGCCCTGCGAGGAGTTGACTACGAGAGACCCCTCCCGCAGCGCCACGCGGGTGAGCCCGCCCGGCACCAGGGTCACCGTCTTGCCGCTCAACACGTAAGGCCTCAGGTCGACATGGCGCGGCGCGATGGCCGAGCCGCAAAAGGTGGGGCAGGTCGAAAGGGCGAGCGTCGGTTGGGCGATGTAATTGGCCGGGTTGCCCAGCACGCGCTCGCGAAAAGCGGCGCGCTCGTCCCGGGTCGCGGCGGGCCCGACCAGCATGCCATAGCCCCCGGAGCCCTGAACTTCCTTCACCACCAGTTCGTGGAGATGATCGAGCACATACTTGAGGTCCTCCGGCTTCGAGAGGCGGTAAGTCGGCACGTTGGCGAGCATCGGCTTTTCGCCCAGGTAGAACGCGATCATGTCGGGCACGTACGTGTAGATCGATTTGTCGTCCGCAATCCCGGTGCCGATCGCGTTGGCGAGCGTCACGTTTCCGGCCCGGTATGCCGAGAACAACCCGGCGACCCCGAGAACCGAGTCCGGACGGAATGCGAGCGGGTCGAGGAAATCATCGTCGATGCGGCGGTAGATCACGTCCACGCGCTGCGGGCCCGAGGTGGTGCGCATGAAGACCGCGTCCTGCGCGACGAAGAGGTCCTGGCCTTCCACCAGCTCGACGCCCATCTGCTGCGCGAGGAACGCGTGCTCGAAATAGGCGCTGTTGTACGGGCCGGGCGTCAGCACCGCGACCGTGGGATTCGTTACGCCGGGAGGCGCCACCGCGCGGAGGTTATCGAGCAGCACGTCGGTGTAGTGGTCGATCGGCGCCACAGCCATGCGCGAGAACAGTTCGGGAAACAGCCGCATCATCATCTTGCGGTTTTCGAGCATGTACGACACCCCGGAGGGCGTGCGCAGATTGTCCTCGAGCACAAAGAACGCGTCCTGGCCGGTTTTGACGATGTCGATGCCGGCGATGTGGATGTAGACGTCGCCCGGCACGTCGAACCCGCGCATTTCCGGACGGTAGAGCCTGTTTGCGAAGATGTGCTGTTCCGGGATCAGCCCGGCTCGGAGTATCTCCTGGTCGTGGTAGATATCCTTGAGAAAGGCGTTGAGGGCCCGCACCCGCTGGCAGGTGCCGTCATAGATGATCTTCCATGCATCGGGACGCAGGATGCGTGGAATGATGTCGAAGGGAATGGAGCGTTCGACGCCGGTCTCGTCCCCGTACACCGCGAACGTGATGCCGAGGCGGGCGTAAAGAATATCGGCCTCGCGTTGCTTTTGCAGCAAATACTCGGGAGGCTTGTCCGCCAGCCATTCCGCATACGCCGCGTAATGCGGGTGGACCGCGCCGGCCTCGTCATACATTTCGTTGTAGACCGTGGATGGCCGGACGCCATCGTCTCGCTTTGCGGCCGGATTGATCATGGTATCCCTTAGAGCGCCCAACATGATGAACCGCACACGTGGTTCATTATGTTAGGCACTCTTAAAGCAACCGGTGTGCCATCCATCGCGACTCGGATTGCTGCAGATGGTAATGCTCTGCTCCGGAGACGGTTTTGTCAAAAAAGCGCGTGTGTTTCACGATTGTCAGGTATCGCTCCCGATCCGATGCTTGCGCCGGTCCGGGAAATGAATGAACAATATGCCCAAAGCCGGTGCGCCACGAGAATCGGAGTGGGGGCGCCGGAGCAGGCGGACAGGTTCATGCCGCACGGCACGGCGCACCGGAACTCCGACGGTGAAGGCTGTTCTGTACAAGGGGTTTTTCTCCGCGGAATCCGCGACTGGTGACGGGAACCTCGTGAAGGCAACGCAACTGCAACTGGTCAGGGTCGAAGATGCCGCGGTGCAAGGCTGGCTTGAGAACGCGGCACAGCACGTGGCGCCGGCGGAGATTGCCGGCCTGCGCCGGGCGCTCGAATTCGTCGTGCCGCTTTACGCGGGACGGCGGCTGGCCGGCGGCGAGCATGTCCTCGATCGCACGCTTGCGGTTGCAGGCATACTCATCGAACTGAAGCTCGACGCCGAAACCCTGACCGCAGCGCTCCTGTTCCGGTGCCTCGATTGCACTCCGGATGCCGCCGAGACAGTGCGGACGCGATTCGGCGGCGCGGTTGCGGATCTCGCGGAAGGGGTGGTGCGCATGGAGGAGATCGGTGCGCTTTCCAGCCGTCGTGCGGCGGCGCAGAAGCCGGAACGGCAGGCCGCGCAACTCGAAGCCTTGCGCAAGATGCTGCTCGCCATGGTGCAGGATGTACGGGTGGTGCTGATCAAGCTGGCTGACCACACGCAGGAACTGCGCTACGTCATCCGCGGCGAGAACGAGGCCCTGAGAAGGGAGGCGGCGGAAATCACGCGTGACATCTTCGCCCCGCTTGCCAACCGTCTGGGGGTATGGCAGCTCAAGTGGGAGCTCGAGGACCTGGCGTTCCGCGTCCTGGAACCGGAGACCTATAAACGCATTGCGCGGCTGATTGACGAGAAGCGGAGCGACCGCGAGCGCTACATCGAGGGGGTGATCGCCGTCATCAAAGGCGAATTGGCACGTGCCGGTATTGCCGCGGAGGTCACTGGCCGTCCCAAGCATATCTTCAGTATTTATAAGAAGATGAAAGGAAAAGGACTTGATTTTGAAGCGCTTTACGATGTGAGAGCGGTCCGCATTCTGGTTGAGGACGTGAAGGATTGCTATGCGGCACTGGGTCTCGTGCATCACGTCTGGTCGCCGATTCCAAAAGAATTCGACGACTACATCGCGCGTCCCAAAACCAACAACTACCGGTCGCTGCACACGGCGGTCATCGGCCCCGAAGGCAAGGCGGTCGAGATCCAGATCCGGACCCATGAAATGCACCAGAACTCCGAGCTCGGGGTTGCCGCCCACTGGCGCTACAAGGAGGGTTCGCGTCACGACAAGGGTTATGACGAAAAAATCGCGTGGCTGCGGCAGATCCTCGAATGGAAGGACGAAGTAAGCGACGCAACCGAGCTGGCCGAGCAGTTCAAGACCGGGCTGTTCGAGGATACCGTCTACGTCCTGACGCCGCAGGGCAAGGTCATCGACCTGCCAAAGGGCGCCACCCCCATCGATTTTGCCTACCACGTTCATACCGAACTCGGGCATCACTGCCGCGGCGCAAAAGTCGACGGGGTCATGGTTCCGCTCAATACGCCGCTCGCCAACGGTCAGCAGGTGGAGATTCTCGCTGCGAAGCAGGGCGGACCCAGCCGCGACTGGCTGAACCCGCAACTGGGCTATATCCGCAGCCACGGCGCGCGCAACAAGATCCGCCAGTGGTTCAAACGTCAGAATTACGAGACCGCCGTGACGCAGGGGCGGGCGCAACTCGACCGGGAATTGCAGCGCCACGGCATGACGGGACTCAACCTCGACAAACTTTCAGGGGAATTCGGTTACTCGAGGCTCAACGATTTTCTGGTGGCCGTGGGACGCGGCGAGATCGGGCCCAGACAACTGCAGGAAGCGTTGCGTGGCGATGAGCCGCGGCCGCCCCAGGCGGAAGAAGAACAGGTCATCACGCGCAAGCCACGCGCCAGGACGCAGGGGAGCGTGCTGGTCGTCGGTGTCGACAAGCTGCTCACCGTGCCGGCCAAGTGCTGCAAGCCCGCCCCCCCTGATCCGATCGTGGGCTTCGTCACCCGCGGGCGAGGTGTCACCGTGCACCGTAAGACTTGCGCCAACACGAAGCGTCTCGATCCCGCGCGATGCGTCAGCGCTGAATGGGGTGCGGCGGAAGGGGCGACGTTTCCCGTGGATATCGAAGTCGAGGCGGTGGACAGGACGGGTTTGCTGCGCGACATCTCGGACGTGCTGTCACGGGATCGCATCAACGTGACCGCGACCAATTCGTTGAGCAGCGAGCTCGCGGCACGCATGCGTTTTACCGTGGAAGTCAGCAATCTCGACCAGCTGCACCGCGTGCTGGCGATGATCAGGGAGGTGCGCGGTGTCGTGCGGGCCGCGCGCCGCTGAAACGTGTCACGAAGGGAGGCCGCGTTGAACACTTATGACAACCTGAGTTCGGCGCTGGCGAGTGCGTTCTCGCAGGTCACTTCGCGCATCGGCGAATATCTGCCGAACCTGCTCGGCGCGGTGGTGCTGCTGCTGGCCGGCTGGATCGTTGCGCGGCTGCTGCGCGGCGTCGCCGTGAAGCTGATGCACGTGCTGGAACTGCTTTTCCTGCGCCTGTCGCGCGGGGCTCCTGAAAAGACATCCCGCATCCCTTCGGCCGCGGTGGAAATCGTGGGCAGCATCCTGTTCTGGGTGGTGATGCTGTTTTTCGTCGCGGCCGCGACGCACGTGCTGGGTCTGGGTGCGTTCTCGTCGTGGCTGCAGGGTCTCGTGACTTATCTGCCGACGCTGATGGCCGGCGCCTTGATCATCCTCGCGGGGGTGCTGCTTTCCGGACTGGCGCGCGATCTCACGGTGGCCACGCTGCCGGCACTCCCTGAACGGCAGCGCGTGCTCCTCGGGCGCATCGTTCAGGGCACGATCCTGGTTACGGCGGTGGCGGTGGGCGCCGATCAGATCGGCATCAAAATAACTTTTCTCGTGATTCTCGCCGCGGTCGTAACGGGCGCGGTCGTCGGCGGGGTCGCCCTTGCGGTCAGCCTGGGGGCTCGATCTTATGTGGCCAATCTGATCGGCGCATATTATGTCCGGCAGGCGTTCCGCGCCGGGCAGCGCGTGCGCGTCGGGAACGAGGAGGGGATGATTCTGGAAATTACCGCGGTATCCATCGTGCTGGAGACGGAGCAGGGCCGTCTCAGCATTCCGGCCAAGGTCTACAATGAAGAGCCGATCGCGCTGCTTGCGCCACGGAGCGCCGATGCGTGAAGTCAATGGACTGTCGACCGCATTTGTCGAGGCGCATCCCGCCGACGCCGCGCGCGTCCTGGAAGGTCTGGGTGCGGTCGATACCGCGGCTTTTGTCGCTGCCCTCGAGCCGCGGCTCGCGGCGCCGATTCTGCGGCACGGCGGGCCGCCGTATTGCGCGCGCATCTTCGAATCGCTGGAGGATTCCCGGGTCGTTGAGCTGATTCAGATGATGGGTCCGCAAGCCGCGGCACAGATTGTTCAGCACCTTCCCGCCGGCCGTCAGATGAAACTGCTCTCCGCGTTGCCGGTCGGCATATCGATTGCCATCCGGCTGCTCATCGGCTATCCCAGGGGCACGTGCGGCGCGTCCATGGATCCGTGGCCGATGGCGCTCGGCGCCGGGATGTCCGCTGCCGAAGCGCTGGAAGAAGTCAGGAAGTTCCGGGGTGACCTCGGCGATTGCCTGTTTGTTTCCAATGGGCAGCGGCGTCTGATCGGCGTGGTGAGCCTCGGATCCCTCCTGCGGTGCGGTCCGCGCCAGCCGCTGTCGGCCGTCATGCGAGTGCCGGAGCATGTCGTGTCCGCGCTCGCTTCGGTGTCCGCGGTCGCCAACAATTCGGGCTGGGACGAATTCCACGTGCTGCCGGTGGTGGAGCGCGAGAACCGTCTCGTGGGCGCGCTGCACCGTCATGCGCTGACCAGCGCGCTCTCCGGACCGGCGGTGCGTTCGGCACCGAACCTGGTCAGCGGGGCGTTTGGCGCTTACTGGCAGACGCTCTCGGCACTGGCGGAAATCGTGGTCGGGACGCTGCCGCCGGTGCCGTCCGTGGCAAGCGAAAGGAAGAGCGATGAGCGCTGAATCCGCGATCGTGGCACTGGAGAACCGCTACCTGCGGGATTACCCGCGCGAAGCTGCGCGCAAGCTCGAAGCACTGCCGGCCGACCAGGCGGCGCGCGTGGTCGAGGCGCAGCCCGCCCAGCTCGTCGTTCCGGTGTGGGAACAGCTCGCCACGGACGTGCAGGAACGCCTGATCGAACATCTGCCGGAACCGACCGTGGGACGGATACTCACGGAAATGGACCCGCCGCTGGCTGCCGAGTTGCTGCTCGCGTCTGGCACGGAACAGCGCGACCGTCTCCTCGGCCGGATGGATCCGGCCGCCGCGAAGCTGGTGGAAGCCCTGATCGCGTATCCGCCGGACACCGCGGGTCGTCTCATGGATCCACGGGTGTCCTATTTCCGGGACGACATGACCGCGGCCGAGGCCCTCGAACGGATGAAGGGCTTCAAGCGCAATCGTGCGTTGCGCGATATCTACCTGGTCGACGACGAAAACCGGCTCATGGGGCGCGTGGAAATCCAGGATCTCGCGACGGCCCCGGCGGACGAACGGCTGCAACGGATCGCGCGCGCGGTCGTGACGGCGGTATTGGACGCGGCACCGCGGGAAGAAGTCGTGGAGCGGATCGAACAGTACCGCGTGCCGACGCTGCCGGTAGTGAGTGTCGCCGGGCGACTGGTGGGCGTGATACACCAGAGCGCCCTGCTCGAGGCCCTGCAGGAGGAGGCGAGTCTCGACATTCAGACCATGGTCGGCGCGAGCAGGGATGAACGCGCTTTGTCGCATGCCTGGTTCGCGGTCGTGAAGCGGCTGCCCTGGCTGCAGATCAACCTCGCCACGGCATTTCTGGCTGCCGCGGTCGTGGGACTCTTCGAGGAAACGATCGCCAGGTTCACCGCGCTGGCGGTGTTGCTGCCGGTGGTGGCGGGGCAGTCGGGCAATGCCGGCGCCCAGGCGCTGGCCGTCACGATGCGCGGACTCGCGCTGCGCGAGATCAGC
Source organism: Betaproteobacteria bacterium (assembly GCA_016202605.1). Classification (GTDB taxonomy): domain Bacteria; phylum Pseudomonadota; class Gammaproteobacteria; order Burkholderiales; family SG8-41; genus DSOT01. The sequence continues at coordinate 38,865 of JACQOJ010000034.1, forward strand.
GCGCGGCATCTGCCGCGGGTCGTCTTCAAGGAAGTGAACGTCGGGCTGCTGAACGGCCTCGCCGTTGCCGCGGTGTGCGCGCTGGGCGTATGGTTGTGGAGCGGATCGGGCGGACTGGCGGCCGTGATCTCGATTGCCATGGTGGTGTCGATGGTGGCGGCGGGCTTTTCCGGGGCGGCGATCCCCATCATTTTGAACCGCCTGGGCTTCGATCCGGCGCAATCGAGTTCCATCGTGCTCACCACCGTCACCGATGTGGTAGGGTTCTTTTCCTTTCTGGGCGTCGCGACATCGCTGCAGGCATGGCTTTGAGCGAAACCGCCATCATGCGGTGAAAGTCAGATTCAGTCCGCCCACCGCGCGCAGGCCCGAGTAGCGTGATGACCAGGTTTCGCCCGGCTTGATCGGAAACGCGGGCGTCAGCGTGCCTGTCGTGATGATTTCGCCGGCGGCGAGCGGATCGAATCGCGGCTGCTTGCTCAGAAGATCGGCCAGAAACGCGAGCGCGAGTGCGGGATGGTCGAGCGCGTTGGCCCCCACTCCGCGGCCCACCGTCACGCCATTCCTGGCGAGCGTTACCTGGCAATCGCGCAATTGCTCGACGAGCGTCGCGATGTCCTCGCGCCGTACGTGGACGGGCGTGCCGACGATCAATCGCCAGTGAAACGAGAAGTCCGCGGCGGAATCGGGTGGCGAGAATTTCCAATCGGGGAAATGGCAGCAGACGATCTCGAAGCTGGGCGCGTACCACTCGATCCCTTCAAGCAACGTCGCCGGATCGCGGCACCCGGTCTCGATCGTTCCGCGCAGCCTGAACGCGATCTCCGGCTCCAGCCTGGCCTGCGCGCCGCCGGCGAGCGACACGGTCGCCGCGTCTTCCCGTGCATGTATCAGCGTGTCGTCATAGACGTGGGCCCAGATCGGAGAGGTTGCGCCGTACTCGGCCCATATCTTGCGATTGGTGAAGCCTATCTTGCGGCCCACCGTGCGCTCGCCGCGCGCGCGCCGCAGGCGCACAATCTCCGCGGCTACCGCATACGCTTCCTCCCAGCCGAATTCGGTATTGTATTGCCCGATCCCGGGCACGATCTGGCCGTGGTCGAGCGCTTCAAGCAGTTCTGCGGCGATGTGGCGACTGTCCATATATCAACCTCAAAGTGACTGCGATCGGGTGCGAGGGCGCAAACATGCAAATCGTGACTCGCGTTGTGAGCCGATGTACGGCGCGGCGCTTCCGGGAGCGCGCGAGCCTTTCACCTGGCGCAGCGAAAACCGATATTGTGATGCCCGGAAGCCGGATTCCGCGAGAGATTTCTGCCGCGCTGGGTGGCGGTGATTTCTGCGGCTGGCGAATCGTGTCCGCCGCCGCGCGTGCCGCGCACCGGGCCCGCGCCGGTATGCTCGCGTCCATCGTCGGCGCGGTAGGGGTAGGGGCGGTACGCGCTCGCCACCCATTCCCACGCGTTGCCCGCCATGTCCTCGACGCCGTAGGGACTCTTTCCCGTTGGGAAGCTTGTCACCGGCGCGGTTTCGTTCCAGCCGGCGTTGAATTGCGCACGCGCGCGATCCGGAGGCGCGCTTCCCCACGGGTATCTGCGGCCGTCGCCACCGCGCGCTGCCTTTTCCCATTCGGCTTCCGTGGGCAGCCGCTTCCCGCGCCAGGCGCAGTAGTCGCGGGCGCCGGCCCAAGGCACTTCCACCACGGGATGATCCTCGTATCCTTTATCCGCCGTCCATTTGCCGTCGACGCGATGGATGCGCGCATCCGCATCATCGACGTCAAACAGCCGCTCCCCCTGCGGGTTGCGGATGCCCGCTGCATTCAGAAACTCCACGAACTCGGCGTTGGTGACCGGATACCGATCGATCGAATACGCGGGCAACGTGACGTTATGGGCAGGGCGCTCGTCCAGCGGCCCGCTATCGCTGCCCATGACGAACGGGCCGGCCGGGATTTCGACCATGTCGCCGCGAACGCCGCGGTCCGCCGCCGCGAGCGCGTTGCACGCGACCGCCAGCAATGCGGCAAGCAGTCCCGGAAATTTCAAGGCACACCTTGAAAGATGCCGACCGTGGAAATAACAAGCGCTTTCATTTCGCTCCTCCGGAATCGCATGATGCCAATACTCAGGCCCGATTTGAAGCGGGACCCCGATTCCGATAAAATGCCGCATCTTTCAGGCGCGTAGCTCAGCTGGTTAGAGCACCACCTTGACATGGTGGGGGTCGTTGGTTCGAGTCCAATCGCGCCTACCAGTTGTTAAGCCGGGGCGGGAAGCGCCGGCTTGACTCCGTGCGTTGGAACACATGTGTAGCAATATTCAACGCGCGGGATAACGAGCGGAGTCAGAAGCGGCGGCGATGGCGGCAGCCGGTCTGACTCTTGTTTTTTGAACGCTAGGATGCCGAATATCCGACTGCCCGACGGATCGGTCAAGACGTTCGACCGGCCGGTGACCGTCGCCGAGATCGCCCAGAGCATCGGCGCCGGCCTCGCGCGCGCCGCGCTTGCCGGACGCGTCAACGGCAAGCTGGTCGACACCGCGCACGAGATCGCGTCCGACGCGGAAGTCGCGATCGTGACGGACAGGGACCCGGCAGGCCTGGAAATCATCCGTCATTCCACCGCCCACCTGCTGGCGCACGCGGTAAAGGAGCTGTACCCGGATGCGCAGGTCACCATCGGTCCCGTGATCGAGGACGGCTTCTACTACGATTTCTCCTACAAGCGCCCGTTCACGCCCGAAGATCTCGCGGCAATCGAAAAACGCATGGCGGAAATCGTGGGACGCGACATCAGGGTCGAGCGCACCGTGATGCCCCGGGATGAGGCGGTCGCATACTTCAACGGCATGGGCGAGCGTTACAAGGCCGAGATCATCGCCTCGATTCCGGACGGCGAGCAGATCTCTCTCTATCGACAGGACAATTTCGTGGACTTGTGCCGCGGCCCGCATGTGCCCTCCATCGGCAGGCTCAAGGTGTTCAAGCTGATGAAGGTGGCGGGAGCTTACTGGCGCGGCGACTCCAGAAACGAGATGCTGCAACGGGTCTACGGCACGGCATGGCTGAAAAAGGAAGATCAGGACGCATACCTGCACCGGCTCGAGGAAGCGGAAAAGCGCGATCACCGCCGGCTCGGTCGCCAGCTGGACCTCTTCCACATGCAGGACGAAGCGCCGGGGATGGTGTTCTGGCATCCGAAAGGCTGGGTGATCTGGCAGGTCATCGAGCAGTATATGCGGCGCGTGCAACTCGAGAACGGCTATCTCGAGCTCAAGACCCCCCAGGTGATCGACATCTCCCTCTGGAAGCGCTCCGGGCACTGGGACAATTTCCGCGAGAACATGTTTTTCACCGAATCGGAGTCGCGCGACTACGCGGTCAAGCCCATGAACTGCCCGGGCCACGTTCAGGTATTCAATCAGGGTATCCGCAGCTACCGCGATCTGCCGCTGCGGCTTGCCGAATTCGGGTCCTGCCACCGCAGCGAGCCATCGGGCGCGTTGCACGGACTGATGCGCGTGCGCGGCTTCGTGCAGGATGACGCGCATATCTTCTGCACCGAGGAACAGATCGAAAGCGAGGTCATGCGTTTCATAGACTTCCTGCAACGCGTGTACGCGGATTTCGGTTTTGACGATATCCCGGTCAAATTGTCGACGCGCCCCCCGAAACGGGTCGGCGCCGATCACGTCTGGGACCGGGCCGAGGCCGCGCTCAAGACGTCGCTCGAGGCAAAAGGACTCCCTTACGACGTCAATCCTGGCGAGGGTGCATTCTACGGGCCGAAGATCGAATTCTCGCTCAAGGATACCTTGGGACGCGTATGGCAGTGCGGTACCATGCAGCTCGATTTTTCCATGCCCGAGCGGCTCGGCGCCGAGTACGTGGCGGAAGACAATACCCGGAAGGTACCGGTGATGCTGCACCGGGCCACCCTGGGGTCGTTCGAGCGTTTTATCGGCATCCTGATCGAGCACTTCGCGGGCGCGATGCCGGTGTGGCTGGCCCCGGTGCAGGCGGTGGTGATGAACATCTCGGAGCACCAGCGCGACTATGCCTTGCAGGTCGCGGGCGCGCTCAGAAGGGCCGGGGTGCGCGCCGAAGCCGACTTGAGGAACGAGAAAATTTCCTATAAAATTCGAGAACATAGTTTGCAGAAGCTGCCCTACCAGATCGTCGTTGGCGACAAGGAAGTGGCGGCGCAAAAAGTTGCTGTGCGCACCCGCAAAGGCGAGAACCTGGGCCCCATGGCCCTGGAGGGTTTTATTGCCCGCCTGCAAGCCGAGGCGGCGCGGATGGGGCGCACAGCGTAAGATGGATCACACAAAGGAGTCTGTCGCATAGCACAGGACAAGGAAGCCCGGATCAACGGCGAAATCAACGCTCCGGAGGTTCGGGTCATTGGTGCGAACGGAGAGCAGATCGGAATCCTGAGCATCGCAGCCGCCAACAAACTGGCGGAGGAAGCCGAACTCGATCTCGTGGAAATCGCGCCGCAGGCGAGCCCGCCGGTTTGCCGCATCATGGATTACGGGAAGTACAAGTACCGTGAGAGCAAGAAGCGGCACGAGGCGAAACTCAAGCAGAAGCAGGTCGTCGTCAAGGAGATCAAGTTCCGTCCCGGGACCGACGAGGGCGATTACCAGATCAAGCTGAGAAACCTCATCCGCTTTCTGGAGGAAGGCGACAAGACGAAGGTCACGCTGCGTTTCCGGGGGCGGGAGATGGCGCACCAGGAAATCGGGATCAGGTTGCTGGAACGGGTCAGAGGTGATCTCGATCTTTACGGCGTGGTCGAGCAGTTTCCCAAGATGGAAGGCCGGCAGCTGGTGATGGTGCTGTCGCCCAAGAAAGGCGGTAAGGGCGCGCCGCATCCCGCAACCAAGGCGGCGGGGGCTCAGCCCAAGGCGGCGCACGCCGCACCGAAAGCGTAGGGGTTTGGAAGGCGGAAGCGGTTTCTGAAATTGTGAAGAAGTAGTTGTCCGGGTTTTCGAAGTCCCTGCGCAGGCGAGGGCACCCGGCGCTAGGCTAAAACACGGGAGTCATCATGCCGAAGTTGAAGACCAAGAGCGGCGCTGCCAAGCGTTTCAAGAAGCTCGGGCGCGGCGGATTCAAGCGCAGCAGGGCGAATCTGCGCCACATCCTCACCAAGAAGAACACCAAGCGTAAACGCCAGTTGCGCGGCACCACCGTCGCGGACGCCTCCAACAATCGCGCGCTGCGCGCGATGCTGCCGTACTGAGGAGTTGAGCCATGCCCAGAGTAAAACGCGGCGTCATCGCACGCGCCGCCCACAAGAAAGTGCTCCAGAAGGCCAAAGGCTTCCGCGGACGCCGCAAGAACGTTTTCCGCATCGCCAACGAAGCGGTAATGCGCGCCGGGCAATATGCCTATCGCGACCGCCGCAACCGCAAGCGTGAATTTCGCGCCCTGTGGATTGCGCGCATCAACGCCGCGGCCCGCGAGCACGGAATGTCCTACAGCCTGTTCATGAACGGTCTCAAGAAAGCCGCGATCGCGGTGGACCGCAAGGTGCTCGCCGATATCGCCGTGCTCGACAAGCCCGCCTTCGGCAGGTTTGTGGAAAAAGCGAAAGCCGGCCTCGGCGGCTGAAAAACCGGCCCGGGGGCGGTGACGGGGCGTCGTTCGCCAGCGCGTCTCCGTCCCTCACGGGAAAGAGGCGGGACGGCCTCTTTTTTCAATCCGGGGCTGCCAAGGCACTGTTCCCTGCAATGCAAGATCTTGATGCGATTGTCAACGAGGCGCTCGGCCTGTTCTCGGGCATCGAGGACGCCGATGAGCTCGAGCGGGCCAAGGCGCGTTACCTCGGCAAGTCCGGGACGCTGACGGAACTCCTCAAGGGACTTGGCAGACTGCCCGCGGCGGAACGTCCCGCACTGGGCAGCCGCATCAACGCCGCGAAGGACAGGCTGGAGGCGGCGCTCAAGGCGCAGCGCGAGCGGATCCAGGGCTGCAAACTCGCGGCCAAGCTTGCGGAAGAAGCGCTTGACGTGACATTGCCCGGGCGGGGCCTCGGGACCGGCGGACTGCACCCGGTCACGCGTACCATGGAGCGCATCGAGACGCTCTTCCGTTCGCTGGGCTTTGAAGTGGCGGATGGCCCCGAGATCGAGACCGACTACTACAACTTCACCGCGCTCAACCAGCCCGAGAACCACCCGGCGCGCTCGATGCACGACACGTTCTACGTGGATGACGGCAAGCACCTGCTGCGCACGCACACCTCGCCGATCCAGATCCGCTACATGGAGAAGCACCGCCCCCCGATCAAGATCATCGCTCCGGGGCGCGTCTACCGCGTCGATCTGGATGCGACCCACTCGCCGATGTTTCATCAGGTCGAGGGGCTCTGGATCGACCGGCATATCACCTTCGCCGATCTGAAAGGGGTGCTCGCCGATTTTTTCAAGCGTTTCTTCGAGCGCGAGGACCTCAAGGTGCGGTTCCGCCCGTCGTTTTTTCCCTTCACCGAGCCCTCGGCGGAGATCGACATGAGCTTCGGCGACGGCTGGCTGGAGATGGGCGGCGCGGGAATGGTACACCCGAACGTTTTGCGCAACGTCGACATCGACAGCGAGCAATACCGGGGCTTTGCGTTCGGACTCGGTCCGGACCGGCTGACGATGCTGCGCTACGGCGTGAACGATCTGCGCCTGTTCTTCGAAAATGACCTCCGGTTCCTGAAGCAATTCAATTGATGCCGCGGATGAACGCAGACAGGCGCAGGTTATTTTTCGGTCATGGCGGCGCGCATCGGCGTCTATCCACGGTTCAGGGATCATGAAGTTCTCGGAACACTGGCTGCGCACTTTCGTCAACCCGCCGCTTTCGACCCGCGAGCTGGCCGACGCGCTCACCATGGGCGGCGTAGAGGTCGAGACGATCGAGCCGGTCGCGCCGCCGTTCGAGCGCGTGGTCGTTGGAGAGGTGTTATCGGTCGACAGGCATCCCGATGCGGACCGCCTGACCGTGTGTCAGGTCAACGCCGGTGCTGCGCCGCTCGTGATAGTCTGCGGTGCTCCCAATGTGCGGCCCGGAGTTAGAGCGGCGACGGCACTGGTCGGCGCAAGGCTGCCGGCGGGCGAGATCAAGGCCGCGAAAGTGCGCGGCGTCGAGTCCCACGGCATGCTGTGCTCGGCGAAGGAACTGGGTTTGAGCGGGGACGCCGAGGGCGTGATGCTGCTCGGACAGGACGCGCCGGCAGGCACTGACGTGCGTGTGGTCCTCGATCTCGATGACCGGCTTCTCACCACCAAGCCCACGCCCAACCGCGGCGACTGCCTCAGTATTCTGGGCATGGCGCGGGAAGTGGCCGCGGTCACCGGCTGCAAACTGACGCCCGTTCTCGTCAAGCCGGCGATGATCGCGATCCAGGACCGGCTGCCGGTGATGCTGGAGGCAAGGGACGCCTGCCCGCGATATTGCGGCCGGATGGTGCGCGGCGTGAACGCGCGGGTCGCAACACCCCAATGGATCGCCGAGCGGCTCGCGCGCAGCGGCATCCACTCGATCAATCCGGTGGTCGATATCACCAATTACACGATGCTCGAGCTCGGCCAGCCATTGCACGCATTCGACGGCGCCAGGCTCGCCGGGGGACTCCGCGTGCGGTTTGCGCGCGCCGGCGAAAAAATCACGTTGCTCAACGCCGAGGTTCTCGAACTCACTTCCGACTTCCTGGTCATCGCGGACGAGCGGGATCCGGTGGCTCTTGCCGGCATCATGGGCGGGATGGAAAGCGCGGTGGTGGCCGCGACCCACGATGTGTTTCTCGAGAGCGCGTACTTCGATCCCGATGTCATCGCAGGCAAGTCGCGGCTGCTGGGATTCGGATCCGACTCGTCATACCGGTTTGAGCGCGGCGTGGATTTTGAAGGGACGGTGCGCGCGCTGGAACGCGCGACCCAGCTCGTACTGGAAATTTGCGGGGGCCAGGCGGGACCGATCACCGAGGCGCGGGCGCAGTTGCCCAGGCGCAGGCCTGTGACACTGCGCCTTACCCGCGTCCAGGACGTGCTCGGGATCAAGCTTGGCGCGAAACAGGTGGGATCCGTCCTGCGCCGTCTCGGATTCGAGTTTACGGCTGCCGGAGACAAATTCCGCGTGGTGCCTCCATCCTACCGCTTCGACATTGCCATCGAGGAGGATCTGATCGAGGAGGTTGCCCGCATCCACGGCTACGACAACATCCCGGCGGCCGTGCCGGCGGCACCCGCAGTGATGCTTCCGGCGCCTGAAGCGCGGCGCGACGCCGCGGCGATCCGCCGGCAACTGGTGGCACGCGATTATCAGGAAGCCGTGACCTACAGCTTTGTCGACCGCGAATGGGAGGCGGACTTTTGCGCCAACGCGGAGCCCATAGCGCTGGCCAATCCGATCGCCAGCCAGATGAGCGTGATGCGTTCGAGCCTGATCGGCAGCCTCGTGGATCGCGTGGCGTTCAACGCGAACCACAGACAGACGCGGGTGAGGCTGTTCGAGATCGGACGCTGCTTCGAGCGCGGGGGTGACGGGAACTACCTGCAGCCGGTGCGCATCGGCGGGATCGCTTACGGTGACGCCCTGCAGGAGCAATGGGGGGTCGCGGCGCGCAACGTGGACTTCTACGACGTCAAGTCAGATGTCATGGCGCTGCTCCCGACGCGGGACGCGCGCTTCGATGCTGCAGCGCATCCCGCGCTGCATCCGGGCAAATCGGCGCGCATCAGTCGCGGCGGCACGGTCATCGGATGGATCGGGGAATTGCATCCTCGCTGGCAACAGAAGTATGATTTGCGCCTCGCTCCGGTACTGTTCGAACTCGACTTCGAGCATGTCGCCAGGGGAGGTGTACCGGTTTACAACGAAATCCCGAAAGTCCCGCCGGTCAGACGCGATCTCGCCGTCATACTCGACGAGGCTGCGAGTTATGAAGCGATACTGGAGGAGCTGTCCAGCAGGAAACCCGTTGTCGTGGCCGATATCTGGCTGTTCGACGTGTACCGCGGGCCGGCCGTGCAAAAAGGCAAAAAAAGTCTTGCATTCAGAGTGTTATTGCAGGATACTCACAAGACTCTAACGGATGCGGAAATCGATTCCGCCGTTTCCCAACTGATCCAGGTATTGCAGAAGAGATTCGACGCGAAGCTCCGTTGAAAGGGGAAGAGATGACTTTAACTAAGGCCGAACTCGCAGACCTTCTTTTCGAAAAAGTGGGGTTCAACAAGCGCGAAGCCAAGGACATGGTCGAGTCTTTTTTCGAGGAGGTGCGGCTCGCGCTGGAAAATGGAAAGGGCGTGAAACTCTCCGGTTTCGGCAACTTCCAGTTGCGCAACAAGCCGCAGCGCCCGGGCAGGAATCCCAAGACCGGTGAGGAAATTCCGATTACCGCGCGTCGTGTCGTGACGTTCCATGCATCGCAGAAACTGAAGGCGATGGTGGAACAGAACTATCATGGAAGCGACCAGCAGTAGCGGTCCCAGGGCCGCTCTCCCGCCGATACCGGCCAAGCGCTATTTCACGATCGGCGAGGTGAGCGAGCTGTGCGGCGTCAAGCCGCACGTGCTGCGCTACTGGGAGCAGGAGTTCACGCAGCTGAAGCCGGTGAAGCGCCGGGGCAATCGCCGGTATTACCAGCACCATGAGGTGTTGCTGATCCGCCGCATCCGGGAGCTGCTGTACGACCAGGGATTCACCATCAGCGGCGCGCGCAACCGCCTGGATGAAGTGATCGCCGAGCCCGCCAGGCCGGCTCGCTCGGCGCGCGCCGGACTCAATTTCGTGCGCAAGGAAATCAAGAGCGTGCTCGAATTGCTGCGCGCATGACGGGCGGCGCCCGCTGCTTCGCATGCGTTACGGAGGCATGTGCAGACCGCGGCTCCCGGGCTGCGGTTTCTTTTCGTGACCCGCGATAAATGAATCACGTTTTTCATCGCAGCGCGCTCGGTGAGCCCGCGATGGCGGTGGCCGGGGAGGGATGCTATCTCACGGACAGCGCCGGCCGGCGCTACCTCGATGCTTCGGGCGGCGCTGCGGTTTCCTGTCTCGGGCACGGCCATCCCGCAGTAATCGCTGCCATCCGCGAGCAGGCCGGGCGGCTCGCCTACGCGCACACGTCGTTTTTCACGAGCGAGCCCGCGGAGCAGCTCGCGGACTGGCTGGTCGATGCGGCGGGCGGGGCGTTCGAGCGTGTGTACTTCGTCTCGGGCGGATCGGAGGGGATCGAGGCGGCGCTCAAGCTCGCACGCCAGTATTTCGTGGAGATCGGGCAGCCGGCGCGCGGGTGCTTCGTCGGCCGCCGGCAGAGTTATCACGGCAACACGCTGGGGGCGCTCGCGGTCGGCGGCAACGCGTGGCGGCGCGCGCAGTTCGCGCCCCTGTTGATCGACGCGGAGCATATCGCGCCGTGCTACAGCTATCGCGATCGCAAGGAAGGCGAGAGCGAGGACGCGTACGGGGAGCGCGTCGCTCGCGAGCTGGAAGAAACCGTGGAACGGCTCGGTCCGGGCAGGGTCATTGCCTTCATCGCCGAGACGGTGGTGGGCGCCACGCTCGGAGCGGTGCCGGCGGTGCCCGGTTATTTCCGGCGCATTCGCGACATCTGCGACCGTCACGGCGTGCTCCTCATACTGGACGAAGTGATGTGCGGCATGGGGCGCACGGGGACGCTCTTCGCCTACGAGCAGGAAGGCATCGTGCCCGATATGGTCGTGATTGCAAAAGGGCTGGGCGGCGGCTATCAGCCGATCGGCGCGCTGCTGGTGTCCGGGAAGATCTTCGATGCGGTGCGCGGAGGAAGCGGATTTTTCCAGCACGGCCACACGTATCTCGGACATCCGATCGCGTGCGCGGCGGCGCTTGCGGTGCAGCGCGCCGTGCGCGAAGGCAATCTGCTCGCCAACGTGCAGGAGCACGGCGCTGCGTTGCGAACGGCGCTTCATGTACGGCTTGGCCATTATCCCAACGTCGGCGATATCCGGGGACGCGGGCTGTTCCTGGCGGTGGAACTGGTGAGAGACCGCGCCACCAAGGCGCCGTTCGACCCGGCGCTCAAGCTCCATCTCGCGGTCAAGCGCGAAGCGATGGCACGGGGATTGATGTGCTATCCGATGGGCGGCACGATCGACGGGCGTTTCGGCGACCATGTGCTGCTAGCGCCGCCGTTCATCATCGAGGATTCGCACGTCGCGGAGATCGCCGCGAAGTTTTCAGCGGCGGTCGATGCCGCGTTGGCGACCGTCAAAGCCTGAGGAACCGGCGTTTGCGCTCTGATATAATGCGCACTCCCGGGGCGTAGCGCAGCCTGGTAGCGTACCGGCATGGGG
>JACQOJ010000040.1 GCA_016202605.1 Betaproteobacteria bacterium
GGGCCCGACATCGGATCGTCATTCCCGCGCAGTCGGGTCGCAATGCCGGCGCGGCGCAGCTTGGGTGCCCGCCTGCGCGGGCTCGACATGGGATCGTCATACCCGAGCGGTCGGGACTCGCTATGCCGGCGCGGCGCAAATTGGGTGCCCGCCTGCGCGGGCACGACATCGGAACGTCATTCCCGAGCAGTCGGGTCGCAATGCCGGCGCGGCGCAGATTGGGTGCCCGCCTGCGCGGGCACGACATCGGATCGTCATTCCCGAGCAGTCGGGAATCCAATTTCAGGACGTCAGAAACCGGATGCGGTCCTGCGGAGATGACGATGCGAGTCGGCTCATGCGCCCGGGGTTGGAGCATGGTTGAATTTTTCACCAGCGAAGGCCATGAAGCTCGTTCGATACGACAGAAACGGTGCGATCCGCGTCGGCGCTCTCGACGACGGCCAGGGGTACCGGCCCCGAACTCGGCGGCAGGAAGCCGATGCGCAGGAACGTGGTCGCCCCGGGGGGCTATCTGCGGGGAGGCGACGTGGTAACCTGCGGGAACGAGAGAATCGGGCGCCTGACCAATCGGGTGGTTGCGGCGTGGATTTGCGCGAACCCGCGCAGGAAGAGGCGATGAGAATCCGAACTTTAGAGGAGGCAACGATGAAGACCAGGCTATTTTTTGCTGCATCGATATTGGCGCTCGCCGCGTTCGCGGCGCCGGCGCAGGAGACGTATCCGAGCCGGTCGATCACGATGATCGTACCGTTCCCGCCGGGGGGCGTGGCGGACCTCACCGGGCGGCCGATCGCCGCGGCGATGGAGAAGGTGCTGAAGCAGCCGATCGCGCCGGTGAACCGCTCCGGCGCGGGCGGGAAAGTCGGCTACGCGGCCGCGGCGAACTCCAAGCCCGACGGCTACACGATCCTGATCGCGCTCTCGAGCGTCTCGATCTTTCCCGAAGTGGACGCGATCTTCAATCTCAAGCCGGCCTATACGCTCGATCAATTGGTCCCGATCGCCCTGGTTTCCGCCGATCCGACCATTCTCGTCGTGCATCCGTCGCTGCCCGCGAAGACGGCGAAGGATTTCATCGCGCTCGCGAAGAAGCAGCCCAACGAGATCGCGTTCTCGTCCTCCGGCCTGTACGGCACGCTGCACATTGCCATGGAGATGGTCGTTCAGTCGGCGGGCGTCAAGCTGCGGCATGTGCCGTTCGCGGGCGGCGGCCCCGCCATCACGGCGCTGCTCGGCGGACACGTGATGGCGCTCTCCTCCGGACCGGCGGCGGCGGTCGGCCATCTGCGCTCGGGCAAGCTGCGCGCCCTGGCTTCATGGGGCGACAAGCGGCTCGCCGCGATGCCCGATCTTCCCACGTGGAAGGAACTCGGCTACAAGAATGTCGAGTTCTATATCTGGGCGGGCCTGCTGGCGCCGAAAGGAACTCCTGACGAGGCGATCAAGGCGCTGCGCAACGCAGCGCGCACCGCGGTCGGCGATGCCGAGTTCAAGCGCGTCATGACCAAGCTCGAGACCCCGGTCAACTACCTCGACGCGCCGGAATTCCAGAAGTTCTGGGACCGCGACGCCGAGCGTCTCGTGCGCACCGTGAAGCGCGTGGGCAAGGTTGTGACCGCGAAGTAGCGGCGCAGGTTGAGACGGTGACGGCGCAGACCCCACAAACGCCGGACAAGCGCGGGCTGAAGAGCGACCAGTTCTCCGGTCTGCTGCTGGTCGTGCTGGCACTCTATATCGGCTGGGCCAACCGGGAGTACCCGATCGGCTCGCTGCAGGAACCGGGACCGGGTTACATGCCGCTGCTGCTCGCGATCTTCCTGGGCTCGATGGGGCTCTTGATCGCGTTTTGGGGCGGGCACTCGGCGCCGCTGCGCGCCGTGCGCTGGCCCGAGGCGATGCGCGCCGTGGTCATCCTGATCGCGTGCGGTGTCGCCGCTTTCGCGCTCGAACGCATCGGCTACCGGCTCACGGTCATCGCGCTGATGATTTTTTTCCTGGGCGTGATGGAGCGCAGGCGTCCGCTGCCGGTGGCGCTGGTCGCGGTCGGTTTCGGGTTCATCTCCTTCTACGTCGTGGCCGACCTGCTGCACGTGCCGCTGCCGCGCAGTCCCTGGGGGCTCTGATGGTCGAGACCTTCGACAACCTCATGCTCGGTTTCTCGATCGCGCTGCAGCCGCAGATCCTGGTGTACGCCTTTGCCGGCTGCATCATCGGCACCCTGGTGGGCATGATGCCGGGCCTCGGCCCGCTTGCCGGGATCAGCATTCTCCTGCCGGCCACATTCGGGCTGAATCCCATCATCGCCATCGTGCTGCTCGCGGGCGTCTATTACGGGGCCATGTACGGGGGATCGACGACCTCCATTCTCATGCGCATCCCGGGAGAAGCGGCTTCGGTGATGACCTGCGTCGACGGCTACGAGATGACCAAAAACGGGCGCGCCGGCCCGGCGCTCGCGATCGCGGCGATCGGCTCCTTCATCGCCGGCACGTTCGGCGTCATCGGCTTGATGCTGCTCGCGCCGACTCTTGCCGGGTGGGCGCTGCGTTTCGGGCCGCCCGAGTACACGGCGCTGCTCATGATGGGGCTTTTCATCCTCGCCTACATGAGCGGGGGCTCGATGCTGAAAACGCTGGCGATGGCGGGATTCGGGCTCGCCCTGGGCATGATCGGCATCGACGCCATGAGCGGCTACACGCGCTTCAGCATGGGCATCGTGGAACTGGGCGACGGCGTGGGCATCGTGCCCGTCGCCGTGGGACTGTTCGGGATATCGGAGATCCTGATCACCGCGGGCCAGGCCGCCGGCGAGAAAGTGCAGAAGCCGAAGCTGCGCGATCTCATTCCCTCGCGCGAGGAGTTCCGGCTGTCCGCCGGTCCGATCGGCCGCGGCAGTCTCCTCGGTTTTCTCATCGGGATCATTCCCGGCTCGGCGCACATCATCTCGTCCTTTGTCTCGTACGGCATCGAGCGGCGGCTCGCCCGGGACCCCGAGCGCTTCGGCAAGGGCGCGATCGAAGGAGTCGCCGGCCCGGAATCGGCCAATAACGCGGCGGCGAGCGGCGCCTTCGTGCCGATGATGGCGCTCGGCGTTCCGACGAGCCCGGTGACGGCCGTGATGATCGCCGCCATCATGGTGCACGGCATCTCTCCAGGCCCGTTGCTCATGTCGCAGCAGCCGGAGCTCTTCTGGGGCTTCGTGGCGAGCATGTACGTCGGCAACGTCGTGCTGCTCATCCTCAATCTGCCGATGGTCGGGCTGTTCGTGAATCTTCTGCGCATCCCTTACAGCTACCTCTACCCGGGCATCCTGTGCTTCTGCATTCTCGGGACCTATTCGGTCGCCAACAGTCTCATCGACGTGTGGATCATGCTGATCATGGGCGGCGTGGGTTACGTGCTGCGCAAGTTCCGCTACGACCTCGCGCCGGTGGCGCTCGGACTGGTGCTCGCCCCGATGCTCGAGCTGTCGCTGCGGCAGTCGCTGGCGATGAGCGCGGGCGATTACGGCATCTTCCTCGAGCGTCCCATCGCGACCACGATGCTCGTCCTGGGCCTGGTCCTCTTCCTGCTCGCCATCAGGCCGCTCATCTTCAAAGGCAAGGACTGGCGTTCCACGGTCGGGCTCGAAGAGCAGCAGAACTGAGCAGGCTGGCGCGCGCGCCGAGTCGTCGAGCCCGCCGAACCGCTGAAAGAAAGATCGCGATGATTCGAAACTGCCGGGATCACGGGCGCGGGAGCCGCTTCGTCTTCGGCCTCGTCGCGTGGTGCGCCTGGACCGCCGCCATATCGGCCGAATGGCATTCCGGCGGCCCGTTCGTGCCGACGCCGCAGCCGGTGGTGGAGGAGATGCTCGAACTCGCGGGCGTGGGACCGGACGATTTCGTCGTGGATCTCGGTTCCGGGGACGGGCGCATCGTGCTGACCGCGGCAAGCCGTTACCGGGCGCGCGGGAGGGGTATCGACATCGACGGCGAGCTGGTCGAATCGAGCACCAACGAGGCGCGCCGCCAGGGACTGGACGCCCTGGTGAAATTCAGTCAGGAAGACGTGCTGAAGGCCCGTTTCAGCGAGGCGACGGTGCTGACGCTGTACCTGTTGCCGGAGCTTCTGAGTCCCCTGCGCGACCGCATCATTCACGAACTCAGGCCCGGTGCGCGCGTGGTGGCGCACGATTTCGCCTTTCTCGAATGGACGCCGGACCGCACGATCTCGGTCGACGTGCCCGAAAAGTACGGCAGGCCGGGCGCGTGGCAATCCACGCTGTATCTGTGGGTCGTGCCGGCGACGGTGGGCGGGCGCTGGCAGGCGGTGATCGAAGGCCCGCAAAACGAGAATTTCATCCTGTCCCTCGAGCAGAAGTTCCAGCGCCTCGAAGGCCATATCGCCCGCGGCGGCGAGCGCATCCCGGTGCAGGATGGCGCACTGAACGGCGCGCACATCCGGTTCGCATTCACGGAGTCGAAGTCCGGCCGCAAGGTGCGGCGCGAATTCACGGGCACGGTGGA
The DNA here is from genome assembly GCA_016202605.1 of Betaproteobacteria bacterium. Lineage (GTDB taxonomy): Bacteria > Pseudomonadota > Gammaproteobacteria > Burkholderiales > SG8-41 > DSOT01. Next base: position 4,512 of record JACQOJ010000040.1, read on the forward strand.
GGGCGCAGTGATCCGGGGCGGCGTCGCATGGGCCGAGGGCATGCTCCGTTGGTCCGCGGCCCGCATCGACACGGCGGCCCGCGCGCGGCAATGACCGCGCCGGATCCATCGCCGGCGCCGCCGGCGCCGGGATTCGCATTCCTGCTGTTCGTTCTGCTGGCGGCCCAGACCGTCGGCACCATGGCGACCACCATGATGCCGGCTGTCGCGCCCAAGATCGCCGAAACCTACGGCGTGAGTTCTTCGCTGATCGGCTACCAGATCAGCCTGCTCGCGGCGGCGATGCTGGTTTCGCTCGTCTTCGGCGGCAATCTGAACGTGCGCTGGGGGGCGTGCCGCGTGACCCAGGTGGCCCTGTCGCTGCTGATCGCGGGCTGCGTGATCGCCGTGCTGCCGCATGTCGCTTTCGTGTTTCTCTCGGCGATCGCGCTCGGACTCGGGTACGGCCTGATGACGCCTTCCGCCTCTCATCTGCTCGCGCGCTTCACGCCGGCGCGCAACCGCAACCTGATTTTCTCGTTCAAGCAGACCGGGGTTCCGCTCGGCGGCATCGGTGCGGCCGTCATCACGCCCGCCGTCGCGGTGGCCGTGGGCTGGAAATGGGCGCTTGCGGGGACCGCGGTCGCGCTGTTCGGGCTGGTGCTGCTCATGCAGCGCGGGCGCGCCCGCTGGGACGACGACCGCAAGCCGCGCGCGATCAGCGGTGTCAATCCGTTCGGCGGGATCGCCACCATCTGGAGCGATCCCGCGCTGCGCCTGCTGTCGATCTCCGGGGGTTGTTTCGTGATCGTGCAGATCTGCATCTCGACGTTCACCGTGGTGCTGTTTGCCGAAGAGATGAAATTCGGGCTGATCGAAGCCGGCATCGTGCTCATGGCCTCGCAGGTGGGCGGCGTGTGCGGGCGCGTGTTCTGGGGATGGCTCGCGGATGTCACGCGCAACTGCTTTACCGTCCTCGCCGTGCTGGCGGGCGTCATGCTGGTCGCGGCGCTGCTGTGCGTGGCGGTCACCCCAGCGTGGCCCGTGGCGGCGGCCTGCATCCTGTTTTTCGTGTTCGGCTCGACCGCGAGCGGCTGGAACGGCGCGTTTCTCGCGGAGGTGGCGCGGCTTGCGCCGGGGCATGCGATCAGCAGCGCGACGGGCGGGTCGCTCGTCTTCGTCAACATCGGCAAGATGCTCGGCCCCATCGCTTTCGCCAACGCATACCTGCTTGGCGGGAGCTATGCGCTCGCTTTCGGGCTGCTCGCGGTTCCCGCGGCGGCGGGCCTGTGGTGCCTGCTCGCCGCGCGCGCAGGCGTGCCGCGGGCGGCGGCGGGCGACGCGCGCTAGAGTTACTGTGGTCAGTTACTGAGACAGGTTCTGCATTTACTGTGTCGTTCCCCGGCCTCGAACAGTGCTGTCATTCCCGGGCCGTCGAACAGTGCTGTCATTCCTGAGTAGTCTGTCCTCGAGTGCCTTAATCGGGGATCGGGAATCCAATTTCAGCCGAGGTTGTCATTTCCGAGTAGTCGGGAGTCTAATTACAGCCGAGGTTGTCATTCCCGAGTAGTCGGGAATCCCATTTCAACATCGAAAAATTGGATGCCCGTCTGCACGGGCATGACAGGCAACACCTGCACGGGCATGACAGGCAACACCTGCACGGGCATGACAGGCAACACCTGCA
>JACQOJ010000041.1 GCA_016202605.1 Betaproteobacteria bacterium
ACATGAAGCTTGCCGCTGGACTTGCCGCGATCATCGCGGTGGCAATTGCATCACCGGCCGCGGGCGCGCAAACCGCAGCGGCAGCAGCGAATTACCCCACGAAACCGATCCGCCTCGTCATCACCTACCCGCCCGGCGGCAACACTGATCTTGTCGGGCGCGCCGTCGCGCAGAAACTCGTCGAGGCCTGGGGACAGCAGGTGGTGGTGGACAACCGCGGCGGGGCGGGCGGCGTGCTCGGCACCGTCATCGCGAAGCAGGCGCCGGCCGACGGTTACACGCTGCTGCTCGGGACCTCCGCAGGCATGGTTCTCAATCCGCTGCTGATGAAGAAGCTCCCGTACGACGCCTTACTGGATTTCGCGCCGGTGAGCCTCGTCATCATCAACCCGCAGGTGCTGGTGGTCCATCCGGCGCTGCCCGCAGGCAACGTCCGGGAATTCGTCGCGCTCGCCAAGGCGAAGCCGGGGCAATTCAATTTCGGCTCGAGCGGCGTCGGCACCCCCAACCACCTCGGCGGCGAGATGCTGAAGGCGATGGCGGGAATCGATATCGTGCACGTGCCGTACAAGGGCGGCGCCGCCTCGATCGCCGATCTCATCGCGGGACAGGTGCAGCTCGTGTTCAGCAGCGCGCCCTCGGTCGTGCCGCACGTGCGCAACGCCCGGCTCAAGGCGCTCGCAGTCGGCAGCGCGAAGCGCACCCCGGCGCTCCCGAACGTGCCGACCGTCGCCGAATCCGGCGTTCCCGGTTACGAGTACACGACGTGGTACGGCGTCTTCGCGCCGGCCAGGACGCCCGCGCCGATCGTCACCAAGCTCAATGCCGAGATCGTGCGCATTCTGGCCGACCCGCAGATGAACCAGCGTTTCCAGAGCCAGGGGGGCGACCCGGAGAGCAGCACGCCGGCGGGGCTCACGGCCTACATGCGGCAGGAGACGGCGCGCTGGACGCGGGTCATCAAGACGGCGGGCATAAAAATCGAATGATGTAACGGGAGAAACTACTTTCCATCGGCGAGCGTAATTCCGTTCGCCTCCTCCCAATAGCGGGCGATTTCGGTCTGGTCGAGCTGGAAGCCGAGCTGGTCGGCCGCCGCCGACCAGAGTTCGGATACGCGCTCGCCGAGCGGCGCAAAGGCGCCTACCGACTTCGCGGCATCCATCGCGATCTTTACGTCCTTGGCAATGAAGCCCATCGCCATGCCGGTGCCGAACTTGCGCGTGAGGACGTGCGGGATCACCTTCTTTTCGATGGGATGATTGCGTCCCGCGCACATCGGGATCAGGGCATCGGCCATAAGCCTGGGATCCAGGCCGAGGCGTTTGCCGATCATCATGGCCTCGATCGCGTTGATGAGCGCGCAGGCGTTGACGTAATTGGCGAGCGCCTTCAGCGCGTGCGCCGTGCCGATGCCGCCGCAGCGGATCACCGAGCGGCCGAGCGCCGTGAAGATCGGCCGGCAGCGCTCGACGAGCGCCGCATCGCCGCCGACCATGATGTCGAGCGTCGCGTCCTTCGCGAAGACGACGCCGCCCATCACCGGCGCATCGACGACCGCGATCCCGCGCGGCGCCAGCGCCGCGGCAAGCCCGCGCGTGCCGGTGGGATCGGAGGTGCTCATGTCCAACACGACCGATCCCCGCGCGAGACCCGCGGCGACGCAGTTTTCCGTGCCATCGCCGAGCACCACTCTGCGCACCACCTTGTCGTCCGGAAGCATGGTGATCACCGCGTCGGCGCCCTGCGCGACATCCACCAGTGATGCCGCGGCCGTGACCGCGTGCTGCAGGCTGAATGCTTTGACCGCTTCCGGCCGGATGTCGTAGACCGTGACGTCAAAACCCGCCTTCACGAGATGCCCGGCCATGGGATTGCCCATGTTGCCGAGGCCGACAAAACCTATCTTCTTAATCGCGCTCATGCCGAATTGCCTCACTCAGTGTTCCGTTGCGGGCATCGGAAAGGGCCCTTTCATCGGGAGATCGGGAAATCGCTCTCCCGCCCTTGCGCTCTCCCGCCCTCCCGCACATCAATCACCAGACCGCGCCGCGCGCGGTGATCGGCCACAGATCCTCGACCCGACCGTCGCGCACGCACACGAAACAGTCATAGAGATTGACCGTCGGATCGCAGTGGCCCGGAATGAGCTTGAGCTTGTCGCCGACCCTATAGTCCGCCGCGCCGTTCAAGCTCAGGACGCCGTGCTCGTCGGACGCCTTCACGTACTCGACGCCCGGCGCATCCGCAACGCGCGGCATTCCGGAGTCGACGCTCGACGCCTTGAGCCCCGCATCCACCACGGCGCGCCCGGGCGCCGGACGGCTCATCACGGTCGTCCACACGAACAGACTGTGCTCGAAGCGGGGAATGCCGCTCTCGGTCCACTCGTTCTTCGCATAGTCGACGTCCATGAAGATATAGGAGCCGGGCTGGATCTCGTCGTAGACGGCGCTCGCCGCTTCAAAGAGATAAGTCCCGGTGCCGGCGCCGGTCACCTTGTCGCACGCGATGCCGGCGGCCTTCAGCGCGCTCTTCGTCTGCACGACCTTCGCGACCGCCGCCTCGATCGCGGCGCGGCGCTCCTCCACCTTGCGCAGGTGCTGCGCGGCGCCCTGATAGGCCTGCAACCCCGCGAAACGAAGATTCGGCGAAGCCGCGATGCGGCATGCCAGGGCGACCGCCGCCGCCCCCGGTTCGACGCCACAGCGGTTGGCGCCGACGTTGATCTCGACCAGCACATCGAGCCTGACCGCGGCGGCGCGCGCCGCGGCAGCGAGCGCCGTCACGTTCTCCGCGTTGTCGGCGCACACGGCGACGCGCGCCCGCTGCGCCAGCGCCGTCAGCAGTTTCAGCTTCGGCGCGCCGACCACTTCGTTGGCGATGAGCACGTCGTTCACTCCGCCTTCGACCAGCGCCTGCGCCTCGCTCACTTTCTGGCAGCACACGCCGACCGCGCCGAGCGCGATCTGGCGCAGCGCGATCCGCGGGCACTTGTGACTCTTCGCGTGCGGCCGCACCATGACCCGCTTTCCGGCGAGAGACTCGTTCAGGCGCGCGAGATTGCGCTCAAAAGCATCGAGGTCGAGGATGAGGCCGGGCGTGTCGACCTCGGCGAGCGGCATGCCCACTTCGGCCGGGAGATACGTACTCATCTCGTCAGGGAGTTACGATGAAATCATCGGTCATCCGTCACGCAAGATCGGGAGATCGGGAAATCGCGAGATCGCTCTCCCGCCCTCACGCTCTCCCGCCCTCACGCGGAAGCATCCGCGACGAGTCCCGCCTGCTCGATGCCGTAAGCGCAGCACGCTTCGTCTTCTTCTCCGGTGCCGCCGCTGCCGCCCGCGGCGCCGATGATCTCGCCGGCCGCGTTCCTGATCAGCGCCGCGCCGGTCTGCGGCAGAAACTTACCTTGCGCGGTGGAGGCGAGCGTGATCAGGAAATTCGGATTGTCCTTGGCCCGCTTCGCCAGAGCGCGGCTCGAGGCGCCCATCGCCACCGCCGCCCACGCCTTGCCGCGGGCGATATCGATGCGGAACATGCTGGCGCCGTCTTCGCGCTGCGCCGAAACGATGTGGCCGCTGTCGTCGAGCACGACCACGCCGAGCGGCTTCACCTTCATCGCGCGCGCTTTCGCGAACGCCTTTTCGATGATCGTATTCGCCTGCTTGAGCGTAACGCTGGCCATGATTCCTCCATGTTCGTCGGGTTGAGGGGATTTGCCGGCGCCGGCACGCGGATGACTGTCGCACCGCGCTGCGCGCCGCAGGAAATGAAAGCGAAGCCGAATATACAAGTGGCATTCAACACTGTCAATTTGGCGCCGGGCGGGTAGAATTCACACACCAACCCGGAATATGACTTTAAGAACGATCAACATGGTCACCTTCGGCGGCGGCTACGCGCTGCCCGCGTGGGTGGCGGAGCGACAGGCATTCTTCGCGCGGCACGGCGTCGCGGCGAACATCGCCTACACGCCCGATTCGGTCCACATGATGACCCACCTGATCGCGGGCAAGTACGATATCGCGGTCAGCGCCGTCGACAACCTCATCGCCTATCAGGAAGGGCAGGGAGAAGCTCCCGTGGCGGCGGCGCCCGATCTGGTGGCGTTCATGGGTATCGACCACAGTTTCCAGAATCTGATGGCGGCGCGGGAATTCGCCTCCGTCGCCGGGCTGCGCGGCAGGGAACTCGCGGTCGATGCGCTCACCACCGGCTATGCGTTCATTCTGCGCGAGATGATCGCCCGGGCCGGGATGACCGACGACGACGTCACCTACGTGCGCACCGGCGGGGGACCCACGCGCATGCGCGCATTGATCGCCGGCAGGCACGCCGCCGGCCTGCTCGCCACCCCACTCGACCTCATCGCGCAGGAGCAGGGACTCAACCGCCTCGGCTCGGCGCGCGAGATTCTCGGACGCTACCAGGGCCGCGCGGCGTATGCCAACCGTGCGTGGATCAGGCGGAACACGGACGCCGTAGTGGGATTCATGCGCGCCTACCGCGATGCGATGAACTGGCTCCATGACCGCCGAAACCGCGATGAAGCCGCCGCGCTGCTTCTCGCGAACGACTCCTCGATGACGATGCGGCTCGCGCACCAGTCGCTGGACATCCTGCTCGATCCCGACCACGGCTTTTTCCGCGACCTGAAGATCGACATGGACGGCATGGACACCGTGCTCGCATTGCGCAGCAAGTTCGGCGTCCCGCGCAAGATGCTGACCGACCCCATGAAATATGTCGACCCCGACCTTTACCGTGAAGCGTTTCCCGACTGATGAGGAATCCAGTGACCACCGATCTCCATTTTCTTACCGTCGCCGACGCGGCCCGGCTGATCCGCGCGCGCAAGCTCTCCCCGGTCGAGCTGACCCGGGCGATTCTGCAACGCATCGAGGCGCTCGACCCGCAGCTCGACGCGTACATCACCGTCACCGCCGATCTCGCGCTGAAGCAGGCGCGGCGCGCCGAACGCGAAATCGCGAAAGGCGACCGGCGCGGACCGCTGCACGGCATTCCGTTCGGGCTCAAGGACATCTACAACACCAGGGGCATCCTGACTTCAGGGCACTCCAGGACCTTCCTCGACAACGTGCCGCGGGAGGACGCGACGACGACGCGCAAGCTCTACGAAGCCGGCGCCGTCCTTCTCGGCAAGCTCGCGACCCACGAGTTCGCGCACGGCGGTCCCTCCTTCGATCTGCCGTGGCCGCCCGCGCGCAACCCCTGGCACCTCGAGCATTTCACCGGCGGTTCCTCGAGCGGCTCCGGCGCGGCGGTCGCCGCGGGACTGGCGCCATTCGCGCTCGGCTCCGATACCGGCGGCTCCATCCGCGGCCCGGCGTCCTTCTGCGGCCTCGTGGGGCTGATGCCCACCTACGGGCTCGTGAGCCGCGCCGGCGTGATTCCCAATTCGTTCACCATCGACCCCGGCGGCCCGATGTCCGGGACGGTGGAGGATTGCGCGATCGTGCTGCAGGCGCTCGCGGGCTACGATCCGCGGGACGCCGGCAGTATCCGGCATCGCATCCCCAATTACCGCGCCGCGCTGAAGGGCGACATCAAGGGACTCAGGATCGGGGTGCTGCGTCATTACTGGGAAGAAGACCTGCCGGCGCACGAGGATCTGAAACGCGCGATGGAAGACGCGATCCGGGTATTCCGGAAGCTCGGCGCAAAAGTCGAGGACTGCCGCGCTCGCCCCATGATGGACTCGCTCGACGTCAAGGTGTTGATCGCCGAAAGCGAGATCTTTTCCATCCATTACGGCAATCTCGTCTCCCGCCCCGGCGATTTCGGGCGCGACTTCCTGGGCCGCATCCTGCCGGCGTGCCTGTTCCAGTCGGCGGATTACGTGGCCGCCGCGCGCGAGCATCGCCGCATCATCAACGAAAGCCGCGGGCTGTACGCGAAGCACGACGTGCTGCTCACCGCCGGCTTCGGCCCGGCCCCGCGTCTCGACGCCTACCGGACCCTCAACTTCTGGCAGCGCTCCAACGTATTCACGCCGTCCAACGTGACCGCGGGGCCGGCGCTCGAACTGTGCAACGGCTTCTCCACGTCGGGATTGCCGCTGGGAATGCAGATCATCGGCCGGCCGTTCGACGAACCGACCGTGCTGCGCGCGGGGCACGCGTACGAGAAGGCGACGGGGTGGCGCGCCAGGCGACCGGAACTCGTTCCCGGAGCGCCGCAGCCGCCCGTGACCCCCAAAGGCAACGAGCCCGATGCGCGGAGCACCGACGCGAAGACGCGCGCGCTCGCCCTGGATATGGCCGCGCGCGCGGGGCTTCGATTGAACGAGCACCAGCAGGAGATTCTGCTCGAAGTGGCGCCGCACGCGCTGGCGATGGCCGGGCGCATCCGCAAGGCCCGCGACCCGTTCGAGGAGCCGGCGCTGATTTTCCGCTTCCCCAACTGAGATCTTCGCAACCCGGGTGGAATCAAGAATAAACGCGATTGCTGCTGCACAGACAACACAGATAGACGCGAGCTCGCTGGCTTCGCTTGGTCTTTCTCTGTGATCTCCGTGTCCTGTGTGGCCAAGTTTCGGACTCCAACAAATGAGCGCTGAGCAACCCCTGTGGTCCGGCCAGAAGGAAGGCCGCTTCTTCACCCGCATCGACGTCACCACCATGCTCAATGGCGCGATGCTGGCGCTGCCGTTGCACGTGATCACCGGTCGCAGCCCCGGTCCCACGTTCGGCATCATCACCAACACCCATGGCGACGAGTTCCTGGCGACGATCGCCATCCGGCAGTTCGTCAACGCGCTGGACATGACCACGCTCAAGGGGCGCATCGCGCTGGTGTCGGTCGCCAATCCCATGGCGACCGCGCATTTCGGACGCCAGACCCCGGAGCAGCATGGCCGCACCGATCTGCACGAAGTGTATCCGGGCAACGCGCGCGGCAATACGACCCAGATGATCGCGGCCGCCATCACGGAGAACGTGCTGCACCACGTCGATGCGCTGATCGACTTCCACTCGGGGGGCAGCGGGGGACGATTGCAGGCGCGCGTCGATTACAACTCCAAAACGCCGGACGAACTCAAGCGCGGCAATCTCGCGCTCGCGCGCGCGTTCGGGGCGCCGTTCGTTCACGAGAACGAGTTTCCCGGCGCCGCCGCGCACTACCTCAACGGTCGCGGCATTCCGGCGGTCAATCCCGAAGTCGGCGGCTCCTATCTCGGCCCGGGGCACACGCGCTATTACACCGGGATGATGGCCGACGGCTTGAGCGGCATGATGCGGCATCTGGGCATGCTCGACGGCGCCGTCAAGCCGCCGAAGCAACTGCATTTCGACCTCGGCGCGCGGCGCGAAATCCGGCCCCGGCAGAGCGGCTATCTGGTCTCGCACTTCGAGCGGCCCGACGATCTCGGCCGGCTCGTCAGGGGCGGCGCCGAACTCGGCGAGGTGATCGATATCTACAGTTATCGGGTACTGGAAAAGCTCGTCGCGCCTGCCGACGGCTATCTCTTCTTCTCGCGCTATTCCGGGATGGTCGGCGGCGGCACGCAGGCATTTGCACTGGCCGAGGCGGCCCGCTCGAACTGGCTGGATTAGGTGGATAATACCGGCGGGAGGGATACTCGCCCCGGGCCGCGCCGCTTCTGGCCGGACGTGGCGTCAAGTGGTAGTCTCGGGCCTGCAAAAGGAGGAGATCGATGAAATACCGCAAGCAGGAAGCGAAGGAATACGCGAAGACGGTTCTGCACGGCGTATGGACGGCGTTGCCCACGACCTTTACCCAAGACGACCGCATCGACGAGGCCGGCAATGCCGCCAACCTGGAGCATTGCATCGCGAAGCTTCAGCTCGCCGGACATTACTGCATCGGCAACGTCGGCGAATTCTGGTCGATGACCAATGAAGAGCGGATGCGCGTCGCGGAAATCAATGTCGAGGTGGCGAAAGGGCGCATTCCGCTCATTGCCGGCTGCCACCACCAGAATCCCTACGAGGCGGTAAAGCTCGCGCAGCACGCGCAGGCGATCGGCGTCGACTTCGTGATCATCCTGACGCCCTACGTCGCCGCCCGCGGCGATGACGCGGTCTACGACTATTACCGCTTCGTGGCCGAGCGCGTCGACATCGGCATCGTGCTGTTCAACACCGAGGCCACCTATCCGATATCGCCGCGCCTCGCGAAACGGCTCGCCACGATTCCGAACATCTGCGGCTTCAAGCAGGGCGTATCGAAAGTTCAGCCGACGATCGCGCTGCGGGAAGCCATCGGCAGGGAAATGGAGGTCAGTGTCGCCGACGAGGCGCCGTGGCTTTATAACCTGAGCGTCATGGGCGACCGCTGGCTGCTCAACTACTGCCCGCACCTGTTCCAGGTCCCGGGCTATCTGCCCGTCAACGATTACACGCGCGCGGCGCTCGCCGGCGACATGAACGCCGCCACCGAAATCTGCCGCAGTCTCAACCCGCTGCGGGCGGTGCTGGCGAAATGGATTCCCGGCTACGGCAGCGCCGGCGGGCGCATGGCGATCGCGGAGCAGAAATACTGGATGGAATTGATCGGAATGGCCGGCGGCCCGGTACGCACGCCATGCGCAGGAATGACGGAGGACGCGAAGCGCACAATGCGCGCCGATCTCGAGGCGACCGGCCTCGTCGCAAGAGCCGCATCCGCCGGAAAAGCGGGCGCCGCCGATCGGCGCGCAGCCTGAAGGCGGTTACTTCGGCCGCTGTTCGAGCACCATCGGCCCCGCCGCGTGGGCCCGGAACCGCGTGTTGCGCACCGCCAGTGAGCGCGTGAGAAACCGCTCCGCCTCTGCGTGGCGGCCCTGCATCTGGTAGATCCCCGCCAGCGCGTTGAGGACGATTCCCACCGCCGGATGGTCCGGACCCAACGCCTTCTGGAAAATCGCCAGCGCCCGCTTGTAGAGCGGCTCGGCTTCGCCGTAGCGGCCCTGCGCCTGATAAAGCCCGGCGAGATCGCTCATGGCCACTGCCGTGTTGGAATGCTCGCGCCCCATTATCTTTTCCACGGTCCGCAGCACGCGCCTTGCGAGCGGTTCGGCGTCAGCGTAGCGGCCTGCCATCTGGTAGACCCCCGCGAGGTCGTTCAAGGCCACCACCACCCTGGGATGGTCCGGGCCCAGCGTTCTCTCTGAAACCGCGAGCAGCCGCTGGTAAAGGGCCTCGAGTTCGACGGTGCGGCCCTGCATGCGGTAGAGCGCCGCGAGATCATGGATGGTGGCCGTGACAAACGAGTGATCCGCGCCCAGCGCCTGCTCATAGATCGCGAGCGCCCGCTTGTAGTAAACCTCGGCGTCCGCATCGCGGCTCTTCAGTCGATAGAGATCCGCGAGATTTTTCGCCACGCTCGCCACATTCGGATGTTGCGCACCCATCGTCTTCTCGAACATCGCGAGCGAACGGCGGTAGAGCGGTTCGGCTTCGGCGTAGCGGTAGTCGGCGCGATACCGGTCCGCGAGGATATTGAGCAGCGCCGCAAGACGCGCGCTGTCGGGACCGCGCGCCTCCGCATCCGCGATCAGTGATTCGAGCGGCGCTGTTGCCGCGCGCGGGTCGCCAAGCTGGTATGTGGAACCGATTTCCCGAAGGTGGAATTCTTGCGTCGCCTCGTCTGCAAATACAGTGCCGGACGACAGGAGTATCGCTAGGACAATATTCTGGGCACGCAAGATCTCACTCCTCCCTTGGCGAGGTAAAAAAACGTCCCCCGGAACCATGTTTTGTTTCGCCCCCGTTGTCGGAACCGGGGGTCGCCCGCCGCCTTTACGGCAGCAGTTAAGAATTGCCACTACGTTCGCAGTGCAGTATCTTGTTTATGCTGGCTTTTGTCAAGGCCGCGGCGCGGGTCGTGGCGCCCTGGTCTGCCTCAGGGTCTGGATTCCACCCTGGGCGCGATCAGACCCTCCTTCTCGAGGAGGGGATAGATGCCGCCGGCCTTGAGGAGATCGAGCAGCTTCGGCGGCAGGCCGATAGCCGGCAGTTCCCGGCCGGTGGTCGCGTTGCGCACCGTGCACGCATCGAAATCGACCTCCGCGATATCCCCTTCCGAAAACGCGTCGAACACGCCGCGGCATTCCATGGCCGGAAAAGCGAAGTTGACGCAGTTGCGGAAGAAAAGCCCGTTGATCGAATGGGCGATGAGACAACCCAGCCCGAGGTTCCTGAGCGAGCGCGCCGCGGGTCGACTCGAACCCATGCCGAAGTTCCTGCCGCCGACGATGATGTCGCCGGGCTGCGCCAGGTCCACCCAGCCCGGCCGGTTGGCGTGAAAAACGAAGCGCGCCTGTTCCTGCGGCGTCAGATAGTACACCTGGATCGGCAGGATGAGATCGGTGTTGATGTTGTTCCCGAATTTCCACACTCTCGCTTTGAACTTCATACCGGACCTCAAGACTCAGCCACAGAGAACACAGAGTTCGCGGAGGAATTCACAACCCTCTTCGTTGTCCCTCCTGCTCAGGAGAAGGACTGAGCCGGAACTGGTTTTCATTCGATATCTCCGTGTTCTCCGTGATCTCTGTGGCCAATCGCATTTGACGATTCAACTCAGGAATTCCCGCGGGTCGGTGATGACGCCGCGGATCGCGGAAGCGGCCACGGTTGCCGGCGAGCCCATGAAGATGCGCGCGCTGGGATCGCCCATGCGCCCCTTGAAGTTGCGGGTGGTCGCGGTGATGCAGGTTTCATCGGGACCGAGCACGCCCATGTGCCCGCCGCCGCACGCGCCGCAGGTCGCGGGCGTCACTACCGCGCCGGCTTCAACGAGCCTGGTGATAAGGCCGCTGCGCGCCGCCGCCCGATAAATGTTCTGCGATCCCGGCGTGACGATGAAGCGCACCTTGGGCGAAACCTGCCGTCCCTCGAGCACTTTGGTCACCAGCTCGAGGTCATCGAGCGTGCCGTTGGCGCAGGAACCGACGAAGGCCTGGTCGATCGGCGTGCCGGCGGCGTCCGCCACCGGCCGCGAGTTTTCGATCACCGTGTCCGGAAACGCGACCAGGGGTTCGAGTTGCGCGAGATCCACCTTGCGCACCGCGGCGTAACGGGCATCCGGGTCGCGGTGGACGGGTTCGAACGGCGCGGGATTTCGCTCCCGCACCCATCCCAGCATCAACTCGTCGGGTTCGAAGGTGGCGAATTCCGCTGACAGCTCCGCCGACATCGTGGTGAGCGTCTTGCGCGCGTTGATGCCGAGGCTCGCGACGCCCGGGCCGCCGTATTCGACGTTCATCGTGGCGTGATCGCCATACCGGCCGGCGATCTGGAGAAAGGCGTCCTTGGTCGTCACCGCGGGAGAAAGCCGGCCTTCGAGCTCGTAGCGCACCGTCTCGCCCACGCGAAACCAGGTTTCGCCCTTGATCGCGGCGTACACCACATCGGGACCGCCGACGCCACGCGCGATGCAGTTGAAGACGCCCGCGCTGCAGGTGTGCGAGTCGCTGCACAGCAACACCGAGCCGGGAAGCGCGTAACCGTGATCCGCGACCAGCTGGTGGCTGATGCCCTGCCGGTAGCCGACGTCGTGAAAACGCGGAATGCCGAACTTCGCGACGAACTGGCGCGCGGTGCGGTGGGCCGCCGCGCTCGCCTGCGTCGCGGCGGGAACCCGGTGGTCAAGCACCACGATGACGCGATTCCGGTCCTTCAGCTTGAGAATGTCGCGCCACTGGCTCGGCATGAAGTTGTTGTCGAACAGGATCACCGTATCGACCTCGACGGTGACAAGGTCGCCCGGCCCGACCCTGGCCTGGCCGCTTTTCCTGGCCAGGATCTTTTCAGCGATGGTCATGCCCATGCCGCATTCCTTTCACGAGGCAAACTGTCGCTCGAGTTCGTCCAGCGTGTCGAGCCCCATGAGCTCGTTCAGCTCGCCGAATGAAACGAGGAGATCGGGACGGTCGACGACGTTGTTCTTCTGCACGACCTCTTCGACGAAAACCTGCATTGCGTTCATCATCCCCTTGAGCGCCGCGGCGGAAAGCAATCGCGGATAGGATATTTGCGCCACGCCCATCTCTTCGAGCTGCTTCGGCGAAAGCAGCGGCGTCGTGGGACGCGAACGGATGCCGAGCCCCATGTTCACCGACAAGGGCCTGGGCACGTTGCGCGCCACACGCTCGATGTCCTTGGCCGAGAGCAGCGCGTCGGCAAACAGGCAGTCCGCGCCGGCTTCAGCATACATATTGAGCCTGCGGATGGCTTCTTCGATGCCGAGCGGACCGGCGGCGTCGGTGCGCGCCTTGATGACGAAATCCGGATCGCGGCGGGCCGCCACCGCGGCCTTGACCTTCTGCACCATCTCTTCCGCGGGAATGACGGCCTTGCCCGCCATGTGGCCGCAACGCTTGGGCCAGACCTGGTCTTCGATCATGACCGCGGCCAGCCCGGCGTCTTCGAACCCGCGTACCGTGAAGTACACATTGAGGGCATTACCGTACCCGGTGTCGGCGTCGCCCTGCAGCAGCAGATCGCTGCACCCGGCGATCTTGCGGCAGGCCTCGACGTTCTCGCCGTAGCCCATGATCCCGCGGTCGGCCCAGCCGAGCCTGCTCTCGGACACCCCCGCGCCGGAGATGCTCCCGGTCTTGAAGCCCATCTTCTGCACCAGGCGGGCGCTGAAGCCATCGTATACGCCGGGCGTGATCAGGATTTCGGGTGCGTTGATCAGTTCCTTCAGTTGGCGGCCTCTGCTGACCATGGGGCGGCTCCTGCGTGCGGGTCCTGGAGAAGGCCGCATCTTATCACTCCGCCGCGCGCCGAAAGCGCTGCGACACGGTTATGCCGTAGAATCTGGCATCGCCATGCAGGGAGAGGATCGTGACCCTGTCCCCACGCCCCAGGATGTCCACCAGACTGCGGGAACTGTTGGGCCGGAAGCAGACGCTGGTCAAGCCCGGCGCGTTCAATGCGCTGTCCGCGATGATCATCGAGAAGGCGGGGTTTCCCTGCTGCGGTGTCACCGGCTACGGTGTGTCCGCTTCGCTCCTCGGAAAACCCGACGTCGGGCTGCTTACTCTAAGCGAAATCGTGATGGTCACGCGCTACATCACGAGGGCAGTAACGATCCCGGTGATCGCCGATGCCGACACCGGCTTCGGCAATGCCATCAACGTCATGCGCACGGTGGAGGATTTCGTAGGCGCCGGTGCGGCCGCGATCCACATCGAGGACCAGGTGGCTCCCAAGCGTTGCGGCCATGTCGCCGGCAAGCAGGTCATTCCCGTGGAGGAGATGATCGGAAAGATCCGGGCCGCCGACCGCGTGCGGCGCGAGCTCGATCCGGATTTCGTGCTGATCGCGCGCTGCGATGCGCGCGGGGTCGCCGGCGGCAGCGTCGACGACCTCGTTCGCCGCGCCAACGCTTATCTTGACGCCGGCGCCGACATGATCTTCCCCGAAGCATTGACCTCGGAAGCGGAGCTTGAGCGCTGCGCGCGGGGAATCCGGGGGCCATTGCACTTCAACCGCACCGGCGTTTCGCCGCGCGCCTCGCTCGCGCGGCTCGACGAGCTGGGCATCGCCATAGTATCGAACGCCACCGGATCATTGCGCTCCTCCACCGTCGCGCTGTGGGATTACTTCCAGGAGTTCGCGCGCGACGATGTCGAAGCCGTCAAGCGTTTCGAGGCGCGGGTCAAGGATCATCCGGCCGGGAACATGCACAGCTTCATCGGTTTCCCGGAGATCAAGCGCCTCGAAGAGGAATTTCTGCCCGCGGCGGAGACTGCGGCCAAGTACGAGGGCACGGTCGGCTTTCAACCGTGACGAGGGATGAGGGCGGAGGGATGAGGGACGAGGAGGAACAGATGAAAGGCAATGCGTGCAGATTACTTGCGATAGCGCTGTTCGCGGTCTCAACCGTTGTGACGGCGCAGAGTTATCCAGTGAGGCCGATCCGGCTGCTGGTTCCCAGCACGCCGGGAGGAAGCGTCGACACGCTCGCACGCACCATCGGCCCCAGGCTTGCCGAGCGGTGGGGACAGCAGGTGATCGTCGACAACCGCCCTGGCGCCGGGGGCGCGATCGCGGGCGAACTCGTGGCGAAGGCCGCGCCCGACGGCTACACGCTTTTGATCGGAACCATCGCTTCGCTCGGCACCAACGTGAGCCTGCAGAAGAAACTGCCGTACGACCCGGTGAAGGATTTCGCCCCGGTGACGCTGGTGGCGACGCAGAATCTCATGCTGCTGATCCATCCCTCGGTTCCGGCGAAATCGGTAAAGGAACTGGTTCGCCTTGCCAGGGCACAGCCCGGCAAGCTTACTTTCGCCTCCGCCGGCAACGGGACCGGTGGACATCTCTCGGGTGAGCTGTTCAAGCTGCTCGCCAAAATCGACATGCTGCACATACCGTATCGGGGTGTTGCGCCCGCTTTGGTCGACGTGGTGAGCGGACAGGTGTCGATGACCTTCGCCAGCATCCTCACCTCTCTACCCCAGGTACGCGCCTCCAAGCTGCGGGGGCTGGCGGTGACCGGCGGCAAGCGGTCGCGCGCCGCACCGGCACTGCCGACGATGCAGGAAGCCGGCGTGAAAGACTATGAATCCGCGACCTGGTACGGCATCGTCGCGCCGGCAGGCACGCCGCAAGACATCGTCGCGAGACTCAACACCGAAATCGTGACGATCCTCAAGCAGCCCGAAACCAACGAGCGGCTGTCGAAAGACGGCGCCGACCCGGTCGGCAATTCTTCGCAGGAGTTCGGCAGATTCATACAGTCCGAAATCGAGAAGTGGCGCAAGGTCATCCGCGCCGCGGGCATTCAGCCTACCTGACATGTTGGCACTCGGTGGCTGTCAAACCACCACGCCCACAGCGGAAACAGCAAGGTGCCGAAAGAAGCCCCCGGAGCGGGGCGCTTCGCCGCAAGTGCCACTGCGTGATAGCCGATAAACAGTTCTTCCTGCCCTCTGGTGTCGACGCCTTCCTTCCTCACCAGGCCGTCGTGCCGCCGTCGACCGGGATGATCGCCCCGGTGATGAAGTTGGAGGCGTCGGAAGCGAGCAGGACGGCAAGGCCCTTCAAGTCGTCCGTGCCGCCCACGCGACCGAGCGGAATCTCGCGGTCAATATTTTCCTTGTTCTTCTCGTAGAGCTTCTGGTTGAGAGGGGTCACGAAGAATCCAGGACAGATGCAGTTCACGTGGATGTTGTGCTGCGCCCACTTCACCGCGAGATCGCGCGTGAAGTTGACGAGCGCGCCCTTGCTGGAACCATAGGCGATCGAGTTGTAGGCCTTCGGATTGCGTCCGACGAGCCCCGCGATCGAGGCGATATTGATGATCTTGCCACGCTGCTGCCGGATCATCTCGCGCCCGAACACCTGCGCGCAGAGGAAGGGTCCGGTGATATTGAGATCGAACACCTGTTGCCAGCGCTCGAGCGGCAGATCTTCGGGCGGCGCGACCCAGGCGCGGCCGGCGTTGTTGACGAGCACATCGACGCGCCCGAACGCCTCGAGCATCGCGTCCTTCATCGCCTCGACCTGGTCCGGCTTCGTCACGTCGCACGCCACGGCAAGCGCTTTGACGCCGAGGTTCTCGATCTCGTGCGCCGCCGCCTGGCAGTTTTCGAGCTTGCGCGAACAGATGACGACGTTGGAGCCGGCTTCCGCCAGCGCTGTCGCCATCTGCAGGCCCAGTCCGGTCGCCCCGCCGGTAACCACGCTCACGCGCCCTTCGAGATTCATCAATTGTTTCACTGTAGCCACGATTCTTCCCTTGGAAAACCGAAAAGCTGTTGCCCCAGAGAACACAGAGATAAAAAGGCAAAATCGCGCCCTCCCGCTTGAAGGGGCGAAGTTTGAGTGGGGGTTCTCTGTGTGCTCTGTGATCTCTGTGGCTAATCGTCCTTCAACAGCAACCCTGCGATGATGTTGCGCTGGATTTCGGACGTGCCTTCGTAGATGCGCACGATGCGCGAGTCGCGATAGACGGTCTCGATGCCCGCCTCGCGCATGTAGCCCATGCCGCCGTGGATCTGCACCGCGCAGTCCACCACTTTGGCGAGCGCCTCGGTGCTGAAAAGCTTGGCCGTCGAGGCCTCCATCGTCCCGCGCTCTCCGCGCATGAGGGCATCGATCGCGCGCCCGGTCAGCAGCCGCGCCGCATCGCGCGCAACCGACATGTCGGCGAGCATCCATTGCAACCCCTGGTACTCGGCGAGCTTTCGCCCGCCCTGCGTGCGCACCTTCATGTAGTCGACGCACTGCGCGATGAGCTTGTCCATCATTCCGC
This sequence comes from Betaproteobacteria bacterium, assembly GCA_016202605.1. Taxonomy (GTDB): domain Bacteria; phylum Pseudomonadota; class Gammaproteobacteria; order Burkholderiales; family SG8-41; genus DSOT01. Next base: position 16,243 of record JACQOJ010000041.1, read on the forward strand.
AGCAGCGCGCGGACACCGTCACGCGCCCGGCGGTCAGCGTCTTCAACGCCTGCACGTAGCCCATGCCTTCCGGGCCCAGCAGGTTTTCGGCCGGGACCTCGCAGTCGTTGAACGCGAGCGGCGCCGTGCTGCAGCCGTGCATCCCCATCTTGAGTTCGTTGCGCCCCACGCTGAACCCCGGGAAATCCCGTTCGACAATGAAGGCGGAAATGCCCTTGACGCCTTGCGCCTTGTCCGTCACCGCCATCACGGTGAAGACGTGCGCCAGGCCGGCGTTCGTGATGTAGATCTTCTCGCCGTTCAGAACGTAGCGGTCGCCCTTCTTCACCGCGGTGGTGCGCAGTGCCGCGGGATCGGATCCCGCCTGCGGTTCGGTGAGCGCGAAACTCCCGATCCACTCCCCGGTCGCCATGCGCGGCAGGAATTTCCGCTTCTGCCGGTCGTCGCCCAGCGCGACGATCCCGGCGGTGCTGATTCCGGTGTGGTTGCCGATCACCGTGGCAAAACCGTAGTTGGTCTTGCCCATCTCCTCTTCGATGGCGCACTTGCCGGCGAGATCGAGACCGCTGCCGCCGTACTCCTGGGGGACCGTGAGTCCGAAGAGCCCGATCTCGCGCGCCTTCCGGAGAAGGTCCTCCGGCATGGCGTCGTTCTCCTCGATCCAGCGCGAGCGCGGATCGACTTCCTCGCGGATGAAGCGCCGCACTTCGTCGCACAACAGTCGCACTTCGGCAGAGAGTTCCATCATCTTTCCTTGGAATGCGAATAGACAGGATTTACAGGATTTTTCAGGATTGACGCCATTAAGGCAAAATCAGCGGATCGATCTTGTATATCCCGGATTCAATCTTGTTAATCCTGTCCATTGCTTGTCACCCGCGGTCGGATGAGCGCGTCGGCGGCCACGATGCCTTTGC
>JACQOJ010000037.1 GCA_016202605.1 Betaproteobacteria bacterium
ATGGCACACGCAATGGAACACTGTCAGCGGCCTTGGTGGAAGCGGCCGCCATTCTGGTTCATCGGCATCGCCGCAGCGGTGATCGTGCTCGTTGTCGCCGTCGAAAAATCAGGCAAGACAGCTCTGATGCCTTACAGCGCGTTTCTCGATCAGCTCGAGGCGGGCAACGTAGCAACCGTCACCTTCAAGGGGGCGGAGATCAACGGGCGCTTGAAGCGCCCGCTGGACAGCCCGCTTCCGACCGGCACCGCGCAGCGCGACACCTTCAGGAGCGCCGTTCCCGAGGTCGGCGACCCCACGCTGGTACCGGAGCTACACAGGCAGCACGTCGTAATCGACGTCACCGTACCATCAGCGTGGACCTGGCTGCTCGGGCGCGTGCCTTGGCCGATGTTGATCTTGGTCGGCGCGATGCTTATTGTCGGCTTCATCAAGCTTGTGCGCGAAGGAAAGGCGCAATCCGGGCCTGCCGCGTCCATGCCGGCGCACGGGATGATCGGACTCGTATCGAACCTCTTTTCAAAGCGGAGCAAAACCGAGACCCCACCCACGCGTGACGGCGATGAACGGCAAGGTCGTTAACGACGCTTATCGAATGCGCTGGAATGCCGTTGCCCTCCTTGTTGCCGCAGCGAAAACGCGATCGTGATGCGAATCCGGAGCCATTTGGTACGCTGGGCTTTCCTTGCGCTGGTCGCGATCGCGACACTTGGCACGGTTGTGTTCGGGCTGCGCTCCTATCATACGTTCTTGCTGCTGCAATCGGCATACGAGTTGGGCGCGCCAGACGTCAGCAGCATCCGGGCCTGGATGACGCTGCGCTATGTTTCCGGCACCTATCACGCCTCTGAAAGCACCCTGATCGAGCGCCTCGGACTGGCACCGGAAACAAATCCCGACATGAGCTTGAGATCCCTTGCAGAGCGAGAAGATCAATCACCGTTCGAATATGTCCAGCGCGTGCAGCGGGCGGTTGCTGAGGTCGCGCCCAGTGTTGGCGCCGCTCGCGAGAGCAAAGCGACGAGTGGGCTGGGCGCGGTTGGTGATGAGTTTCTCGCCGCACTGCTCGTGTACGGTTACCCAGTCCTTGCCCTTACGCTCCTGTTCGGTGCCATAGGTTTGCCTCTGCCGACCGGGTTGTCGGCGGCCGTCGCAGGCTCTTTGGTGGCTCGAGGCAGCATGAGCTGGGAGTGGGCGGGCACGATCGCGGTGGCCGCCTCGGTATTGGGGGACGTGGTCGGATATGGACTCGGGCGCGTGCTGAGCGAGCAGTTCCTCGAACGCCACGGGCGCTGGCTCGGCTATACGGCGGCGCGGCGCGCCCGGGTCGAGTCCATCTTCAACCGCTGGGGCGGTGTGAGCGTGCTGCTCAGCCGCACCCTGGCATCGCACCTGAGCGCCGTGCTGAATTTGCTCGCTGGTGCGAGCCGCTACCGCATCGACGCCTTCGTGGTGTTCACCATAACCGGCCGCGTGATGTGGACGTCCGCGTACCTGAGTCTGGGCTACGTGGTCGGCAGTGACCTGGACGCGGCCGCGGATTTCCTCACCAATCTGAGCTTTTTCCTGGTCTCATTGGCGGTTCTTGCGGCGTTTGGGTTCGTGTCCTTCGTACGATTAAGCAAGCGCCCGGGTATCCATGCATGACACCGTTCGACCCATGACCTCGCCGGGCGAACTCCAGGCTGGGAAATTGTAACGCCGTGTAACAGAGCCGGCCGCCGCAAGGCTGCGATACAAAAATGCCCTTGCGCGACATCCGCCGCTTACAACTTGGTGATTGAATCGGTCTCGCTGAGACCGCTGCTTCCACTGGAATCCGCCGGCGCTGGCAGTCGATCTCGCTAACGACTTCCAACCTTTGAGAGGAAACGATCATGAAACAGTTTCACAAATTCGCAGTGGGTGTTATCGCTTCATTGGGCCTTGGCATCGCAGCGGCCGCCGTTTACGCCCAGCCGGGGCCGATGGGTGGCGGGATGGGACACGGGAAAGGTGGCATGCAGCATGGTGCCAAGAGCGGCATGCAGCACGGGATGCAAGGCGGCCGGGGTCCCGGCGGTATGGGTCACGGACCCGCGGGACACGGCGCCGGCGCGCAGCTGATGACGCCGGAAGAGCGTACCGCGCTGATGGAAAAAATGCGCAACGCCAAGACGCCTGAAGAGCGCCAGAAGCTCGCCGACGCAACCCGCACCGAGATGCAGAAGCGCGCCAAGGAAAAGGGCATCACGCTGCCCGAGCACGGCGGCCCGCATTTCGGTGCCACGCCTCAAGCACCGGCCACGAAGTAGCACGCTAACCAGCCGCAAATGGGGCGGGGCAACCCGCCCCATCACTATCATTGACCTGTCAGGAGGAAATTATGAAACGATTAAGCACGTTCACAGTCGGAGTGGTTGCATCGTTAGGCCTTGGGCTGGCGGCCGCCACAGCTGTCGCCCAGCCTGCCGGCATGGGCCCGGGCATGATGCACGGCATGGGACACGGCGCCGGAGCAGGCGACCATGGCCCTATGGCCGGAGCGGTAGGCATGCTCACGCGACAGGATGCCGGATCGTCGGCTGACATGGGCCTGGTTCATGATCTGCTGATGAATCACACCAAGATCAAGCGCACGGTCACCAATCTGCCAAACGGCATTAAGACGGTTACGGAGTCGGACGACCCCAAAGTGGCACAAACGATCAAAGCCCACGTTGCCAGCATGTCGGAACGACTGAAAGACGGGCGAGAATTCAATATCTTGAGCACAACCCTGCCCGTTTTGTTCGAGAATCGGGACAAGATCAAGTCCGAAGTGACAGTCACCGAAAAAGGCTCAGTCGTGACGCGCACGTCCACCGACGCCAAGGTCGTCGCGGCGCTTCAAGGTCACGCCGCGGAAGTAACTGAACTCGCGCAGGAAGGCATGGTGGCGATGCGGCGCGGCATGATGGCGAGGATGGCGATGGGATCGCGCGGCTCACGCGCCGCCATGGGTCCGGGCGTTTCGCCGGCACCCCACGCGCCGACCGCGACGGAGCGCGTTCGTTAACGGAAAAGGAATCACATTGTGAAGATTAGACAAGCCCTGATTTCGTTCTCCCTGGTCGGGATCTTTAGCACGGCCGCGTGAGCCTCAACGGGCGCGTTCCAAGTGGACTGGGAAGGGGTTCGTTAACCGAGTTTCGCCACCGGCGCCTGGGAAACGCGCGCAGCGCAGGCTGCTGCGGACACCGTCCCGGGATTACTGTTCCGATACGATACGATTCTGCTCGCTCTCGACTACGGCCGGCGCCTCGAAGTCCTGGCGAGTCATGCGCGGGCTCTCCCAGCGTCGCGCCGTTTCTCCGTCCCAGTCTACGTCAAAGAACTGGTCCGCGTCGGCCTTCGACTTCCACAGATAGACTTCGACGACGGACTTCATGTCCGGCGCGATGCCGTAATACATGCGGATCAGTCCGGGAACGCCCTGAAAGTCCGGTGCCGAACCCCGAATCGGAATGAGCAGATCCTGCCGGTTCTTGCCTTCCATCACTTCGAATTTCCAAATCACCATGTGCATGAGGTTTCCCTTCCCTTTCCTTTCCGGAGCCGCACCAGGCGCTCCAAAACTGAAATTTCATCGTAGCCGGTGCGGGAGGCGTCCCGCTTGATTTATATCAATGGGGAAAGGCATCACACGAGATTTCCCGCCACCAGTTCGAGCAGGCTCTGCATGGTCTTGTCCCATTTGAAGTGTGCCTGGCCATCGTCGAAGGTCTGCCGGCAGTTGGCGCAACTCGAGGCGAGCACCTCCGCACCCGTGTCTTCGACCTGCCGCATCTTGATTTCGAAAGCCTTGTAACGCAGTTCGTCGGCCCGGTGTATCGTCACGACTCCACCGCCGCCGCCACAGCACCAGTTCACATCGCCCGTCGAGGGCATCTCGCGCAGTTCGACGCCGAGCCCGGAAAGCACGTCACGGGGTGCCCGCGTCGCGCCGCCACACCGCGAAACCTGACAGGGATCGTGGAATGTAACCGACTTGCCGAGCGGCCTGAGGCGGATTTTGCCGTTCCTGACGTTTTCCGCCAGGAACTCGGAAATGTGCAGAACACAAAATGGAAGGGGCTTCCCGTAGACGTTGGCGCCCTGCCACCGCAGCGCGCCATAGGCATGCCCGCACTCCGGCAGGATCAAGGTCTTCGCACCGCAGGCGATCGCCGCCTGAATCATCTTCAGGCTCGAGTCGCGCTGCCACTGCACGTTGCCCGAGAGCATGCCGAAATTGGTGGCCTCGTAGCCGTCGCTTCGGAGCGTCCACGACGCGCCCAGGTGATTCAGGATTTTTGCCAGCGCCACGATCGACTGCGGATATTTCATGATCTCGATCGAGGAGAGCGTCACCAGGATTTCCGCGCTCGCAAGATCGAGCGGGATCTCGATCTCGTGCTCGTCGGCAAGCCACTCGATGCGCTCTTTCAGCACTTTCGGCGTCGCGCCCAGGGGGCTTCCCTCGCGCTCGGCGCGCACGGCAACCGCCCACAATTCGTGCGGCACCAGTCCCGCTTCGAACATCCCGTGACGTGCCATCCCGATGAGTGACACGATGTCGATCCCCATCGGGCAGATCTGGGTGCAGCGCCCGCACATGGTGCAGGAGTCGTAGATCAGTTCCTGCCATTCCTCGAGTTCCCCGATCGTGACATCGGGCTTCAGGTTGAAAGTGCGGAAGACCCACGCAAACGGGCCGGCCTGGCGCGAATAAACCTGCTTGAAGGGTTCCAGCTTCCAGATCGGCGTGTACTTCGGATCGCGGGTCGTGACGTAAAAGTGGCACGCTTCCGCGCATTGGCCGCAGTGCACGCAAGCCTCCATGTAGGCCGCGGTGAGACGCGAGAAATCCCTGGCAAACCCTGCGAGCGCGGCGCGGACGCGTTGCCGGTCGTCTAGCGTGCCCTGCTTGTCGATCCGAGTCTGCGGCTTCCTGACGCTGAAACGCGGTGCGTCGAGTTCCAGCGGATGCTTCTCGTTGACCTCGGTCACGGCCGTATCCCTCGTCGGGCAAACGCCGCGCCCGTCATGCCGCGCGAGATGAAAACGAGGAACGAATGCGCGAGTTTGCCGAACGGCAACCAGACGACGAGGAGTTCGACGCTCAACAAGTGCAACGCAAGCGGCAGCGGATCAAGCGGTTCGCTCGGTGCGGCGCCAGGTGCAAACGGCTCGTTGAGGACCGCCATGCCGGTCGCGAGCGGCAGGAAAACGATGAACCAACTGAAATAGTCGTCGAAACTCGAGATCAGCCGCAGCACCGGGTCGGTAAGCCGGTACATGAGGGCAATCAGCAGCGATACGAAAGTCACCGCCATCGCAAAGTAGACTATCGCCGCCGGCAGCGGCGGCCAGAAGAGCCCCGACAGCCGCTCCACAAACGCGATGTGCGGCAGATAGCCGAACACGATAACCGCGAGGCCGATGTGATAGAGGTAAGCATTACTGGTCGCGAGGGTTGCGCTGCTGCGGAACTCGCGCTTCGGGATCATGCGCCACAGGATCATGCGCCAGGCGCCCGCCGCGAACCGGGTGCTGCGTGGCTCGGAAAGGTCGGCCTTGGCGGGACGCCGGAAGATGCCCCACACGCGCCACACCGTGCCCGCGACCAGCACCAGGACCGACGTCCACAGCGCCGGACCGCGTGCGAATATCAATAATTCCATATCAGAGGCTCTTGTATCATCAATGCGTCCTCGCGTGGCGCGCGCATCCCGGGCCCGCAACATACATGTCCGGGCGTGCGACGGGCAGAATCTCCATGCGGGACCGCTTTGCGCCGGCTGCGACAATGTCACTGCCATGGGTCACGATCTATGGTCACACGCACCATCGCGGCACGGATTGATTCAGATCAAATCGGAGCAGAATGCACAGGCACGCGCTCCCGCCTCGTGCAATCGATCGAGCGCGAGCGAGAAACGGGGCGCAAAGTCGGAAATCAGCCTGAAGCATTCGGCGGCGGCTAACTGCGGCCTGATTGCAATTCAGCCGACACTTATCGGCAGCACGCGCCTCCAGCAAGGAGGCGCCGCGGTTGACCCCACTGTAACCTCAAATGAAGACCGCCCAGGTCTATGACCCAAGCCGTTGATTCTCGGCGCGGGTCACACACGACATGCATTCTACGCTGCAACAGGCGGCCGACATGGTGAGCGCAACTGCCAACCGGTTTCTCGTTCAAGCGGCGCTGAAGAAGGCCCAGGGCATCATCGAGCGCGAGGGCATTATCCAGCTCACGCTGCGCGACGCGGCGATGTTTTTCGGCATGCTGGAGCGCCCGCCGAAGCCGAAGACCAAGCTGCGCAAAGCGATATCCTCGGATCTCGTGAATTCGATGCGCTCGACCGTGACATCCACGCCCAGAATACGCGTGGCGAATGGGAACGCAAGGTTTTCCCGGTCACGTTAGCCCGGGGCAGATTTCCCGGCCGCGCTCCAGCAGCAGCGGCACCTGTGCGGCCGGTACGGGCTTACTGAATAGAAAGCCCTGGACCTCCTCGCACTTGAGCAGCCGCAGTAACTTCGACTGCTCCTCGGTTTCCACACCTTCGGCGACCACCTTCAGACTGAGGTTATGTGCCAGCGAGATGATGGCTGACACGATTGCCATGTCATCCGGATTCGTCGTCATACCCTGGACAAAAGCACGGTCAACCTTCAAAGTGGCAATCGGCAGCCGCGCAAGGTACCGCAGCGATGAATGGCCCGTTCCAAAATCGTCGATCGCAATTCCCACCCCGAGCTCCCTGACGGCTTTCAGCTTTACGATGTTGGAGTCGATGTCTTCCATCATCACGCTTTCGGTGATTTCAAGATCCAGGCCGTGGTCGGGATTGCCGGCCGTCGCAATGGCTTGTTGCACCCTTGCGACGAAATCCTTCCGTTTCAACTGCACCGGTGACACGTTGACCGAGATCCGCGGCGGCCGCAACCCGGTTGCCAGCCATGCCGCGTATTCCGACACCGCTCGCTTCAACACCCACGCGCCCACTTCGGTGATCATGCCCGTTTCTTCGAGTAGAGGGATGAACAGCGTCGGCAACACCAAGCCCGTGTCGGGATCGTTCCAGCGAATCAACGCCTCAAGGCCCGTAACGTATTTGGTGAGCAGATCGATCTTGGGCTGGTAAAAGAGCACGAATTCCTCACGCTCCACGGCCCGCCGCAGCTTGTTTTCGAGCTTGTGCCTTGCGGCGACCTGCGCATTCATTTTCCGCGCGTAGAAAAGGTAACGGTCGCTTGATCCCTTCACTTGCTTCAAGGCGGTCTCGGCGCTGGTGAACAACGCATCCGGTTCCGTCGCATCGCTGGGAAACAGGGCCACTCCAGCCTTTGCGGAAACTCGCAGCTCCTGCCCGGCAAGCGTAAAAGGCTGTTTCAGGCGGCCGATGATTTTCTCTTCGAAGATCCGCGCGATGTCAGATTCGTCTTTGATCTCGGTCAACAGGACGGCGAAGAGATCGCCATTGACCCGGGCCAAGCTGTCGCGATCAAAAAATGCACTCTGCAAGCGCTCCCCTATGAGCCTGATCAAGGCGTCGCCCGTATGGCGGCCCATGGTATCGTTAATGATCCTGAACCGTTCCAGGTCGACCAGCACCAGCGCGATCAAGGTCTGGTCATGGCTCGCGACCCGCAAGCGCTGAGTCATGCGGTCATCAAACAGGGTCCGGTTGGGCAGCCCGGTCAGGGGATCGTAGTACGCCAGATAATTGAGCTTCTCTTCCTTCGCAATGTATTCGAGCGCAAACGAGATATCCGCCGCCAGCTCGTTGAGAAGCTTCAGCTCGTCTTCGTTGAAAAACTTCGGTTCCTTTGCGTACAGCGTCAGCGTCCCCCAGACGGCGCCTTCCACAAACAGGGGCAATCCGATCAGGGAACGAAAGCCGCGGCGTATCGCTTCTTTTCGCTTGGGGCTTCCAACATCGGGTTCCGCTGCCAGGTCGTTGCACACCGCGGGGCTTTTTCCCCTTATGGCATGCCCGACGACGCCTTGGCCTTGGGGCACGTCCGCACGCGCGGTAGCCTTCGAGTGAGCAACGTGTTCACCCGCATCGATCCCCGCCCAGGCAACTGGCGTAACATCCAGCGTTGCAGGATCGAACTCACTGATCCATGCCATTCCGAAATTGCCGTGCTCCACCGCGATGCGGCAGGCTTCCTCGAACAACTCCTGCCGGTTGCGGATGCGCACGATTGCGGAGTTGATGCCGCTTAAAACCGAAAGAACCCGATTAAGACGGCCGATCTTGAGTTCCTGGTTCTTGCGCTCGGTGATGTCGGTAGCGACACCGAGCGCCATGTCCGTCTTGCCGTTCGCCGAGACGAGCGGACGCTTGACAGTTTGAAGCCAACGCACTTTCCCGGCCGCATCGGTGATCCGCTCTTCAGGAACAAACACCTCACGCAGCGTATTCATCACTTCGAGATCGATTTTCCGGAAATGATCCACTTCCTCCCGGTTGAGATCGAAATCGGCGTCGGTTTTCCCCAGCAGATCTTCAATGGAACATCCGTAGGCGTCGGCCACCGCCCGGTTCGCCAATGTGAACCGCCCCTCGCGGTCCTTGGCGAAAACGAAATTCGGGTCGAGGTCAATTACGTGTCGCAGGAACGCGCGCTGGCGCGCGGTCTCCTCTTCAGCGCGGCGCTGCGCCGCGCGCCCTTCGACTTCCTCCATCGCGCGCCGCACCGCCGGCGCCAGCCGGCGCAGATTGGTCTTCAGAATGTAGTCGGTGGCGCCGCGCTTGAGCGTCTCGATCGCGCGTTCCTCGCCGATGGTGCCGGAAACGAATATGAACGGCGTGTCGGGCCGCCGCTCCCGGGCGATGGCGAGCGCCGACAGGCCGTCGAACGTGGGCAGCGAAAAGTCGGACAGGATCACGTCCGGCTCGAATTCGTCGAGCGCGCGCACGAACGCTTCTTTCGTCTCCACCCGCTGCGTGACACAGTCGACGCCGCCGCGCCGCAGCTCCCGCGATTCGAGTTCGGCGTCGGCGGACACGTCTTCAAGAAAAAGGATCTTGAGTTGTCTGGACATATTTGCCGGCCGCCTGTCGCCTTCCTAGTCCGGCGTCCTGTTCATCAGCATCCAGTAGAAACCCGCCTTTGCTACGGTTTCGCTGAATTGGTCGAAATCCACCGGCTTGACGATATAGCTATTGACGCCAAGTTTGTAACTCTCGATGACATCGCGCCCCTCCGCCGACGAGGTGACCATGACGACCGGGATCACCCGCGTGCGCTCATCCGCCTTGATCCGCTGCAGCACTTCGATGCCGTCCACCTTCGGCAGCTTGAGATCGAGCAGTATCAGTCTCGGATTGTCGTCAGGACGCCCGGCGTAGGCGCCGTTGCGAAAAATGAACTCCAGGGCCTCCGCGCCGTCCTTGATCCAGCTGATGTTGTTTGCCACCTTGCCCCTGCGCAGCGCGCGCGTCGCAAGCTCGGCGTCCGCCGGACTGTCCTCCACCAGCAGAATGTCCACTTTCTCAAATTTGTCCATCTTGTCGTCCTCGCGGCAACGAAAAATAAAACGCGGCGCCTTCATCCACCTTGCCCTCGGCCCAGGCGCGCCCGCCGTGCCGGGTAACCACGCGCTGGACGATGGCCAGACCGACGCCGGTGCCCGCGAACTCATCCGCACTGTGCAGCCGCTGGAACACGCCAAACAACTTGTTGTAGTACTGCATGTCAAACCCGGCGCCGTTGTCCTTCACGCAGTACACGCTTTCCGTGCCGCTCTCATGACCGCTCACCTCGATCACAGGCTGCTCGCGCTTGCTGCTGAACTTGATCGCGTTCCCCAGCAGGTTCGCCCACGCCTGCTTCACCAGCGTCGCATCGCCACGCGCCGGCGGCAGTGCCCCGATCATCAGCCCGGGCGGCCTTTCGCCGGACATCCGCAACTCATCGAGCACCTCCTCGACCAAGCGCGTCATGTCAATCGCAGCGGTCGAGAGCGGTTTGCGGCCGAGACGCGAGAATACCAGCAGATCGTCGATCAGCTCGCCCATCGTCCCACTGTTGTCACGAATCACCTTGAGCAGGCGCCGGCCCTCGTCGTCCAGTTTCTCGGCGTAGTCTTCCTCAACTATCCGTGCATAGCCGTCTACCGCCCGTAACGGGCTGCGCAGATCGTGGGATACCGAGTAGCTGAAGCTCTCCAGCTCCTTGTTGGTGGCTTCAAGGCTGGCCATGAGATGCACTTTCTGCTCGGCAGCCCGCTTTGCCTCCGTGATATCGCGAATGATCCCGGTGAACATCCGGCTTTCGCCCAGCCGCATCTCGGCGACCGCAAGGTCAGCGGGAAATTCGGTGCCGTCCTTCCGCCGCGCGATTACCTCCCGGCTAGTGCCAATGACCCGTTTTTCCCCGGTCGCCAGGTATCTCGCGACATAGCCGTCATGCTCTGCGCGATAGGGCGAAGGCATTAGCAGGGAGACTCTCTTTCCAGCCACCTCTGCTTCCGAATACCCGAACATGCGCTCGGCACCAGGATTGAAGCGTTGGATTGCGCTCCGCTCGTCGATCACGATGATGGCGTCGACGGCGGTATCCACGACCGCGCGGTGCCGTTCCTCGCTGTCGCTCAGTTGCGCCGTGCGTTCCGCCACGCGACGCTCCAGCTCGGCTTTGATCCGGTGATCCTCCTCGGCCTGCCTGCGCTGCATCATGATGCGCGACGCCAGATATATCCCCGAGACGAAGAACAACAGTGTCAAGCCATAGGCGATCAACAGACGCGTGAGCTGTTGATTCTTCGCCGCAAAAGCTGTACGCGTTGGCTGCTGAGCGACCACGCCCCAGCCATACCCGGCCACGGGGGCATAGGCGGAAACGGAGTTTTCCTGCTCGAAAGGGTCGAAAGCGATCTCGACACCGCGCTCTCCGCGCACCAACTTTTGTACGAGCGGCGCCGTCGAGAAGTCGAGAATTTCTCCGGGACTCAGGTGTTTGGAGTGAAAAGCGATCTGCCCCTTCGAGTCAACGACATACGCAAAACCTTCCAGGCCGATTTCGATCGCCTTGAGCCATTCAAAAAAGGTATCGAGCCGTATCTGCAGCACCAGGACGCCCGAGACGTTGCCGCCGGCGCTTCTGATCGGCGCCGCCACCGCAAAAACGTTGACCTGCGGCGCGGCAGCCCTCTGGTATGCCGGGGAAACATAAGGTTTTCCATCCCGGCTCACCCCTTTGTACCAGTCGCGATACGCGAAACTCTGGCCCCGCACCCCGGGGAGTTCCGGCACATCCGCCGTCAGCGTTCCCGCAGTATCGGTCAGGAACAGGCGTTCGATGGCCGGCAGGTCGCGCGGCACGTCGCGCAGAATCTCTATCGCTTCAGCCCATTGTCCCGCAGCAACGAGCTGGCGGAACCGCACGCGAGTGGCGAGCGAAATGCTGATGTCGATCAGATGATCAAATTTTTCCGATAACGTGACGGTGGCAAGCTGCGCGACGGCAGCCCTGCGCGATAACGCCACATCGGTAAGCTCGCGATCGATCGCGCGGTAACTCGGTACCGCGGTCACGATGACCGCCGCAGACGCCAGCGACAACACGATCGCGTAACCCCAGCGCGCGCGTACGCGAGACATGAGCAATTTCACGATCTCATGGCTCCTTGCCGAGTTGATGTCGGTCGCAGCCATTTGCACATTCCGCAATTTGAATTTACGGCTTCGGCCCAATACGTACTCGCAGCAGCCAAGTACTTGCAAGATGAACTGCCTGTAGTCACGCTATTTCCTTACGGCGGCCGATTGACGGCACCCCGGGTTCCGGCAGCGTCTTCACGAATGTCTCTTGCCCTCTGCCTGCGCAGCCAACGGTTGAGGCTGCTGCAACGCCTCCTCCAGCCGTGCGATGCGCGCACTCAGGTCCTCAACGCGGGACTTTTCCGGTACGGCGCCGGAGCTGAGGTAGGAATTCGTCATCCACCAGTCAATGCCCATCTCGCGGGCCTTTTCCACGGAGCAGACCAGCAAACGAATCTGGATGGTCAGAAGCTCGATATCCACGAGCTTGATCTTGATGTCGCCGGCGATCACCAAGCCCTTGTCCAGGATGCGTTCCAGAACATCCGCC
>JACQOJ010000035.1 GCA_016202605.1 Betaproteobacteria bacterium
CTGTAGTCCTTGATGGCCACGTAATGCCGCGCGACCAGCAGGAATACGATGGCGAGCACGACGAGCAGCGCCGATATCACGATTCCCATGCGGAAGATGCGGCGGTCGACGAACTGCACGATGTTGAGGTAGGCCTGCACGGCGAGCAGATCCTGCACCCCCACGACCAGGGGCGTGACGAAGTCGGCGAAGGTCCAGATGAAGACGAGCAGCGCTCCGGAAACGTAGCCGGGAGTGGTCAGGGGCAGCGTCACGTCCCGGAACCGCCGCCATCCGTTCGCGCCCAGGCCCTGCGCGGCTTCCTCCAGCGAGGGATCGACCTTGGACAGCGAATCGAGGATGCTCAACGTCATCAACGGAAAGAGATGCACCGTTTCCACCAGCAGCACGCCGTGCATGCCGTACATGAAGTTCACGGAATGCTCGAGGCCGAACCAGTCCTGGAGCAGCACGTTCACCGTCCCCGCGCGGCCGAGGATGAAGACGAAGCCCAGCACGCCGACGAGCGGCGGCAGGATCATCGGCAGCATCGTGAGGTAGCCGAAAAGGTTCCGGCAGGGAAACTCGTAACGGACAATGAGAAACGCGACCGCGATCCCGATCACCGAGGTCGTGAAAACCGCCGCGACGCCCAGCACCAGCGAGTTCCACAGCGATCTGAGGTAAAACCGGTCGGTGAAGAACTCCTGGAAGTTGGCGGGCGTGAACCGGCCCGCCTCGGTAGTGAAGGCGTCGTAGAAAATCCGCGTGAGCGGGTACAGCACGAAGAGGATCAGGAACGCCCAGATCAGCCCGAAGCCGATCATGCTGATCGCGGGAATGCGAGGACCCCTGGAGGCCGTTGCCGAAATCCGAGCCGTCGCCATGCGTTCAATCCGCCGGAATGGCCAGCGTGCTGCCGACCGTGCAGCTCAGCGCTACCGGGGCGCCCATCGGCAACGGCTCGTGGTGCCACGGGTCCCCGATATCGAACTTGAAGATGATGCCGCCGCCGAGTTCGACGTCGTAGCGCAGCGTGTTGCCGAGGTAGTGAGCGAAGGCGATTCTGCCCGTGAAACGGTTTCGCTCGCCGCCGGAGGCGCCGTCGGGCACGAGGTTCTCGGGGCGGATGCAGATCACGCACCGGTCGCCCGCCCGCAGCGGCGCGTCGTGTATCGCGGCGAGATCCCCGAGCGCGGTTTCCGCGCGCAGGCCAGGCGGCCCCTCGACCGACCGCACCGTGCCCTCGATGAGGTTGTTGATGCCGATGAAATCGGCTACGAACCGGTTGGCGGGCCGCTCGTAGAGCGCTTTGGGCGACCCTACCTGCTGGACTTTGCCCTGGCTGAAAACCGCGATGCGGTCCGACAGCGTCAGCGCCTCCTCCTGGTCGTGGGTCACGTAGAGAGTGGTGATGCCGAGCTCCTTCTGGAGCTTGCGGATTTCCGCCCGCACCTGCACGCGGATCTTGGCATCGAGGTTGGACAGCGGCTCGTCGAGCAGCAGGATCTGGGGATTCAGCACGAGCGCGCGGGCGAGGGCCACGCGCTGCTGCTGCCCGCCCGACAACTGGCCCGGGTAGCGGTCACCGAGGCCGCCGAGTTTCACCTTGTCGAGCACGCCGCGGACCCGCTCGGCGATCTCGGATGCGGGAACCTTGCGCAGCTTCAGGCCGTAGGAGACGTTCTCCAAGACCGTCATGTGCGGCCACAAGGCATAGTTCTGGAACACCATGCCGATACCGCGCTCGTGCGGTGGCACGGCGTTGACGATGCGGTCGCCGAACCGGACCACGCCCTCGTCGGGCGCGTAGAACCCGGCCACGAGCCGCAACAACGTGGTCTTGCCGCAGCCGGAAGGACCGAGGAGGGTGAACAGCTCGCCCTCCTCGATCGCGATGCTGACTTCGCTGACCGCTGCCAGCGGCCCGAATCGCTTCGTGAGATTCTCGACCGAGATGCGCACGGATCGATCGGGCCGCCGGGTGACGAATCAGTTCTTCCGCTTAAGCTCTTCCGCGACGGATTCGATCTCCTTGCGGTACCGGGAATTGACTTGCTCGTAGCGCTTCTGCGCGATCTCGTCGTCGTAGATATTGACCACATCGACGTCGAAGTAAGAGCGCATGCCGCCCGTGAACTCGACCGCCATTTCAGCGTGCGAACCGGGTTTGCCCTGCACGCGGTACTTGGGCGTGATCGGGAACACGCCCCGCTCCATCGCCACCCGCTGCCCGCGCTCGGAAAGCAGATACTCGATGAAGGCGCGCGCGGCCTTCGGATGCTTCGCGCCCGCGAGTATGCCGATCGGCTCGGGCGTGACCCACGCGGTCTTCGGCGCCACGAACTTGATGTCGTACCCGGCCAGCCGGTCCTCGAACGCCATGTAGCTCGGCACCGCGAATCCCGCCGCGAACTCGCCCCGCGCCACGACCGACGGCACGTCACGGCTGCGTGCGGTGAAGATGCCCGTATTGCCGGCGAGGCGCTTCAGCCACGCCCAGCCTTTCTCGTCGCCGTCACGCTGAAGGATCACTTCATACGTCGCATGGCTGCTGGACGAGCGCGTCGGCGCGCATTGCGCCACGTGGCCTTTCAGCTTCGGATGCAGCAGGTCGTCCCAGTCCTTCGGCACCGGCACCCCCAGCTTGGCAAGGAGCTTCGGGTGATACAC
>JACQOJ010000038.1 GCA_016202605.1 Betaproteobacteria bacterium
ATCCCGACGGCACCGTTCACCAGAAGGCGTTCGCGGGGCAGACCTTCGATCGCACCGTGCACAAGGGCGATCTTACCGGCATCGAGATCATCAACCGGCTCGCCGAGCAGGTATGGGCGCGCGGCATCCATCGCCTGGAAGAACATCGAGCGGTCGAGTTCATCAAGAACAAGGCGGGCGACGCACTGGCCGGGGTGTTGATGATCGACGTGCGCAGCGGCGAATTCGTGCTGGTGCAGGCGCAGGCGGTGCTGCTCGCGACCGGTGGCGGGCCGACGATGTACAAGTACCACACGCCCTCGGGCGACAAGAGCTGCGACGGCATGGCGATGGCGCTTCGCGCCGGATTGACACTGCGCGACATGGAGATGGTGCAGTTTCATCCGACCGGGTTGATCGCGGGACCGCATACCCGCATCACCGGCACGATCATCGAAGAAGGCCTGCGCGGCGCCGGCGGCCATCTGCTGAACGGCGCGGGCGAGCGCTTCATGCATCTCTACGACCAGCGCGAGGAGCGCGCCACGCGCGACATCGTGAGCCGCGCCATGTTCGACCAGATGGGCGCGGGGAAAGTCGGGCCGCGCGGGGGGCTTTACATCACCATGCGCCATCTCGATCCCGCGATGGTTCGCCGGATGTTCAAGGGCATGGTCGAGCGCTGCGCCGACTGCGGATTCGATCTCGTATCGGGACTGGTCGACGTCGTGCCCACCGCGCACTACATGATGGGCGGCGTTGCGTTCAAGGCCGATTGCACAACTGACCTTCCCGGCCTGTTCGTAGCGGGCGAGGATTCGGGCGGGGTACACGGCGCCAATCGGCTGGGCGGCAACGGGGTGGCCAATTCCACCGTGTTCGGGGGCATCGCCGGCGATACCATGCCCGGGTGGGTCAGGACGAACGGGGTGTTCCATGATCCCGATCGCGAAGCCCTCGAAGCGGCTGTTGCGCGCGCGCGCGCGCCGCTCGGCAAGCCGGTTGGCGATCTCAACGCGATACGCGAGAAACTCTACGGCTTGATGTGGGACGACGTCGGCATCGTGCGCGATGCGGGAAGTCTCGAACGTGCGGACGGCGCACTCGATGAACTCGAAGCGCACCTCGATGCTACCGGCGTGGACCGGTCCAGCCTTGCGTTCAACCTCACCTGGCACGACTGGCTGAACCTGAAGAGCCTGATCCTGGTTTCGAAGTCGATCCGCTTTGCGGCGAGGGCGCGCGAGGATTCGCGCGGCGCGCATTTCCGCTCCGACTTTCCGGACGTGCGGGACCTCGCCAATTCGCGCTATACCTGCGTCACGTGGAAGGACGGGCGCTTCGACATCGCGATGCGGCCGGTGCAGTTCACGCGTGTCCGGCCGGGCGAGACGCTGCTCAAAGAGACGGCCGCCGCCTGACGGGTGGCGGGTGGCAACTGAGGCGTGGTGCACATGGGTTGTCACCCATTTGCACGAGGCTCAATAAGAAGGGGGGAAAATCATGAAACGTTCGCTGGCATTGACCGTGACGATGGCGTGCCTGTTCGGATTGCCGGCCTGGTCGCAGGAGTATCCCGCCAGGCAAATCAGGCTGGTGGTATCGTTCCCGCCCGGGGGCGGCAGTGACCTGATCGCACGCGTCGTCGCGCAAAAGCTTGCTGCCGCGTTCGGGCAGCCGGTGGTTCCCGATAACCGGGCGGGGGCGAGTGGCAATATCGCAGCGGAAATCGTCGCGAAGTCTCCGGCCGATGGATATACGCTGCTGTTCACCAATTCGTCTTTATCCATCAGCCCCGCGGTATTCCGGAAGCTCAACTACAACCCGGTCAAGGAGTTGATGCCGATCTCGATGGCCTCCTCATACCCGTTCGCGCTCGCGGTCCATCCGTCGTTGCCGGTCCAGTCCGTAAAGGGGCTCGTCACCCTTGCGAAAGCGAAGCCGGACGCGCTCGCCTACGCCTCGGCCGGCGGCGGCACCATGTCGCACATGGCGATGGAACTCCTGCGCCTCAAGACCGGGATCAGGATCCAGCATCTTCCGTACAAGGGCGCCGCACCGGCGTCGGTGAGCCTGATTTCCGGAGAGAGCCAGCTCGCTTTCGTCGTCATGCCCGTCGCGGCGGCCCAGATCAAGGCCGGCAAGCTGCGTGGGCTGGGCGTCGCCGCTCCCACGCGCTCGGCTGCCACGCCGGAGCTGCCGACGATGCAGGAAGCCGGCATCGAAGGTCACGTGGCGTTGCAGTGGAACGGATTCTTCGCGCCGGCGCGGACGCCACGGCCGATTCTCGACCGGCTCCATCGCGAAGTGGCGAAGGCGGTGTACCTGCCCGACGTCAACCAGCGCTTCGAGGCGGAGGGTGCGACGCCGTCGGGCAGCAGCCCGAGCGAGTTCGCGGCCTTCTATCGCGCCGAAGCGGAAAAGTGGGCCGAGGTCGCGAAGCGTTCCGGCACCAAACTCGATTAGCACGGGAGAGCGCGAGAGCGAAAAGATCCGTGACGGGGCAAGAGTGTGCAATGATGTTGCGCTCTTTCGACTTTCCGATCTCCCGACCTCCCGATCTCACCATGTCACGGTTTCCCGATCGCCTGAATTGTCTATGTCACGACTCACGATCGACGAACTGACGCGGCTCGCCACGCGCGCGCTGGCGAAAGCGGGCGCGTCGACGTCGATGGCGCTTGCGACTGCGAGGGCGCTGGTGGCCGCGGAAACGGAGGGGCTCTCGGGTCACGGCGTGTCGCGCGTCGCCTTGTATTGCGAGCACCTGCGGCAGGGGCGCGCGAACGGGAAGGCGCAGGCGAAACTCGTCCGGGAAAAAGGCGCGACCGCTCTCATTGATGCCGCGGGAGGCCTCGCCTACGAGGCGGCCGCGATCGCCGTTGCCGAGGCGGTGAAACGCGCCCGACACTATGGCGTTGCATTTTCCGGCGTGACCAACAGCCATCACTTCGGCGCCGCTGCCTATCACCTGGCGCCGGTCGCGGAAGCCGACATGGCAGGGTTTGCGTTCACCAATTCGCCCGCCGCGATCAACGCGTGGGGCGGGAAGAAAGCCTTCTATGGGACCAATCCCGTTGCCGCCATCTTCCCGCGGAAGAACGCTGATCCGCTCGTCATCGATCTGTCGCTTACCGAAGTTACACGCGGCAAGATCATGCTCCACGCCAAGGAAGGCAAGCCGATTCCGCCGGGCTGGGCCGTCGACAAGCAGGGCAATCCGACCACCGACGCCAGGGCGGCACTCACCGGAAGTCTCTTCGCGATCGGCGGCGTGAAAGGCACGATGCTCGCGCTGATCGTCGAACTTCTGTGCGTTGCGCTGACCGGCGCCGCCTTCAGTTTCGAGAACGATTCGTACTTCGAGCCCGGGAACAAGCCGCGCATCGGTCATGCCGTCCTCGTCATCGATCCCGAGGCGCTGGCGGGCGCAGATGCGTATTTTTCCCGCCTGGAGGTCCTGATCGAAACCATGCTCGCGGATGAAGGGGTGCGGCTCCCCGGCGCCCGCCGCCACGAGACGGCGGCGCAGGCGAAGGCGAACGGCATCGAGATTCCCGATACGCTTCGCACGCAGCTGCTCGAACTCTCGGAGTAGCCATGCCCGTGACGTGCGCGGACCATCGCCCGCAGGCTATAATTCCACATAGTGGGGTCGCTCTTTCCATGCGCGATTGATCCCGCTATATTGCGGGTCGGCCCGGCGCACACGGTTCACGCAGACTGGCGCGGGGCATCACGAGACCGGGTGCGACGCGTTCGGACTCGCGCGAAAAATCGCCATCCGATCATCCACCCATACGCGGACTGACCACAATCCGGGAACGCTGACAGACATGTACAACCTTCAACTCACTGCAGAACAACTGGAGTTTCGCGAGACCGTGCGGGACTTCGTCGAACGGGAAATCAAGCCGGCCGCGCTGCATCCGAAACGCCTCGAGCCGTTCGAAAAGCCGCTGCTCCATGACCTGCTGCAGAAGGCCTCGGAGATGGGCCTGCGCGCGCTGGCACTGTCCGAAGAGGCAGGTGGCGCGGGAGCCGACTGCCTGACGTCGTGCATCGTCATGGAAGAGCTGGGCGCGGGCGACGTCGACATCGCGGTCGCATTGGGACACACTGCAACGCTGGCCGCGATCCTGTTCGACCGGCTGCTGACTACCGAGCAGCGCAAGCGCTTCCTGCCGAAATTCACGGACGACGACAGCTGCCACCTCGCATTCGCCGGGCGTGCGCCGGATGCCGGCATGGGGTGGTGCTACCATCGCCCGCTCGTCGGCGAAGGCGGGGAGCCCACTGCGGTGAAGCAGAAGAACGGGGATTGGGTCATCAATGGCAGTGTTCCGTTCGTCGCGAACGCGCCGATCGCCAAATTATTTGCGGTTCAGGTGAGGACCGATCCCCGCAGCGCCGGCACGAAAGGCATCAGCACGCTGCTGGTGTCGCGGGACAGTGCGGGCCTCGCGGTGGGGGAGCCCCTGAAAGCGGTCGGCGAGTTGATCCGCTGGCATCACGGCGCCGGCGCCGGGGTGGCGTTCAAGGATTGCCGCGTGCCCGCGGACCATCTGGTCGGACGGGAGGGACAGAGCCCCTTCGCCGACCCGGCGGAACTCGCGCGCGCGGTGCCGCTTCTTGCCGCGATCAACCTCGGTCTGGGCCGGGTCGCGTACGAGACGGCGGTCGACTACGCGAAGATCAGGCGCCAGGGCGGGCGCAATATCATCGAGCATCAGGCGATCGGCACCAAACTCGCGGACTGCGCCATCAAGCTCGAGCTCGCACGCAACGTGATCTGGAAAGCCGCATGGGTGGCGGATCATCCGGAAGCGATCGCTGACCGGAGTGTCGCCGACATGCCGCACCAAACCATTGCGCGCGTCTACACCGCGGAGGCGGTCAACGAAGTGGCGCTGCTCGCCGCGGAGTGCTTCGGCGCAATGGGGGTGATGCGGGACATGCCACTGCAGAAATACGTGCACGACGCGATGGTGTTCCTGCATTCCGAGGACGCTGATGGCGCAACTAAACTCGGGATCGCGGAGGCCATATCGGGTTATCAACGGCCGGCGGCCGTCAGCGCGGCCCCCGACCGTGGCCGCACGGTGAATGCAAACGGTGTCGGAGATTCGGTCGGCACCATCGACTGAGCTGCACGAGACCGCTTACCGGAACTTACCTGGGGAACAAGGCATGGATTTTTCATTGAATGAAGAGCAGCGCCACTGGCAGCAGGAGGCGAGAAAATTCTCCGACGAGGAGCTTCGCCGGCTGTCGCTCGAGCGCGATCAGATCGAAGGCGGATTCGAGCCGTGGGACTGGGACATCATCGAGAAGGGCTCGAAGCTCGGCTTCCGCACGCTGGCGGTACCCAAGGAATGGGGCGGCCCCGGCGCGGATTTCGTGTCGCAGGCGCTGGTGATGGCGGAGCTCGCCCGCGGTGATAGCGCGATGTCCAAGGCCTTCAGCCAGAACTGGAAGTGGAGTCATCTCATCGCGTCGGCCTGCACGGAAGACCAGAAGGAGCGCTTCCTGAAACCGTTTCTCGCGGATCATCGCTACGTGATGGGCCGCGGCATCACCGAGCCCAACGCCGGGTCGGACAACCGCATGCCGCCGGAAGACGACGCGAAGGCCGGCTACCGGCTGCGCGCGGTGCGCGACGGCGACGAGTGGATTCTCAACGGCGAGAAGTGCTTCATCGCGAACGGCAGCGTCGGCACGCTCTTTTTCGAGGATGCGCGCAGCAACCCGGACGTGAGCATCAAGCAGGGCGGCACGCTGTTCATGGTGCCGAAAGGCACTCCGGGCTTTCGCATCGGCAAGGTGTTCAACAAGCGGGGCTGGCGCTTTTATCAGAACGCGGAATTGATCTTCGAGAACGCGCGCGTGCCGCGCGCCAACGTCGTGGGCGAAGTGGGCACCGGCTCGGTCAAGGCGGGCAAGGGCGACACCACGGGGGGCGATCTCTTCGGCGATCTCGAGCTCGCCGCGAATGCCCTGGGCGTATGCGACGATGCGGTCGGGATGGCGATGAGTTTCGCGAAGACGCACAAGCGCGCCGGCAGGTACCTCATGGAGCACCAGCTCGTCCAGCTCAGGATCAACGAGATGCACGCACTGACCGAGGCGTTGCGCTCGTACGTCATGCGGGTCGCCTGGCTGCACGACCGCGGCGAGCACTCGGCGAACGCCGGTCTGGTGATGAACTACTCGACCGACGTCATACAGCGCGTGACGCGGCTCAACATGGAGATTCACGGCGCGGAGGGCTGCATGATGGATGCACGCGTGGACAAACTGGTGCGCGATGCGATGGTCTGGACGCACCTTGCCGGCGACACCGTGCAGCGGGTCAAAGTCCTCAAGCGCATCAGGTAACCGCCCGCGCGAGCCAATCAAGCCGGGCCGGGACGCATCCCCCGCCAATCGGAACGGAATTAAGCCATGAGACCTCTCATCGTTGTTCTGGCAGCCGCGGCGCTCGCCGGGTGCGGCGCCGAAACCGCCACCACGGCGGCAACCGGCGCCGCGATCAAGGCAAAGGAAGTCGAGGAAGCAAAGAAAACCCAGGAGCGGGCGCGGCAGAAGATCGACCAGGCGATGGAGCAGATGCAGCAGCGGGCGCAGACCGGCGGGGAAGCCGGCGCGCGTTAGCACCGCTGGCCCAATCTCACCACGTGCGCGTATTATTCGCGCGCGGCGCCTACTTCGGAAGACGCCGGACCGCCTTCAGCCGTTGCGTGGTGTCGCCGGCGAGATGCGACCAGATGAAGGCGTCGCGAACGAGCTTGTGCGCCGTGGCATCCATGGCGGCGCCGGCCGCGCCGTGGATCTCGAGGTTCAGGCGCGTGACGCGCTGTATGACGTCGGTCGAATAATTCATCACCAGCACCGCATTGACGGACCCTCTCACCTTGCTGTCCATCTCCCACGCGGTGCGCATCACGTACGAACGCAGCGCTTCGGTGAGCATGAGCATTTCATTGAGCTTCAGCTGGACGAATTGATGGTCGTAAAGCGGTTTGCCGCCGCGCCGCTCGTTTTTTGCGGTCTGCATCGCGTATTCGCATGCCGCGTCGCAGACGCCGAGCGCGTTGGCCGCGAGTTCGAAATCGCCGAACTCCCCGGCGGCCCCGCTGCGGACCTTCACTCCGCCGTTGACCTCGCCCACGACGTTGGCGTGCGGCACGCGCGCGTTGTCGAACACGAGCTCCGCGTTCTGGTAGAAGCGCCAGCCGCTCTTGTTGAAGATCTTGCCCACGCGCACGCCCGGCGTGTCGATCGGCACCAGGAACAGCGTCGTCCCCTCGCGGATCGGCACGTTGGGATTGGTCCGCGTCTGCACGAAAAACAGCTTGCCGACGCTGCCGTTGGCGATGAAGGTTTTCTCGCCGTTGAGTATCCATTCGTCGCCCTGGCGCTCCGCCCGCAGCTTCCAGCCCGCTTTCGGGTCGTCCTCCGGCGGGTAGCGGTTGTCGGAGCCGGCGTTGGGCTCGGTGCTCGCCGAGCCCATCACATAAGTGTCGTCGGCGAGAAACGGCTTCAGGAAGCGTTCTTTCTGGTCGTCGGTGCAGAATTCGGCGATCTGGTGGCTCCACTTCCAGTTCTGGCTGAAGGCCTTGGATATCGCGCTGTCGCCCCGCGCGAGTTCCGCCATGACCAGGCCCTGCGTCACGAAATCCGCGCCGGGCCCGCCCCACTCCCTGGGAACGGCAAGCGTGCGGAAGCCGAGCTTCGAGCCTTTCCTGACGATCTCCCGGTTCCAGGGGGCGAACCCGCCCTCGATCCGGTCGCGCTCGAGCGCGACGGGACGGATTTCCTCCCGCGCGAATTCGCGCGCCTCCATCTGCCACGTCCGTTGTTCTTCGTTCAACGAAAAATCCATGTCGGCTCTCCAATCACATCCGGCCCGGCGCGTCCGGCGTCTGCATTGTGGACGGGCCCCACGTGGCGAATGCGGCTCCGTCACAGGCAGAGGAAAATGCGAACGCGGGCGCTTCGATGCCCTGGCGCACCGGGCGCAGGGGTTCCGGGGCCGTGGTTCGCTGCGTCAAGCCGTGATCTGGCGCACCATTTGATCGACGTAACGCAGCGTGAGGGCCCGCATATCAGCGGGCGCGAGGTTGCTGACCGGATGCGGCAGTTCGACGAACGGGTGGCCGCCCATGCCCCGGCTGCGAAACTGGTGCACTGCCGCGTTCCTGAATACTTGCGTCAGGAACATCGTGGCGGGGATGCCGCGTTTTTCGAACTCCACCGTGTCGTGCACACTGCACAACGTGCACGATCCTCACCCGCCGAGCGCGGCCGCCGCCACCTGCACCTCTTTCGCCATCTCGCTGATCAACGCTTCGGTCGCGGGCTTCGAGAAAAACTCCTTGCGCCGGATGATGACTTTGGCGACTCCGTAGCGTTCGCGCAAGACATCCGCGACGGTCTCGAGGATCACGTCGGCCTGTTCCTTGGTGTTGTCGAGCAGCCCGACGGTTTTTCCGGCAAGGTCTATCGGGCGCGGTGCAAATGCGATCTTCACCCGGCTGCCGCCCGCGGTGGGGTCGATAAACGGAAGATGGTTCGTCATTGTGGTTTCCGCCGTCACACGAAAAAGTGAATCTTGAATGGAGTCCGAGGCCCATAAGTCGGGAGGTCGGGTGGTCGCGAAATCGTGAGTGAAATTTCCCTTCGCCCTCCCGCCCCGACGCTCTCCCGGACTCACGTTCTTCCGCTGCCGATCATATCTCGTAAGTGCCGTGCACCGCGTGGCTCGATTCGTTCCAGCCGTGGCACACCGCGGTAATCGGTCCCATGCCGCCGGCCACGATGAGGTGCAGGCGCTGCGGGTCCTTCGCCGCCTTGATGAGGCATTCATCATCGTCGGGGTCCAGACCCATCGCCCGCGCGCGCTCGGGGCGCCAGTTTCCGCCGCGCTTGAGGTTCCCCTGCTTCCGTACGGCGAGTTCGCAGAGGCGCTTTACCACGTCGGCGCGGCTCATTCCCGCGCCAGCGCAAAGCTGCGCGTGCTGCGGGCTCATGGCGACCGCCATGTCGGAGGTGAACCACATGTTCCATGAGCCAGGCGCGGTCATGGCGTCGCCGATCCCGGCAAGGAGCCGCTCGGGCTCGGTGCTCACATCGTCGAAGTGCAGTCGCGGACTTTCAGCCATGGCGCAGGTAATCACGTTGTCCGCGGGCGAATAGCCGCGCGATACGGCAAGGCTTTCCCACGGGCTGCGCGCCATGTGCTCGGTAAGACATGCCGTGTAGCGTATGGGCGAGGAAAAAACCGTGGCCGAAGCAATGCCCGCGATGCCGCCGCCCAGATTCAGGAGCATGAGCCGGATCGCGCGGCCGATCGTGGCATTCGCCCGGAATCCCGGCCCGAAACAGCCGTTGCCGCCATGCAATCCGATTCTCTCCGCGTAGGGGCCGTTCACGATCATGAGCGGCGCAACACCGTGCATCGTGCACTGCACGCCGCCCATGTTGAATTCCTCGCGCAGGATGAGCTTCACGCCGCCGAGCACGACCGGCAGATACTCGGGCTTGCATCCCGCCATCAGCGCGTGGATGACGACGGTGCGCACGGTGGCGATTTCGCCGGCGGGTGGAATGCTGCCCACGACTTCATCCGGATCGCGGCGCGTGCCTTTGAGCATCCACTGCACGCGCGCTTCGGTGGGCGTGACGACCGGGAAGCCGTCCGACCAGTCCTTCTCGAGAAAGAATTCGAATTCGTCTATCGCCTCGGGCATGACCGGTTTCTCCGCGGAACCGCCAACAGAAATCTTTCCCTCCCCCTTGATAATGGGGGAAGGTTGGGGTGGGAGTGTCCGCGATCAGACAAATTGAACGTCCTTCGACGTCGCGATTTCGGCGATGCGCTGCATCTGCTCGATCACCGCCTGGTGCTGTTCTTCGGTGAGTGCGCAACAGCAGTCTTCCAGCACGACGATTTCGTAGTCGCGGTCGTGGCCTTCCTTTGCCGCCGAGAGCACGGCACCGCTCGTCGACACGCCCGAGAGATAGATGCGCCGAATCCCATTCGCGCCCAGGATCGCTTCCAGGCCGGTGGCATAGAACGGGCTCACCCGGTGCTTCACGATGTCGTAGTCTCCGGACTCGGGCTTCAGCGCCGGATGGACTTCGGTGCCCCACGTGCCGAGCTTGAACAGGCCCGCCTTCTTCGCGCCCTGGAAAATCTTTGAAGTCGGGGGGCACTCGCGGTAATCGGGCGAAAATCCGACCCGCACGTAGCCGATCTTCATTCCCGCCGCGCGCGCCTTGCGCAGGGCCTCGGCGGTGTTGGCGATCGTATTGCGTTTCGCGAGGATCGGCCCGTAGCCCTTCTTGCCGTTGGGCCCGTCCTCGTGAACGAGATCGTTGATCATGTCGAGCACGAGATACATCGAAGCGGTCGCCATGGTTCAGTGCTCCTTCAACGCACCGGCGGCAGGTCCAGATCGACCACGGAGCCGTCGAGCGGAATCCTGGTGCCGATGTCTTTCGAGGGCAGCATCACGGTCGCGAAACCGGGGGAGGTGAGTTCGCCGCGCTGGTTCACGCCCTTCATCTCGATGTCGACGAGCGCGCAGCGGTCCTTCACGTACTTCTTCGCCACGGTGCCGCCGATGAACGTCGTGTCGCCCTGGCAGTTGAACATGCGCGCTTCCATGCGCAGGCGCTTCAGCACGGCATCGTCGCCCATCCAGTTGGTGACGGCAGTGGCGAACCAACACGCGCGCTGCGGCAGATAATCGTACATGCCCGGCACGCCGACTTCCTTGGCGAAGTCCTCGCGATGGTGGCCGATGCCGGTGTACTCGATGCCGCCGCCGGCCTGCGTGTTGCGGATGTAGTGCTTGGGGTGCTTCGCGGCATGGCGCAGCAGCGCGCCGTGCGCCGCGCCCCGGCCCGAGGCGATTACGAATGCCATCGTGTCCGACATCGAAAGCGGTCCCCGCGCGATCTCGTCGATCTTGTCGCCGACGTTGATATCCTCCCAATAGCGGGTCTCGGCGCCGCGCACGCGGGAGGCCTCCGTAAGCACCATTTCGTCGATCCGCGAGCGCTCCTCGGGCGTATAGACATGGGTCTTGATTTCCTTGTACTTGCCTTTTTCGCGGGAGGCCTTGCGCTCATGACG
>JACQOJ010000042.1 GCA_016202605.1 Betaproteobacteria bacterium
CGGGCATGACATAGTAGTGCCACACGGGCACGACAGACGGCACCTCCTGCGCGGGCATGACATAGTAGTGCCACACGGGCACGACAGACGGCACCTCCTGCGCGGGCATGACATAGTAGTGCCACACGGGCACGACAGACGGCACCTCCTGCGCGGGCATGACACAGTAGTGCTACACGGGCATGACAGACGGCACCTGCGCGGGCATGACACAGCAACTCTAGTCGGCGCGGATGTTTGCCGCCTGCGCAACCTTCGTGTACTTGGCGAGTTCGGTCTTGAAGAACGCCGCCGTCTGCTCAGGGCTGCTGGCAACGATATCGGCGCCCAGGGAGGCGAGACGTTCCTTCACGTCAGGCAGCGCCAGCGCCCTGACCATCTCCCGATTGAGGCGCACCACGATCTCGCGCGGGGTCTTCGCGGGAGCGACCGCGCCGTACCACGTGCTCATCGCGTAGCCCGGCACGGTCTCGGCGATGGTCGGCACGTCCGGCAGCACCGCCGCGCGCTTGTCCCGGGTCACGGCGACCGCGCGCACGCGTCCGGCGCGCACATGCGGAATGATCGGAGGCATGGTGCTGAAGCTCGTCATGACGTGTCCCGCCACGAGGTCGATCGCGATCGGGCCGCCCCCTTTGTACGGGACCATCAGCAGGTTCGTCCGCGTCATCATCTTGAACATCTCTCCGGCGAAGTGCTCGGGGCTGGCCACGCCCGAACTGGCGTAGGTCAGCTCCCCCGGCTTGGCGCGGGCCAGCGCGACAACCTCTTTCACCGTTTTCGCCGGCAGCGAGGGATGGGCGGCCAGCACGTTGGAAACCTCGGAGACCACCGTGATCGGCGTGAGATCGCGCTCGATGTCGTAGCCCAGGTTCTTGTACACCGGCTTGCTCATGATGTGCGCCACCGACATGAACAGGATGGTGTAGCCGTCGGCGGGCGCTTCCGCGGCGAGTTTCGCCGCCAGATTGGCGTTGGCGCCCGGACGATTCTCGACCAACACCTGCTGTTTGAAGCTGTCCGTGAGCTTGGCCGCGACGGCGCGCGCCATGATGTCCGTGCCGCCTCCGGGCGCAAAACCGACGATGATCCGTATGGTCTTCGTCGGATAGGTCTGCGCGAGCCCCGGTCCCATGCATCCCACGGCGAGTCCGACGGAAAGCAATACGGCCGTGCAGCGGATCGTGACAGTCATGTTCTCCTCCCTGGCAATATGCGTTCTGACCGCGCGTCGGCACCCGGCCTCCCGCGATTCGACGTGCGCGACACATACGTTAATGCGTTCGAGGGAAATAATCCAGCATCGGGGTCGCCGACATTCCCGGCCGTAATCCGTCCGGCTCCATGTAAAATATGCATTTTTCAGCGCATCCCGCCCATGTCTTCGCCGCGCATCGCATTGATTCACGCTACCCCGGTCGCCATCGACCCCATCGTCAGGACCTTCAAGCAGCTATGGCCGGAGGCGCGTACCACGAACCTGCTCGACGACTCGCTCGCAGAGGATTTGGCGGCGGAGGGGAAACTTACCGACAGGATGATCGAGCGCTTCGTGACCCTCGCGCGCTACGCCCGTGATTGCGGCGCGGACGCGATCCTCTTCACCTGCTCGGCGTTTGGCCCGGCGATCGAGACCGCGCGACGCGCGCTGACAATCCCGGTGCTCAAGCCCAACGAAGCCATGCTGGAGGAGGCGCTCGCCGCCGGCCCGCGGATCGGCCTGATCGCGACTTTCGAACCGAGCATACCGGCGCTCGTGGCCGAACTGGAGGAAACCGCGCGCCGGCGGAACATGAAGATCGAAGTCGAAACGCGTGCCGTGCCGCTGGCGCTGCTTGCGCTGCACGACGGGCGCGCCGAGGAGCACGATCGCATGATCGCCGCGGCCGCCGAGGAAGTGGGCGACTGCGATGCGCTCATCCTCGGGCAATTCTCCATGGCCAGTGCCGCCGAGGTGATCGCCCCGCGCCCGGGGCGCAAAGTATTGACGAGCCCGGTCTCAGCGGTGCTTCAGTTGCAGCGCATGCTGAACGCTTGACTTACGTGCAATTCCCGGTCGGAGCCCGGAACTTTCTTCGCCTGGGGATCCAGATCAACCGGAACGTCGCGCGCGCCATCGGCATCGCCCGGAATCGACATCCGTCCTTCCGGCGCGCGCGGCTTGCTACGGCTTGATTCCCGCCTGGTCGACTACTTTCACCCAGCGATCGTAGTCCTTGCGGATGCGCTGGCCAAACTGGGCGGGCGTGCCGCCTGAAGGAACCATGCCCTGTTTCTCCAGGCTCGACTTCATGTCCGCGTCCTGGATCGACCGGTTGAGCGCGCTGTTGAGCCGGTCGAGTACCGCCTGCGGCGTACCCCGCGGAGCCATCACTCCGAACCACAACTCGACTTCGTATCCGGGCAGGGTTTCCGCGAGCGTGGGAACGTCCGGGAGCGAATACCAGCGCTTGGTGGTCGTGACGGCAAGCGGGCGCAGTTTCCCGGTCTTGAAATGCGGCAGCGTCGGCAGCAGGCTGCCGACGATGAGTTGAGCGCGGCCGTATAGCAGATCGGCCATCGCCGCACCGGTGCTCTTGTATGGAACATGGATCATCTTGAGTTTCGCCATGTTCAACATGAGCTCGGTCGCCAGGTGCGTCAGCCCGCCCACGCCGCTCGAGGCATAGACCAGCTCTCCCGGTTTCGCCCGGGCGAGCGCGATCAACTCCTTGGCCGTCTTGGTCGGCAGCGAGGGGTGCACCGATAAGACGAAGGGCGTGTAGCCGACTTCGCCTACCGGCACGATGGTGTTGATCGGGTCAAATGCCGGCCGATGCACTGCCGGACTCGCCGTGAAGCTGCCCGACATGATCATGATGGTGTAGCCATCCGGGGATGCCTTGGCCGTCAGTTCCATACCGATCAATCCCGCAGCGCCGCCGCGGTTGTCCACGACGAACTGCTGGCCAAGTTTTTCGGTGAACTTGGCCGATATCTGACGCGCGGTGATATCGCTGCCGCCGCCCGGCGCGAACGGCACGATCACGCGCACGGTTTTCGTCGGGTACTGCTGGCTCCACGCCGGAATCGCCGCACCGACAAGCGCCGCGGCGGCAAGTCCCGCGACAGACATCATCGTGCCAGGCTTTATCGTACGTTTCATGATTGACTACCTCCCATGGATGTCCGCACAGAGTGTGAAAAGCAGGCCGCTTCCGGCGCCGCAGGCCTTCCTTTCCGTGGTTGGCGCGCGGCGGAATACCGTTATCATTTGCCCTTCACCGGAGGAAGTCAATCCTCCTGCAGCAGCTCCCTGGCGGTGAGCTCGCAGACATACTCGCGCTCGCTCGCGGTCAACTCCGGAATCGCGTCGATCGCGGCCATCGGATCGGCCGGCCCCATGTCGAACGGATGGTCGGTGCCGATCACCACGCGATCGGCGCCTACCATGTTGATGAGATGGCGCGTGGATTGCGGGTGGTGCGTGAGCGCGTCGAAATAGAAGCGCTTGAAGAATTCCGCCGGCGAAGTCCTGGTTTTCACCTTGGGCTCGGGCCGCACGTTGAAGCCGTGGATGAAGCGCCCGATCTGGTACGGCACGTAGCCGCCGCCGTGCGCGCACAGAATGCGCAGTTTCTTCAGTTCGTCGAGCGCGCCGCTGAACATGAGATGCGCGACCATCATGGTGGTGTCGAGCGGGAAGCCGATGAAGTTCCGCAGATAGTAATCATCCATCCAGCCCTGCGCGAGGCACTGGTAGGGATGGGCGAAGATGAAGCAGCCGTGCTGCTCGATGGTTTTCAGGACCTTGCGGAACCTCTCGTCGGCAAGCGGCCTGCCCTCGATCGACGTCCCGAGTTCGACCGCCTTGAACTTGTACTCCCTGACGACGCGCTCCAGCTCCGTGATGGCAGCGTCCGGATCCTGCATCGGCAGATGCGCCATCCCGCGCAGCCGGGCAGGATACTTCGCGACCATCTGCGCGATCCCGTCGTTGGCGAGTCGGGCGGCTTCGAGCCCCGCTTCGGGCTTGAGATTATAGAAATAGATCGGCGGGCCGACCGAAATTCCGGCGATATCGAGTTTCACGCGGTCCATCCATGCAATCTTGGCCTCGACATCGCAGAACTGCGGCAGCAGCTCGGTCATCCGGCCGTGGCTGTCGAAATAACGCTTGCCGTTTTTCTCCTCGATTTTCGTCCCGAACTTCGCCGGGTCGCGCTTGATGGCCGCGACCACGGTTTCGGGAATGACGTGATTGTGCAGATCGATGTTGCTCATCTTGGATTGTGCTCCCGCAGGTTGTGTTCACTGGCTCAATTGTAGCGCGACAGCACGCCACGGTCCGCGCGGGCTTCCCGGACGGACGCGATTCATTCCAGTGCTGTTGTTCGGGTGGCTACTGCGGCTGGATTCCGGCGGCCCGGATGACTTTCGCCCACTTTTCGATATCGCGCCCGATCATCGCGCCGTACTCGCCCGGCGTGCTCGCAATGACCTCCGCTCCCTCGACGCTCAGCCGTTTGGTGATCTCGGGCGAGCGCATCGCGGTGACGATATCCCGGCTCAGTTTCGCGATGATCTCCTTCGGCACCCCCGCGGGCGCCACGATGCCATGATGCCCGCCCTCGTCGAAGCCGGGCACACCGGATTCGGAGACCGTCGGAATATCGGGTGCCGCGGGAGAGCGCTTGAGGGAAGTCACGGCCAGCGCGCGCGACCGCCCCGCCTTGACCTGCGGAAACATGGTGATCATGTTCGCCATGTAGACCTGGGTTTGCCCTGCGACGAAGTCGTTCATGGCAGGCCCTCCGCCTTTATAGGTGATGTGCACCACCCTGATGCCGGCTCTCTGCATGAACACTTCCATCCCCAGGTGCGGCCCGGTACCGCTCCCGCCCGAAGCGTGGTTGAGTTCTCCGGGGCGCGCTTTAGCGAGCGTAACCAGTTGCTTGACGGTCTTGACCGGAAGCGACGGATGCACCGCCAGGATGTACGGTGCGCCGGCGAGCAGCGACACGGCCTGCAGGTCTTTCACCGTGTCGTACGGCAGCTTGCGGAAAAGACTCGGGTTGATCGAGACCGCCGTGGATACCAGCAGGATCGTGTAGCCGTCGGGCGGCGACTTGGCGGCGATTTCCGTTCCGATGATGCCGCTCGCCCCCGGACGGTTGTCCACGATCACGTTCTGCCCCGCCACCTCGGTCAGTTTGTGGGCCAGCGTTCGCGCCATGGTATCGCTCGGACCTCCCGCCGCCAGCGGGACGATCAGCCGGATCGGCTTGGACGGATAGGCCGCGGCCGGCTGCGCGGACGCGGATTCCGCCAGGATCGCCGCGTACAGCGCGGCGATAATCGCCATCGCACATATCCTGGTGTTCATTGCCGCCTCCTCTTTAGAGTTGAAACGCACGCCTGCATCGACGTGTCGCTCCCCGAAAATCGGATTCTCCTCGCCGATGTCGAACGGCGCGTCGGCGCCGATATGCCCGCCGCTCACCGCGCGCGTATGCCCGTCTGCCTGATCACTTTCGTCCACGTTTCGTGCTCGGACTTGAGGTGCGCCGCAAATTCCCGCGGTGAACTGCCGATGCCTTCGGTGCCGTCGAGCGCAAGCCGCGACGCGATTTCGGGATGCCGGACCGCTGCGACGATCTCGCGGTGAAGGTGCTCGACGATGGCGCTCGGCGTGCCGCGCGGCGCGAGCACGCCGTGCCACTGCGTGACCACGTATCCCGGCACTCCCGCCTCGATCATGGTCGGCAGCTCCGGTGCAATCCTGGCGCGCCTCGCGCTGGCGATGGCGAGCGCCCGCAGTCTCTCGGCCCGAATATGGGAAAACACGGAGGCCACACTCAACAGGCTCATCTGCAATTGCCCGGAAAGCATATCGGGCAGGGCGGCACCCACGCCCTTGTACGGGATATGCACCAGCTCGATGCCGGTGGCGATCCTGAACCACTCGGTCGCGAGATGTGCAAGCGATGCATTCCCGGTCGAGGCGTAGTTGAGCTTGGATGGGCTTGCCTTCGCATATGCGATCAACTCCTTCACCGACCTGACCGGCAGCCCGGTATTCACGGTGAGCACGTACGGCCCGGCGGAAACCTGCGACACCGCCGTTAAGTCGCGGAACAGGTCGTAGCGGGTCTGATTGACGGCGCCGTAGACCACCAGGCTCGCGCTCAGCAGGATCAGGGTATAACCGTCCGGTGCCGCGCGCGCGGCAAGCTCGGCCGCGATACTGCCGCTTGCGCCCGCCCGGTTGTCCACGACGATCGTCTGTCCCAGGCTCTCGCCGATGCGGGGTCCGACAAGACGGGCGATGAAATCGAGTCCGCCACCCGCCCCGGAAGCCACGATGAGCCGGACCGGCTTGGTCGGATAGTTCTGCGCCGATGCGCCGGGCGTCCAGCACAGGGTCGTGAGCAGCATTGCGGCAAGCAGTCGTGATTTCAGCATGATCAGCCTCCTCTTCGCTCAACACGGTCGATCGGCTCGGGCCAGATGCGCGTCGCCACATTGGCCGAACCCGGTGCGTGTATCGTATCCCGAACCACCCGGGTCGACCACGCGACCATTTCCGGGTTCGGTTTTTCGTAATATACGAAATGATCGTGCCGGGCTTCCAGCGACGTGAATTCATAGAAGCACGCGTGCTTGGCCCAACCCGCGACCGCAACGAGCTTGCGGACCCGGATCACGCCCGGCACCGTCTTGAGCGAAGGCAGGCGCCATCGCGCATACCACACGGCCATTTCCTCCTCGTCTTCGCAGGACGCGGCGTTGAAGCTGCCGAGTTGTATGCAGGGCCCGGGCGTCATCTCCGGATCGGGATGCCGCGCTTCCGGACCGCAGATGCGGGCTTCCTCGATCATGATGTTCCCGCGTTCCCCGATTCTCAGTCGCAGCATCTCGCGGTCGCTTTCCGGAAGGCTCGCGTGAAACTCCCGGGCACCGGGATTCGCGAATACGTGCGGCTCGGTCGCTCCGAACATCAGGATGAAACGGTCGCCGGTGGGAACGCCCTCCGGGTCCTTCTTGTGGCTGATCCGCCCGCCCCCGCCGAGCGGCGTGAAGCTCGACTTCGGCTCGGAGGCGTAATGCGCGCCCCACAGCACGCCCGGCCGCTCAAGAACCTTGGGCATATACACCGAGTGTACCCACGAGAGGCAGGCCGCGCGGTGCTGTTCCGGGAGATCATACCAGGTGATCCATAGCGCGCGGTCCATTTTCCGTGCTCCTACGCGAGGCCGCGACGCCCGATCGCGCGCGCGCGGTAGAGCAGACCTTCGCCGGTGGTCAGGTAAAGGCTCCCGAGATCACCGTCGCCGAACGCGCATTTCATCGGCAGATCCGCTGGAAGCGCATGCGCTTCCAGCGCCACCCCCGACGGCGAAAAGACGTAGACGAGGGGACCGGGCCCGCTTTTCATCGAACCGGCGCACGCCACGATGTTACCCTCACCGTCCAGGCACATGCCCTCGCTGCCGCGATGGGCGCCGCGATGATCGGCGCCGAACACGTGCAGCACGTCGTACGGCCCCACGCTGCCATCGGCCCGGACGGGATAGGCACGCAGCTCGCGCGGTCCCTGCCGCTCGGTAGCGCCTTCAGCCACATACAGCGTCTGTTCGTCGGGCGAAAGCCGCACCGCCCGCGGCGCGCGGGTATCGAAGGTCACGCGCGTGATTTTCCACGCGCGGCGCTCGTCGCGCTCGAGCCTCAGCACCGAAGCGTGATCGAGCGGCGGGAAGATCTGCGGCCCGAACGCGAGCGTCGTGCTGTAGGGGTCCGCAAACCAGATGCGTCCCTTGCTGTCCACCGTGAGATCGCTCGGATGGTTGTGGATGCGGCCGTCGAATCGCGTGGCGGTGGTCGTCGCCGAGCCGTCGGGCAGGAACTGGATGACGCGCCTTCCACCCTCCTGGCATCCGTAGAGCGATCCGTCCGCACCGAAAGCGATGCCGTTGGTGCGGCCGGTATAGCGGCGATATTCGGCGGTTTCCCCCGTGCCGGGATCGAAACGCAGGATGCGCTCTTCATCGATCGCGCTGAAGAGCATCGCCCCGCCGTCCCACGCCAGTCCGCCGCACGGCCCGCGGTACGGTCCGGCGACCCGTTCGAATTTCCATGCCATGCGCCGCGCCCCTTTTCCTACCACACCGCCACGCCGGGAATTTTCGCCCGGGTACGGTAGACGGAGTTGTACGTCGTGACGTAGAGCGAGCACCCGTCGTCATCGCCCCAGGCCATGTTGGTGCCGTGTCCGGGAATCCTGAGACGGCCGAGCAGCCGGCCTCCGGGGTCGATCACGTGCACGCCGCCGGGCCCGGTGCAGTAGACGTTGCCTTCGACATCGACTTTCATGCCGTCGGCCACGCCCGCTTCCGCACCGGTCATCTTGTGGAAGAGGCGCCCCGCACCCACGCTGCCGTCGGATCGCACGTCGAACACGCGAATCAGTCCGAGACGGCTGTCGTTCACGTACAGCAATTTTTCGTCGGGGGAGAACGTGAGGCCATTGGGGTAAGTGCAATCGTCGATCACCAGGCTCACCTCTTTTCCATCGGGCGAAAGGCGATAGACGCCCTGCACGTCGAGATAACGCTGGGTGTCTTCCGCCACCATGCCCGGAATGATCAGCCCGCCGGCGGAATCGGTCCAGTAAACGGAACCGTCCGAACGCACGACGACGTCGTTGGGGCTGTTGAGCTTCCTGCCGTCGTAACGGGAGGCGAGCGTCGCGATCGAACCGTCTTTCTCGAAGCACCAGACGGTGCGATTCGACCACCCGGCGACGACGAGGCGGCCGCGCCGGTCGAACGTCATTCCATTCGCGTGCCCCGAGGGCTTGAGCACCAGTTCGCGCCCGACGCCGGGCTTCCACTTCCAGATTGCATTGCCGATGATCTCCACCCAGTAGAGCTGCGCGCCGCGGCGATCCCACACCGGGCCTTCGGCAAACGTCATGCCGTAGGCGATCCTGTCGAGCGGCGGATGCTGGTCGAACAGGCGTTCCAGTCCCGGCGCAATCAGGTCAATGTCCATCGCGGTCGCTCCCGGCCTTCATGTTTTTTCGCCCCGGGTCCTCACGCATGCTTCCGCGGCCGCGTTCATTGCGTTCATCTTTTGCTCCCGCGCCGGGTTTATTCGGTGCGCACGCCGGCGTCCTTGATCACTCTGGCCCATCTTGCGATGTCGGTCCTGACAAATGCGGCAAAATCCTCGGGTGTGCTGCCTACCGGCTCCAACCCGAGGTCCAGCATGCGGCCACGCACATCCGGCAGTTTGATGGCGTTTACCATTTCCGCATTGAGCGTGGCGATGAGCGCCTTGGGCGTGCGCGCCGGGACGTGCACGCCGTTCCACGAGTCGAACGCGAATTCGGGAACTCCGGCTTCCGCGACGGTGGGCAAATCCGGTGCCGCAAGCGCACGTTTCGTGCCGCTCACGGCGAGCGCCCGGAGCTTGCCTGCCCGCACGTGCGGCAGTCCGGCCTGCATCACGGCAAACAACATCTCCACCTGCCCGCCGAGCACCTCGCTGATCGCCGGCGCGAGGCCCTTGTAGGGCACGTGGACGATATCGATCCGGCCCATGCCTTTCAGCATCTCGCAGCCCAGATGCGCCGTCGTGCCGGTGCCGGAAGAGGCGCAATTGAGCTGCCCCGGTTTCGCGCGGGCGAGCCGGATCAGTTCGGCAACCGATTTCGCCGCCACCGAGGGATGCACGACCAGCAGGAATTGTATCGACGCGAGCAGACTCACCGGCGCGAGGTCCCGCGCCAGATCGTAGGGCAGCTTGCTGTAGAACACCGCGTTGACGGTATAGGCGCCGGTGGTCAGCAGCAGGGTGTAACCGTCGGGCGCCGCTTTCGCCGCCGTGTCCGCGGCGATGATCCCCCCGGCGCCCGGACGCTGATCGACCACGACCTGCTGTCCCCACCTGTCGGTAAGCTTCTGGCCGACCATGCGCGCGAGCACGTCCGGGCCGGGCCCGACGATGAAACGGATCGGCTTGGCGGGAAAGGCTTTCTCCGTACCGCCCGCCGCGGCCCGGCTCGAGCCTGGCGCAGGGCTTTGCGCGAATGCCGGACCGGCCGAAACGGCCCACACGATAACCAGCGTGAGGACAGCCACACGAGATACGAGCACCATGTCACTCCTCCTTCCATCGCTGCCGGTCGCGCAGCCGCTGACGCAGCACCCCGACTTTTTATTTTCATCGGTCACGAGTCACCCCTCTTCGTTCCGGATCCATCGGCTTCCGGACGCGGCATGATTTGCGGGTTTGCGCCTAGAACCTCGCGTCGTGCGATGAGAACGCGATGACGCACGGCTGGTCCGAGCGGTTGCTCCAGGCATGGTTCGTCCCGCGTTGCACCACCGTGTCGCCCGCCCTGAGATGCACCTCCTCCGTATCCAGCACCAGCGTGATCTCGCCCTCCAGCACCAGGCAGAAATCGAGCGTGCGGGTCTTCTGCATGTAGGGATGGGGCGCCTTGCCGGAATAGGTCGAGGCCCCGGGCGAACCCATCGCCTGGAAATAGGTCCGCACTTCCGGCGCTCCGACTTTTCCCTTCCAGGCGGCATCGGGCGGGAACGTCACGACACGGCACACCGACCCGCCCGGCGGCGGCTCCAGCGCGTGCGGCATGTCGAGCGATTCGCGCACGCCCTGGATTCTGGCCGGCGTCCGGTCCGTGACCCAGATGCGCGTCGCGGCGAATCCCGGCCGCGCCGGATCGGTGCGCACGTCGGGCGACGGCCCGTCGGCGATGCATTTCGAACGCTCGTTCCCGTCGACGACGACGATTCTGCGCACCGGTCTTGGCTGTTCGGTCATAACTTCATTCCAATTCGTCAAATGCAAATAGACGGGATTTACATGATTAACAGGATTCACTCAAAAACGCGCAATACAATCGTGTAAATCCTGCTAATCCTGTCCATTCAGTCTTTGAACCTGGCGGCCATCATCACGAACGCCATCTGGCTGCCCTCGTTGGGGTTGCCCCAGGCGTGCCAGCTTCCGATCTGCACCACGCAATCTCCGGGCTTCAACACGCGCTCGCCGTCGTCGGTGATCAGGATGCGCTCGCCCGAGAGCAGGATTCCGTAGTCGAACGTCTCGGACTTGTGGATGCGCGTGGTGTACAGATTCTGTCCGCCGCGCTCGAAAGTGCCGCCTTCCGTTTTCTTCGGCGGATGCTCCGGCACGATGTATCTGTCCTGCGCCGGGTCGTAATCCGCGGGCCTGGGGTCCGATTGCACGATGCGCAGATGGCCTCCCTGGCGGGGCGGTTCGAAATGAAACGGCAGGTTGCCGTCGTCACGCGTGCCCGATATGAGCGCGGGGCACTCGTGAAACACCCAGATGTCCGTCATGCCCGTGCCCTTCTTGAACGCGTTGGCGTTGACGTTGGGCGCGGCGCTGTCGAACAGCACTCTGGATCTTCCCTGCGCGTCGTTGCCCGTCACCACGCGCCGGATCGGTTTGATTCCTTCAGCCACCCGAATCCCCTATTGAAATTCTTAACCGCCGATGAACGCCGATAAAGTCACAAGCAGTAATTTGTCTTTCCCGTGTAGACGGGAATCCAGTTTCAGTGGGTCAAATTGGATGCCCTCGCCACGGGCATGACACACGGCGCCTGCGCGGGCATGACAAATTCCTGTTTTTTCGTGCCTTCGGTTAATTCCTGTCAATCCTGAGCAATCCTGTAAATCCTGTCCATTCGTTTCTGGCGTTGCGTCGGCATGCATCAGCGTCTATCGGCGTTCTATCGGCGGTTGAATGCATTACGAAAACGTTCACGCGCCGGTCTTCTGGTAGGAGTGAAAGTCCGTGCCGCTCGGCGTCCACGGGTGCGGGGCGATCGCGTACATGTCTGTCGCGACATCCACCACCACGGGCTTCTCCATCGCGATCGCGTGTTTGAGCGCATCCGTCAGATCGCCGGGCTCCTCCACCCGGATTCCGGTACACCCGAACGATTCCGCCACCTTCGCAAAATTCACCTCCGGAAACCGCCACATCTCCTCGGCGCGTCCCCGTTGTTTGCCGCCGTACGCCGCCTCGTTCAGCTTGATCTCCTGATTGAGCGCGCTGTTGTTGTTGACGACGATCACGGCGTTGATGTCGTGGCGCCGTGCGGTCTCGAGTTCGGCGATGTGGTAATAGAAGCCGCCATCGCCCGTGAAGCATACGACGGGCCGGGCCGGCAGCGCGCACTTGACGCCGAGCGCCGCCGGAAACCCCCAGCCGAGCGACCCGGCGGTGCGGTAATAGCGCTGCGTCGGGTGACGGAACTCGATGAACCGCGCCGTCCAGATCCCGGCGTGGCCGGTATCCGAAACCACGACGCCGTCCGGCGGGAGGATATCCGAGATCTCCTTGCAGATTCTCTCGGGACGGATGGGAACCGCGCCGGAATTTCGCGTCGCCGCGTTTTCCGCGCGCCACTCCGCGACGAACTGCTGCACACGTCC
Organism: Betaproteobacteria bacterium; assembly: GCA_016202605.1. Classification (GTDB taxonomy): domain Bacteria; phylum Pseudomonadota; class Gammaproteobacteria; order Burkholderiales; family SG8-41; genus DSOT01. The sequence goes on from JACQOJ010000042.1 coordinate 12,477, forward strand.
GTTCCAGTCTGCCGTCTCTCCCGAAACACCGGCGGCAGCCTCGATCATGCGCCGCAGGCTGACCCTGGCGTCACCGAGGATGGATACCGCGTTCGGATAATTGCGGCCCAGCTCGTCCGGGTCGATATCGAGCTGGATCACTTTCGTGCCCGGCGGCGGGAACATCCAGTTATTCGTGACCTGCCCGCCGGCGTGGCTGCCGATGAAGAACACAAGATCGGCTTCGGCCAGCGCGCGGTTGGCGCAATCGCGCGAATAGGCGCCCGGCACGCCGGCATTGAGCGGATGCGCGTCGGGCATCGTCGCCTTGGCATTGAGTGAAGTCGCCACGGGAATGCACAGCTTTTCGGCGAGTTCCACGACCTCGCGCTCCGCCCCGGACCGGATCACGCCGCCGCCGGCGACGATCATCGGCCGCTTCGCCGCGGCGAACAATGCCAGCGCGTCGCGCACGCGCTGCATATCGGGCTCGGGCCGGAACGCGGGCGCTTGCCGGTAGCCGGTCTCGACCAGCGGATCGAGATCGGCTTCCTGCTCGGTGATCTGGCCGAGATGGCTCTGAATGCGCAGATGCACCGGCCCCGGCGCGCCCGACGTGGCGACGCGGAACGCCTGGCGCAGCAGGTCGGGCATCCGCGTCACGTGATCGACCTGCGCGTTGAGCTTGGTGAGCGCGTCGAACTGGGAGACGTCATCGACTTCCTGGTAAGCGTGCCGGTAGCGCGATTGCGGCGTGGGGCCGCCGGTGATCGCGACGATCGGCGCACCGGCCATGAATCCGTCGCGCAGGCCCGCCGCGAGATTGGATGCGCCGATCATCTGCGCCATGCACACGCCCGGCTTGCGGCTCGCCCGCGCGTAGCCGTCCGCCATGTAGGCGGCCGCCTTCTCGCCGTGGACCATGATGCGGGCGATCGGCATGTCCTCCATCTCGGCGAAAGCCTTCAGCATGAACGCCGGCACGAAGAAAACGTGCGTGACGCCGTAGCCCTGCATCATCTCCGCGAACAGCCGCGCCCCGGTCATTTTCGGCATCGATGCGCCTCCCCTGTGGAGCGCCATACTACCGCGTCAGAAAGTATGTTATAAAAGAATCTATTTCTATCGCACGATAATCGTCAGTTATAGTACACGGCCATGAACCTGCAGCAACTGCGTTACCTGCACGGCATCGCCGAGGAGGGATTCAACATCTCGCGCGCGGCGGCCGCGCTGCACACCTCGCAGCCCGGCATCAGCAAGCAGATCCAGATGCTGGAGCAGGAGCTGGGGGTGGATATCCTGATGCGCAAGGGCAACCGCATCGTCGGCGTGACCGAGCCCGGCCGGGCGGTGCTCGAGGTGGCACGGCGCATGCTGCACGACGCCGAGAACCTGAAAAGAATAGGCGAAGACTACACGACGAAGGACGCCGGCCGGCTGGTCGTCGCCACCACGCACATCCACGCGCGCTATGTCCTGCGCCGCGTGATCCTGGATTTCATCCGGCGCCACCCCGAAGTGCAACTGGTGCTGCGGCAGGGCAGCCCGTCCCAGACCGCCCGGCTGGTCGCCCTGGGCGAAGCGGATATCGGCGTCAGCAGCGCGCCGCCCGAACCCGTGCACGATCTCGTCATGCTCCCGTGCTACAAGCTCGAGCGCAGCGTGATCGCCCCGCGGCGCCACCCGCTGCTCGACGAGAAGCGCCTCACGCTGAAATCGATCGCAAAGTATCCGATCATCACCTTCGATCAGAGCTTCGTCGGCGGTTCGGCGGTGATGCGCGCGTTCGAGGCGGCGAAGATCAAACCGAATGTCGTGCTCAGCGCGATCGACGCCGATGTCATCAAGACCTACGTGGAACTCGGTCTCGGCATCGCGATCCTCCCTTCCATTGCCTACGAGCCGGCACGCGACCGCAACCTGCGCGCGATCGGCGCGGGCGCGCTCTTCGAGCCGACCATGACCCGCATCGAACTGCGGCGCGAAAGCTACCTGCGCGGCTACATGTACGACTTCATCCAGTTGCTCGCGCCGCAGTGGACCCGCCAGAAGATCGACCAGGCCACTACATAGGTCTACTTCGCCTCCATCAGATAGCGTCGGCGCCGACCAGCGCCGCATTGGCCGCGTCGACAGCGCGTATCCACTCGTCGCGCGTGGATTTCCCGGCAGCATGCGCGTCCATCAAGGTGATAACCATCGCGAGCGTTTCCCCATCCAGGGCGGCGATCTCCGCGCGTCGAAATTCGCCCTGCTGGTACGTCAGCGCGGCCAATATTCGGGTGAGCAGGCGGGATTGCGTGAAGGCCGGATTCTGCTCGATTTTCTTCACCGCCGCGGCCAGCGGATCCGCGGACGGAGGCTGGGAACGAAAGCGTATGGCGCGCCGAACTTCCTGCTGAAACTGGACGGGCGACAGAAGTTCCTTCGCCGCGGCCGCGGATTTCGGTCCGGGGTCTTGCCCGCTCATGCCGGATCACACGCCATAACGGTTGTGGATGAGGTTGCTGATAGTCAGACAACCTGCCGCGCTCGCTGCCGCGATAAACAGCGCAAACGGACTGAAGTCGCCCGGATTGGCCCCGGCGCCGCCGAACATCGGCGCCAGTATGTCCCCGCCGAAAAACCCGCCCACCATGCCGATGATTATCGAGACAACAAGGCCCCGGTCCGCATTGGCGCCCAGAGCTGTATAACCGAGCCAGCCCAAAATGCCTCCTGCCAAGATCCACATCACCATATTCATCGCATTCCTCGCAGAAAAATTGGAGTAAGCGTCGCGAATGATGCGCCGTGTAATTTTCCCTGTCTGTACGCTGCCGCACAGACCGTCCCGATGCAGAGGAAGAAAATCATCGCAAGGGTGGTTGGCAACGAAAGGCGAAAATGGGAACGGAAAAGGCAACGGACGAGGTGATCGACATGATCGCCAGCATCGAACTGCGGCGACGGGAAGTGGAAAAAGAATCAGGCCGCGCGGCGGCATGCGGCGAGGCGCTTCGCAGTTTGCAGGAGCTCCTTGACCGCGAAACGGAAGCATCGCGGCCAGGCAGCCCGGACGGTGGCGAGCATTCGGCGAACATTGAAGCCGTGACGGCCGAGGTCGGCAAGGTGAAAAGATTGGCCGAGATGACGGGCCGGTTGTCACTACCCCAACGCGCGCATCCCACGCAGCGGGAAGTGTCCTTGAGGGACGCGCCACGAAATCCCTCCAGAAATCGGGGCCGCAGGACAATGGGGCGCGGCGGCGGTCGTTAGCCCGCGGCCAGCGAGCGCCGCGGCTACGGAACGCCCGACGCCCGGCGCCGCCAGGGAAACAAAGCTCTCGGCAGGGAAATAAACGTGCGGGAACTCGCAAGTGACACGCCGGGTTCAGTGATCGACTGCCGCTTCTTGCTTCTTCTTTTCCCCCGCAGCTTGCTTCCGCGCTTTTTCTTCCTGAACGCGGACCGCCTCGGCTCGTTCCTCGGCCTCCCGCTGTTCGCGCTGAATCTGCCGCTGGAACTCGGGCCAGAGAGCCTTGAGCGCTTCAAACTCGGCGCCCGCTTCAACCGACTCGGCATGCGCCAATCCGCGTATGTAGTTCGGAGCGAACGTATATAAAGGAGGGTTCCACTTCTCGCGTTTCTCAACAAAAGTCGCTGAATCTCTGCAACGGAAAAACAGGAGATCCGCCTTGAGTCCCGGTCCATTGGACGGAATGCTCCGATCGAGGACCACCCATCCATGCTCTTTGCTATAGCCCCACCACTGCATCTCGTTTCCTTTCATTCCACAAGGCGCTCGCGATCCGCGGTGGACCGCTGGCACGCGGCACCCCGCGACGCCCAAACCGCCATCAGAAGCCTGCGCCGGAAGGCTTCGATTGACGCATCAATTATCCGCTTCCCGCCAACCCGGTCTGTGCGCCAGCGTACGTAAGGGGGAAAGTCACCCCTTCGCGGCGCACTTCCAACTTCCATGACGAAGAGCAGAGATACGATGCTGGTGGCAGGAAAATAAACGTATTCAGGTCTGAACGCGGATTCGGCGCAATCGCTGTTACCGCTGTATTCCGCGACGCCCGATTCCCTGCGCGCGATACAGGTGCCCGCCGCCGGTGGTGAGGTACAGGCTGTCGAGGTCCGCGTCACCGAAGGCGCATCGCATCGGCAGATCCTCCGGCGCCGGACAGGATTCCAGCACGGCTCCTTTTGGCGAAAATACGTAGAGCATGGGACCGGGGCCGTTCGTTTTTGAGCCTCCACACGCGATGATGTTGCCCTCGCTGTCGAGACACATGCCCTCGATTCCGCGTTGACCCGCCGCAAAGGCGTGCACCACGATGGCCTTCCCGACGCTCCCGTCGTCTTCGATCGGGTAGGCACGCAATTCGCAGGGACCCGGCCCACGCTCGATGTCCCCGTCGGCGACGTAGAGCGTGCGCTCGTCGGCGGAAAGCAGCACTGCGCGCGGCCCTTTCGTGTCGTGCGTGACGCGCTTCAACTTCCACGCGCGGCGCTCGTCGCGCTCGAGCCGCAATACCGACGCGTGATCGAGGAAGGGATAGACCGGCGGCCCGTACGGCGCCTGCGCGTTGTACGGATCGGCGATCCACACACGCCCGCGGCTGTCCACGGCGACGTCGGTGGGCTGATTGTGATGCCTGCCGTCGAGCAGATCGCTGGTCGGCGCCGTCGAGCCGTCGTTGAGAAAATGGATCACGCGCCGCCCGCCCTCCTGCGCGCCGAAGACGGTGCCGTCAGGAGCGATGGCGATACCGTTGGTACGTCCCGTGTACTTGCGGAAAATGTCCGCCTTGCCGGTCTCGGGGTCGAAGCGCAGGATGCGCTCCTCCAGCGCCGCGCTGAACAGCATTCGCTTTCCGTCCCACGCGAGACCGCCGGTCCTGCCCTTGTACGGTCCGGCAACGAGCTCGAATTTCCAGGTCATACCTTCTCTCCTTCAATGTTGTTCTTTACGCGCCGCCATCACCGGACAATGTCGTCCCCGCGCAGGCGGGGACCCAGACGGCAGCAACAATCTCGTAGCCGACGACGCTATGTCGTCCCCGCGCAGGCGGGGACCCAATGCGTTGCTCAGATTCTTGACCTAGCGGGTTTTTGTCGTCCCCGCGCAGGCGGGGACCCAATTTCAACAGCGAGAACATCTGGCGCGCGTTCATTGGATTCCCGATCCCCGACTGAGACGCTCGGGGACAAGCTGCTCGGGAATGATACCGATGCAGCATTGGATTCCCGACTTCTCGGGAATGACACCGTTGCAGCATTGGATTCCCGATCCCCGACTGAGACGCTCGGGGACAAGCTGCTCGGGAATGACACCGTTGCAATATTGGATTCCCGTCGTCACGGGAATGACAGCGCATGAAGTCACGGGAATGACGGCGCATGAAGTCACGGGAATGACAGCGCATGAAGTCACGGGAATGACAGCGCATGAAGTCACGGGAATGACGGCGCATGAAGTCAATGTGCCGCGACACCGGGAATCTTGAGCCGGGTGCGGGTCACCGATCCGATCATGGTGATGTAAAGCGAACGCCAGTCATCGTCGCCGAAGCCGATGTTGGTGGCGTGCCCCTTGAGCTTGAGGCGGCACAGCACCGAGCCGTCGGGCCGGTGCACCCAGACGCCGCCCGGTCCGGTGCAGTAGACGTTTCCTTCCACGTCGCACTTGAGGCCGTCGGGATTGCCGCGGTCGGGATGGGTATATTGGTAGAAGAGCCGCCCCTGGCCCACGCTGCCGTCGGGACGCACGTCGTAAACCCGGATCAGCCGCTCGCGGCTGCAGTTGACGTAGAGCAGCTTCTCGTCCGGAGAGAAGCACAGGCCGTTGGGATAGACGAAGTCCGCGGTCACGAGGCTCATGGTCCCGTCCGGCGCGATCCGGAAAACCCCGGCGATGTCGAGATATCTCTGCAGGTCTTCGTCGACCATCCCGACGTTCAGCATGCCGCCGGACGGATCGGTGAAATAGATCGAACCGTTCGAGCGCACCACGATGTCGTTGGGACTGTTCAGCTTCTTGCCCTCCCAGCGCGCGGCAAGCGTCTTCAACGACCCGTCCTTCTCGAAGCGAAAAACGGTGCGCCCGCCCCAGCCCGCCACCACCAGCCGGCCCTCGAGATCGAGGCACAGGCCGTTCGCCTTGTGGCTGGGCTTGAGTATCGCTTCGTGCCCGACGCCGGGCCGCCATTTCCACACCGTGTCGCCGATGATGTCCGTGAAGAACAATTGTTTCGCGCGCTTGTCCCACACCGGCCCCTCGCCAAAAATGATGTCGGTCGCGATCGTCTCCCACGGCGGACTCGCATCCACGATGCGCTCCGCTCCCGGCGCGGCCATGTCGATTTTGATTTCCAGGTCTTGCGGTGATCCGTGCATCGGTTACTCCTCTGATGTGATCCCCCTCACCCCCGCCCCTCTCCCGAGCGGAGAGGGGAGTTTCGAGCGAAACCGCCTGTCGTCCGGTTTCAAATCGATCAAATGGCTCCTGTCCATGTCTTCGGCGAAAACGCCCGGTGATCGGTCACCGTGTCGATCACGACGGGCCGCTTCATCGCCAGCGCCTTTTCCAGCGCCGGCGCGAACTCCGCCGGCTTCTCCACGCGCATGCCGGCGCACCCCAGCGATTCCGCGACCTTCGCAAAATTCACCTGTGTGAAGCCCCACATCTCGCGGCCACGCTCGTCCGGGTCGCCGCCGTAGGCCTTGTCGAAATGGGGGATCTCCTGGTTGAGCGCGCTGTTGTTGTTCACCACCACGACCAGGTTGATGCCGTAGCGCACGGCGGTTTCCAGTTCAGCGAGGTGGTAATAGAAACCGCCGTCGCCCGCGAAACAGACGACCGGCGTATCGGGAAGCGCGCATTTCACGCCGAGCGCCCCCGGGAATCCCCAACCCAGCGATCCGGCGCAACGAATCAACCGCTGCCCGGGGCGGGTGAAATCGACCATGGCGCCGGTCCAGATTCCGGAGTGGCCCGTGTCGGACACCAGCACGGCGTTCGCGGGCAGCGCCCGACTCAGTTCCCGGCACACGCGCTCGGGACGCATCGGGACCGCGTCCGAATTGCAATTGTCCGCGACCGATGCGCGCCATTCTTCGATGAACCCGCGCACCTGCGCGAGCCAGGGCGCGCGCTTCGCGGCACCGCCCGCGCCCGCTGCGCCCAGCATCTGCCGCAGCACGGTGCGCGCGTCTCCGAGGAGACCGACCCGCGTCGGGTAGTTGCGGCCGAGCTCCCGCGCGTCGATATCGAGATGTATGACCGGCTTGCCCGGGCGCGGGACTTGCCAGCGCGCCGTCACCTGGCCGCCGGTATGGCTGCCGATGTAGAACACGAGATCGGATTCGCCCACGGTGCGATTGGCGCAGGCGCGAGAATACGTGCCGACGACTCCGACCGACAGCGGGTGCGTGTCGAGGATCGCGCCCTTCGCGTTGAGCGATGTCGCGACCGGTATCTGAAGTTTCTCCGCGAGCGCCGCCACCTCCGCCTGCGCCCCCGACCAAGCGACCCCTCCGCCCGCGACGATGACGGGGCGCTCCGCCGCATCGAGCAGCCTCACCGCCTCTGTCACCTGCGAGTCATCGGCCGCGGGACGGAATGGCGGCACTTGCTGGAACTGGCCTTCCACCAGCAGGTCGAGATCCGCTTCGGTCATCACCAGTTCCGCATGGTGACCACCGATCTGCAAGTGCACGGGGCCCGGCGCGCCCGTGGTCGCCTCGCGGAACGCCTGCCGCAGCATGTCCGGCAGCCGCGCGATGTGGTCCACGTGCACATTGAACTTGGTCGTGTGCTCGAACTGGGTGAAATCCTCGAGCTCCTGGTAGGCGTGGCGATGGCGGGCGAGCGGTGCCGGCCCGCCGGTGATCGCGATCACCGGGGAACACGCGAGATACGCGTCCTTCAGCCCCGCCGCGAGGTTGGAGCCGCCGACGTGCTGCGCCATGCACACGCCCGGCTTGCCGCTGGCGCGCGCGTAGCCGTCGGCCATGTACGCCGCCGCCTTCTCGCCGTGCGTCATCACGCGCCGGATGCCCATGCCTTCCATCGCGGTGAGCGTGTCGAGCAGCATCTGCGGCACGAAGAAAACGTGCGTGACACCGTAGCCGCGCAGCGCGTCGGCGACAAAACGCGGGCCGGTTGTTTTTGGCATTCAGGCTCCTCCTGTAGGGGGCTTTCCGGAAGCGCGCTTGGTTGGTTTTCTGGATGGGCCGACGCGCGCGGGACTCATCTGGATGCTACCAAACGGCCCTCACGAGCACAACTTGGTAGACACGATGTGGAACCGCAGCGCGGAACACCAGAAACCCGTGTCCTCCCGGACCTATGCCGAAAATCCATATGCATTTGGATATATCGACGCATATGCATATCTCTACCAGCGCGAACTTGTCTATACCGGTATATGGGTTTAGCATTTTCCCCGTGTCAACCAATTCACGTTAGAAGTCACTATGCGCACCAAGAAGACTTACTGGCGTATCGTTGGTTACGACAGCACAAAAAAGATTTTTGAGAGCGAGATTCCAATCGGTTTCTTTACGGACAAACAAATGAGAAGTGTATTGCGTGTTCTCACCGCGAAAGCCGGACTCACTTACGACGAAATATTGGATTCATACGTCGGACGAAACACCAAACGATATCGCTCTCTACTTGAGGTGCAGGTTCCAACGAAACTCCCGTTCTCCTTGATGTGTGGTTCGAATCCCCACTTTGTTGCGACCGTCATCGAGAAGTGACTTCTAACCACGCAGCCCACTCGGACGCGCGATCAGCGCCGCCGCAGCTCTACTGGCATCGCAAGCGCGCCGGTGGCTGCGAACGTTAGCAGGCTCTCATGCGATACGCGGTCACTTGCCGATACTCTCAAGGTGCATTTCTGTTCGCCGTACCCATTGGCGGACTTGCCGGCTTGATCGGTTTGGGTGGCGGCGAGTTTCGCCTTCCGGTACTGACGCAGGTCATCGGCTTTACGGCACGGGAGGCGATTCCGCTCAACCTGCTCATCAGCCTGGCCACGTTGTCGTTTGCGCTCGTGACTCGCAATCACGCAGTCCCGGTATCCGGGGTACTTGCGCATTTGCCCGAAGTCGCGGGCTTGTTGCTCGGCGGCACAATCAGCGCAATCTTCGGCGTCCGCTTTGTCCTTCGCATGAGCGCTCGTCGCTTGATCATATCGATGGCCGTGCTCCTCGCCGCCCTTGGGGTGTTATTGCTTGCCGAGGCTTTCTTTCCGTTCGGCCACACCGGGCTCGCCGCGCAGTCACCCTACTTGCGCGCGCTCGCAGGCATCTTCGTCGGCCTCGGCGTCGGTGTCGTAAGCAGCATGCTGGGCGTAGCGGGCGGGGAACTGCTCATTCCGGCACTGGTGTTTATCTTCGGCGCCGACATCAGGATTGCGGGCACCGCCAGTGTGCTCATTTCGCTCGCTATCGTCGCAACCGGGCTCTGGCGCTACCACCGGGCGGGCGCACTACCAATCAGTGGTGGCGCACCGCGCATCGCCCTGTCAATGAGCGCAGGTTCGCTCATCGGCGCGGTACTCGGCGGTATGGCCGTGGCAGTGGCACCCGTCGCGCTCCTAAAGGTCGTTCTCGGCTCCGTCTTAATCGTCGCCGCAGTCAAGACCCTCTCACACCGCGGCGCATGAAACTCCAAGAGCCTGCTAACATCCCCGCAATCGACAGCGACACTTATTCGGCGCCGCTGCGCGCGCCGAGCAGTGCGCGTCATTGCGAACGTTAGCCGACCACGAGCATGATTCGACGAGTCGTAAATTGAGCCTTCCGAATTCTGGCCGCGCAGTAGTAGACGCAGCGAAGGTGCGCGACTACCTCTTGTCGGAGACTCATCCGGTGGGCCGGTTCAAGGCTGCATTCTTCGCTAACCTCGGCTACTCCGCGGATCACTGGGAATTGTTGTGCGATGACCTCTTGGCACTGGGACGTGCCGGACCGGCTGCACCGGGCAAACC
>JACQOJ010000039.1 GCA_016202605.1 Betaproteobacteria bacterium
CACTGGAGCGGGCCCTTGAGCTGGTGCCGGGAAACTCTTTATACCTGGCTGCGCTGGGCGATGCACGGCTGCTGCAACAACGGGAAGAGGATGCTCTTCGAATGTATTCTCTGGTTTTTCCGGAACGTGCGGCCGCGTTAGGGAAACTCTGAAAAACCCGCTCTTCCGGTCAACCTGATCGGGCAGTGGTACGTTGAGCTGCGATGGCCACGAGGAGCGGGAAGATGAAACAGGGATCGCTGTCGATGACGGGCTACTTTGACAAGGGCAAGAAGACGCGGCGGGAAGTGTTTCTGGCCGAGATGGAGCGCGTGGTGCCGTGGGCGCGTCTGCTGGCGTTGATCGAGCCGCATCATCCGAAGGGCAGCGCGAAAGGCGGTCGCCCACCGCTGCCGCTGGAGCGGATGTTTCGCATCTACTGCCTGCAGCAGTGGTATAACCTCTCCGATCCGGGGGCGGAAGAGGCGCTCTACGATTCGATCACGATGCGCCAGTTCGCGGGGGTGCGAGCTGACGATGATGTGATCCCTGACGAGACCTCGATCCTGAACTTTCGCCGGCTGCTGGAACGGCACCAGTTGACCGAGCGGCTGCTCACCGAAATCAACGCCCACCTCTCGGAGCGCGGGTTGTTCGTGGGCAAGGGCACGATTGTGGACGCGACCATCATCAACGCCCCGTCTTCGACGAAGAACGCTGAGAAGAAACGCGACCCCGAGATGCGTCAGACGAGGAAGGGCAAGCAGTGGTATTTCGGCATGAAGATGCATACCGGAGTTGATGACGGCTTCGGGCTGGTGCACACGGTGCGCGCCACCAGCGCCAATGTCGCCGATGTGAACATGTTCGGGGAATTGCTGCACGGGGAGGAAGAGCGTGTGCATGGCGACTCAGCTTATCACTCCAAGGAACTGAAGGCGCAGTCCGAAGCCAGCGGGGTGGAGTTCAAAGTGAACGTGCGCGGCACCAGGCATCATCCGCTTACCGCGGCGCAGAAGGCGCGCAACCGGCGTTTCTCCCGGGTGCGCGCCATCGGTGAGCATCCTTATCTGGTGGTGAAGCGCTTGTGGGGGCATGCGAAGGTGCGTTACCGGGGCATCGCGAAGAACTTGGCGCAAATGGAACTGCTCTTCGGCCTGGCCAATCTCTACCGCGTGCGCTACCGACTGCTGAGTCCATAGGAGAGGTGCGTCCGTGAACGCCAGAACTGGCAGGAAGACCCGGAAACGACCGGGGAAAACGGCATCTTGGTTGCTATTGCGTGATCGTTTCGATGTTTTCATATCACTTCGTGCAATCACGGCGCTTGTTAACCCGGGAAATTCAGAGCTTCCTTAGATGAAGGAAGCGGAGGTGATATGAAAGCTCGCATGAGATCGCTCGCAGCATGCGCTGCCGCGGCGTTTTCGGTCCTGGTGCTGCCCGCGATCGCAGCGGGGCAAACCTTTCCCACGAAACCGGTGCGCTTCCTCATCCCGTTCCCGCCGGGCGCCGGCCCCGACGTCCTGGCGCGGACGATAGGCCCGCAGCTCACCGCCCGCTGGGGTCAGCAGCTTGTGGTCGACAACCGGCCGGGCGGAGGCGGCAATATCGGCGTGGAGCTCGGCGTGAGAGCCGCGCCGGATGGCTACACGCTGCTGCTCGCGTCGAACCACGTGACGATCAACCCGAGTCTTTTCCGAAAAGTGCCTTACGACCCGGTGCGCGATTTCCGCGGAGTGACGCTCGCGGCCGTCATACCCAATATCCTGGTAGTCCACCCATCGCTGCCCGTGAAGTCGGTCAAGGATCTCGTGGCGCTCGCGAAATCCAGGCCCGGACAAATCAATTTTTCGTCGGGCGGCAATGGCAGCGTCGGGCACCTGGCGGCGGAAATGTTCAAGACCGCCACCAGGGTGCAGATGACACACATTCCGTACAAGGGACCGGTCGCCGCGATCACCGCGCTGCTGAACGGCGAAGCCTCCCTGGGCTTTCTGGTCGCACCTGCGGCGCTGCCGCACGTCAATGCGGGCAGGCTGCGTGCGCTCGCGGTCACCGGCAGCAAGCGCTCGCCAGCGGTATCGAAACTTCCGACCGTCGCGGAGGCAGGCGTGGCCGGATACGAAATCGTGGCATGGCAGGGTTTATTTGCTCCCGCCGGCACTCCGGACGACATCGTGAGGAAGGTTCATTCCGACATGATCGCAGTGCTTGGCATGCCCGATATCAAACAGGCGCTGCTGGTTCAGGGCCTGGAAGCAATCGGAAGCACGCCCGAGGAGTTTTCCGAATACATCAGGAACGATCTGGTCAAATGGGCGAGGGTCGTTCGGGAAGCGAACGTGCGCGTCGACTGATTCGCCAAGAACAGGATCCTGGCATGCCAGTAGCGGCGGATACTCGGGCGGATTGATTCCACGTGCCCGACGCGCGGCAACAACGCTCGAGCACGTTGCCGCGACATGCCCATTCCTGCACAATCTCCTCGAACGCTGCGCAATGCAGCGCTTGTTCTGCGTCATCCCGGTTGAAGAGGAGAAGAAATGGTCACAGCAGCAAGCGGCATCGTGCGCCGCGATCCCGATCAGAAACTTTCGGATGCAGTCGAGTACAACGGCCTCGTGTTCCTCGCGGGCCAGGTGGCGGAGGATTTTTCCGCGAATATGGGAGTGCAGACCGCGAGCGTGCTGCGACAGATCGACGCTTTGCTCGCCAAGTGCGGCAGCGACAAGTCCCGGATCCTGACCGCGACCGTCTACGTGTCCGACATGAGGCTCAAGCCGCAAATGGATGAAGCCTGGACGTCGTGGCTTGATCCCGGCAATCCTCCGGCCCGGGCGACTGTCGAGGCGCGGCTCGGCTCGCCCGATACCCTGGTGGAGATCATGTGTGTCGCGGCGAAAGCGTAAGCGGCACCGGCTCGGCGGCCGACCCGGAAATGCGTGACAAAAATCACGAATGCCGCCCCGCGCTGTCGAAAAATCGATGATCGACCGTCGAAGTGCACTACGATCGCGAACCGGACGCCAACGATCATGTGGACTCGCGACACGCAAAACGACGCACGCCGGCACCGGCCCTGTTCCTGGAATCAGCGTGTTACGCGCGGACCGTGAAATAGTGCCAGAACGAAGAAACGCGCTGGCATGGAAGGTGCGAGAAGGATTACCGGAAGGAAACTTGCGGAGGCTACGGTGATCATCTACATCGACGAATATCGGCAATCCAGGGCGGCGCGCGCTGCCGCGGCAGACCGCGACGCGCGGTTGGCGTGCGCCGGCGGCAGACCGGCGGTTGCGCGGGCGATCGCGTTTTGCTGCCCGCACGCGCACGAACTCAGCCCGGAACTCCCGGACCATCTCGCGTCCATCGACGTCGAAGCGTTCATCGATCGCGTCTACGGGCTCGCGTCGCAAATCTAGGCGTCATCCTCGCGACAGGCAATTGTTCCCGGCCGTTCTTTCATCGTCACTTCAACCGGGCTTTCAACGCCACATGAACCTGCTGCGCCGGGCTTCGGTCAGGACGCTCCTGTCCGTCGCGCTCTCGCTGATGCTGGGCGCGCTGCTGGTCGCGACCATTCATTTCACGCGTTTCGACCTGCAATGGCTCGCGTTTTTGGGCGGCGTGCTGTTCGCGGCGGTGCTCGCACTGGTGAGCCAGGCCTCGAAAGCCGAATGGCTGCTCATGCGGCGCTCGAAGCAGCTCGAACGCGTGCGCGAGCAGCTCAGCCAGGAAATCAGGCGCAGCCGCAATACGGCCCAGGGCCTGCAGGCCGCCGAAAAGCGCATGCAACTGCTGACCGATCGACTGCCGATTCCCCTTCTCTACTTTGACCGGGACGGGTACTGCCGCTATCACAACCGGGCGTGCGCGGAATGGCTGGGACCGTCCGCAGACGGCGTTTCCGGCCGGCTGCTGCGCGACATCTTCGGCGGCGAGCGCGATTCAGCGATCGCCCCGCAGGTCGCGCGAACCCTCTCCGGAGAGGCCGTGGACTACGAACTTGCGTGGCCGGACGCGACCGGTGAACCGGCCGCGTTCAACGTGTGCCAGATACCCTACACGCCCGACGACGCCGGGATCATCGGCTTCTACCTGATCGCGATGCCGTCGGCCGCACGTCCGTCCGCCGTTGCGGACCGTGCCCAATCAACCGGCAATGGGCCGGTCGCGGCGGATGAAAACGATCAAACACTCTACCTGCGCTCGATGACGGACGAATTGATGGTCGGCGTGGACCCGCGCGCGCGACTCGTGCAGGCCCTCGAGCAGAACGAGTTCCTGCTGTTCGCGCAAAAAATCCTTTCGCTCAATCGCGGCGCCGACGAACCGGAGTGTTACGAGATCCTGGTGCGGCTGAAGGAAGAAGAAGACCACATGCTGCCCCCCGGCGGTTTCATACCGGTCGCCGAGCGCCACGGCATGCTGGAGGACATTGACCGCTGGGTGGTGCAAAGGCTGATCGCGTGGTGCCTTGACAGGCGCCGCGGCGCCGCCGACTGGCGCATGCCCCTGTTCTGCATCAACCTGTCCGAAGCTTCCGTGCGCAGCTCCGGTTTCGCCGGGTTCGTGCGGCACGAGATCGAACGCGCGGATTTCCCGGCCCGCGCCTTGTGCTTCGAGATCGGCGAAGCGGACGCGATCGCGCACACCGACAGCGTGCGGCGTCTCGTGGCTGCGCTGAGACCGTGCGGCTGCCGCTTCAGCATCGACGGCTTTGGCAGCGCCCGGGTATCGTTCAATTATCTCAAGGGGCTCGCGGTCGATTTCCTGAAAGTCGACGGCTCGATCATTCGCAACATCCTGGGCGATCCGGCGGAGCTCGCCAAGACGCGCGCCATCAGCACCGTGTGCCGGAAATCCGGGTTGCGCGCGATCGCGGAGTTCGTCGAAACCAAGGAAACGCTCGACAAGCTGCGCGAAATCGGCGTCGACTACGTGCAGGGATTCGGGATCGCTCGTCCCGCGCCGCTCGCGACGGTCCTGTGACAGCATCGCGGGGGAGAAACCGCGCGCGATTTCACGAGGCGCCACCCCTCTCGCGATCCGAAGTCGATGTGCCGCCGTGGATGGAACTCTTCCGTGCCCGCAGGTGGCCCGGAGCACGGCTTGCGACAACCGCCTGCATTTCCGCCAGTATCGACAGCGCGACGCCTTCCGGGCCTTCGGAGCCGAGGTCGAGCCCGACCGGCGCATAGAACCGTTCCGCCTGCGCGCGCGTAACCTGGACGCCCTGCTGTTCGAGATCGGCCAGAAGCTGGTCCGCGCGTTTCCTCGGACCGAGCAGACCCACATAGCGTACCGGCGACGGCAGCAGGGTCGCGAGCAGCTTCAGATCCCGGAGATAATTGTGCGTCATGACCAGCGCCAGGGTGTCATTCCCGAGACTCACACGCGCGGGCATTTCGTCAGGCGACGACAAGATCACCTCGTCGGCAAGCGGGAAGCGCTCCGCCGTCGCATATGCGGGCCGATGATCGACGACCGTCACATGCCAGCCCAGTTCCCTGGCCAGGCGCACGAAGGGCATCGCATCATGGCCGGCGCCAAAGACGACCACAGGCAGGGCCGGCCGGATGAATTCGACGAACACCTCGGCGCGCCCTGAAGTCATCTCGACGGTGTGCAGGGCGGACGATCCGGAACGCTGCGCTTGCGCGGCATGCTCTGCAACCGCCGTCTTCAGTTCGCCATCGGCAATGTCGGTTCTGATTTTCCCGTCGCTCGTCCGGAGCAGCCGGGAGCCCGGCTTTGCCGCAATCGCTTCATCCACGCGAATGACAGACGCCGCCACCCCGGTCTCACGTCGCTTAAGGCAGTTCCTTATCAGGTCCACCAGGTCCGGATCCGCACGGCGCGGAGCGATGGGCTCGATCAGGACCCGGATAATTCCGCGGCAGCCCAGGCCGACGCCGAACACGATATCCTCATCGCTGGTCGTATCGTACGTGACGACCACCGCGGTGTTGCTTTCGAGGACCTCGCGCGCGCGCAGCACCACATCGCCCTCGAGACAGCCGCCGCTGACGGAGCCCGCGATCCAGCCCGCTTCGGTCACCAGCATGCGCGCGCCCGGTATGCGGTAGGCCGAGCCCTCCACGCTGACCACCGTAGCGAGCACGGCGCCGTCCCCTGCCGCACGCAGCTTGTCCACTTCGGCAACGATGACCTGGTATTCCTTCATCCGGGAAATCCCTTCCGTACTTCACGCACGCGCCACCCCCGATCATGTGACATCACGCTCGCGATAGTTTAGTGGCGCCGGGGCAAAATGGCACGGAATTCCAACGCGCGTCGTTCAGGCCGCCAATGCCGTCACGTCAATGTTCCTATCGGGGATGGTTGAAATCCCTCGCCCCCCGTTTTCACGAGGGCAGGCTCCAGGCGAACCAGGTTCCGGCGCAACGTGAGCGAAGCGAACACGAGCGGGATTCCGCGCGAAAAGCGTAACGCAAGCTGCCATTCCCGCGGCGCTCTTCCGTCATGCCCGTGCAGACGGGCATCCAATCTGTGGTGTGCTGAAATTGGATTCCCGACTCTTCGGGAATGACAGTCAGAAACGCCTCACAGTCGACGTCAAACTGATCTCTCTTTAACTCCCCGGCTTACAGCCGAGGTTGTTTAGATAGCGGCAGGATGCGCATCGCGCACCGATTCAAGGATAGTCCAACTCTCGCCCGGCGCGCACGCGCCGGGCGTGTAGCGATAGCCATTCTGATCGCGGATGTACTCGATGGGCGCGCCGATGTAGCGCAGTTCGTCGATGATGCGCTTGATGGTCGCGCGGGAGCATTCCAGCTCGCGCTCGAGCGCTGCGCGCGAAACCGGAAGGCGGCGCGAAGACAGGATGCGGTGAAGGTAGTAATAGCGGTGGAAGCGGTCCATGCCCGCTCTCCCTTCGCGCGAACATGCGGCTTCATTATAAGCCCGGCCGCGCGCCGGCACACGAAGTTGCACCCTTGCCCTCCCCCGTCAAGAGGGAGGGAATGATTAAAGCCCCAGCCGGGCGCGCAGGTCGCGGATGATGGACTCGTCCATCGGCGGCTGCATCGCGCGGCCGTGGCGCTCGGCCTGCTGAACGAGCGCCTCGACCATTTCGCGCCCGTCGGGGTCCTGCATCGCCTCCCGCGGGGTCCTGCCGCCGAGCGCTGGAATCGGCTGATCGACCCAGCTCTCGAAATGCCGGCGGAAGTGCTCTTTCACCATCGCCTGCACCTCCGGCAGCGCAGCAAGCCGTTCGTGTTCCGCCTGCGCTGCACGCGCCTTCTTTCCGCCGCGCTGCCTCTCGGCACGGGCCAACATCGATTCCGTGGACTGAATTTCGGTCGCGAGGTGCTTCGCTCTTGCGCCCAGGCGTTCCTCGACGATCTCGCGGATGCGTATTGCGCGCTCCCCGGAATTCACTTCGGCGGTGAGCCTTGCGCCGTCAATGCTGAGGTTGCCGAGTACGGTGTTGTCCCAGCTCTTGTTGACCGGGTTGCCGCGCTTGCTCCAGGAAAACTGCACGCGCCGCAGCGCCCCCTCCCGGTCGAACCTGGCCTCGGAAAGCAGTTCCGCATCGTCCAGGTCGAGCGCGAGATCCTTCAGCGCATCGAACGCCGCACGCGGCGATTGAATCTCGAACACGAGCTTGTGAAAGCTGAGCGGTTCACCATCGGTGTTCTGCATTTGAGGCGGCTGTGGATTGAGCAGGGCATCGGCAATGGCGTGGTACAGCTCGAAAAACTCAATATCGTAATCGCGCAACACATCGGGGGTGGGCGGCGTGCCGGACTCACGGATCGCCTTGCGCAACTCGAGAATCGGCGCCTTGCGGTCAGGCGGAATGACGACGGGCGCGCAGGCCTCCATTACCGCAAGATCATCCAACCGCGCGATCTTGGCGAAGAGGACATCGCCCGGCTGCACGCTGCGCGAGGCCGAACGTTCCGTCACGCGGCATGCTTCTTCCGTCATGATGTCGCGCAGCGCAAAGCCGCGCGCCGGCTCGCAGGTCACGACGTCGTAGAAGCTCAGTGGCGCCGCTACGCACGCCTCGATATAGCGTTGGACAAGGGGGTCGAGATGCCGCGTCTTCTTGCGCAGGTAAGCCTCCGCCGCGGTGAGCTCGCTGCGCGCGTCGGCGTTGACCTGGGTTTCCACCGGATCGGGCTTCCAGTTGTAATAGAACCAGGGCATGAACACGGGAATATGCGGCGATTCGGCGTCGAACGGAACGTCCTGCCACAGAGTGAATTCATCCCAGGCTTCCAGCAGCCCGGCGTGACCGAAATAGGCGTCCGCGAAGCGCAGCAGGTCGGTCGGCAAGGAATCAATCGCCCGCCGCAGCCTGCGCCAGTGGAGATCCTCCGGGGAAGCCGCGGCCTCCTCATCCCGCCCCATGCAGCAGTGCTTGTACTTCTTCCCGCTGCCGCATGGGCAGGGATCGTTGCGTCCGACTTTCATTTCGTCTCCGATGAGGGGCCCTGGGAACGGGTCGTCCCGGAGTGACCCGGGGCCCAAGTGAATGTTCATTTTACTGGAGCCCGGTTGTTGCCTGGGCGACGAACATGAATTTGATCAAGGACCAGTCAGCCGCACACGGGGAATTTTCGTGTATATATAGCGCTGCGCGGCTGCGCGCTTCGTTGCGGCCGCACACCCGGAGAAATCCCATGACTACGCCCGTCTCCATACTCTCGCAGGACGACACCGACGCCATCCTCGACACCGCGGCCGCCTGGCGCGCCGAGGGGCGCGCGGCCGCTCTCGCCACCGTCGTCACGACTTGGGGATCGTCTCCCCGCCCCGTCGGCAGCCAGCTCATCGCCGACAATACGGGCGCATTCGCCGGTTCCGTATCCGGCGGGTGCGTCGAGTCCGCGGTCATCGCCGAAGCGCGGTCGATTCTGAAAGGCGCGCCGCCCAGGCTGCTCGAGTTCGGTGTTTCGGACGAACAGGCGTGGGAGGTCGGACTCGCGTGCGGCGGCAAGGTGCAGATCTTTGTCCAATCGCTTGCGGGACGCGACGCAGTGCTCGCGGGGCTGCGGCGCGTGCGCGCCTCCCGCAAGCCGGCGCTCGTCGCGATCGATCTCGACGATGGGCGCAGCGCTCTCATCGCCGAAGGCGAAGACGCGGGCGACGCAGTGCTGCGCGCCGCAGTGGCCGGCGACGCCGCACGCGCGCTGGCGGAGGAGCGCAGCCGCGTCGTCGAGCGCGATGGCCGGCGCTGTTTCCTGCACGTCTTCACGCCGCCGCGGCGCCTTGCGCTCGTCGGCGCGGTGCACGTCGCCCAGGCGCTGATCCCGATGGCGGTCGCCGCAGGCTACGAGGTCACCGTCATCGACCCGCGCAGCGCCTTTGCCGCGCAGAGCCGCTTTCCCGGGGTGGCCATGATGACCCAGTGGCCGGGTACGGCGCTCGCCGCTTTCGGGCTCGACCGCCGCAGCGCGCTGGTCTCGCTCACCCACGATCCCAAGATCGACGACCCCGCGCTGGCATCGGCCCTGCGCTCGGATGCGTTCTATATCGGCGCGCTGGGCAGCCGCAAGACGCACGCCGCGCGCCTCGGCCGTCTCAGGGAGCAGGGCTTTGGTGACGCCGAACTGGCGCGCATTCACGCTCCGGTCGGGCTGCCCATCGGCGCGGTATCGCCGGCCGAGATCGCGGTGTCCATCCTCGCGGAGCTCACGCAGTCGGTGCGCGGCGCGCCGCCGCTCGCGCCGGTCCCACAGGAGGCGAAGTGAATTTTCGAGGAAGACGCCGATCCGGTTGCCGAATGGATTCCCGATCCCCGACCAAGACGCTCGGGGACCGGCGCCTCGGGAATGACAGCTTCAACGCGTTCCCGACGCTTTGGGGACGAGACGCCTCGTCCCGGTCTCTCGTTCCCGGGTATTCGAACCGCAGGACGCTCAGTCGCGCTTGACGCCGCGCGTTTCGATGCGCACGACGCGCGCCAGTTCGCGGTGGATGCGCGTCACGCGCTCGATCTGGCCCTTGGCCGGGAAACGCTCGTAGAACCCCTCCACCCGGAACGCCCGCTGCTGCTCGCTCCAGGGGGCGAGGCGCTCTTCCCAGCGCTTGACGCGACCGTCGACCGGCTCCGCATCTTCCCGCGCGAGGTCGGCGCACACGCGCACCATCGCCTTCAGCGTGACCGGTTTCGTCACCATGTAGCTGTCGTGGCCCCAGGTATCGCCCCAGACGTGCTGCGCGGCCTTCAGGAAATCGCGGATCACGCCGTAGTAGCGCTCCTCCTCCCGGTAGCTGTTGTGCGCCCGGCTGATCTTTTTCCACTCGGCGCTCACCCAGCGGTGGACTTCGTTGAAGAGCTCGGCCTGCAGGATCCACTTGTCCTTCTGGCTGCGGCCGCCCAGCCGGTTGATGCGGTAGCGGAGCGGGCTGTCTCCCTCGGTATACAGGTCCTCCACCATGCGCGCGGCGAAGCGCCGGTCGGGATCGGCCCACGACACCCGCTCGTAGAGGTCCACCAGGTGGCTCTTGTTGATGCGCGTGGGGGTCGAATTGATGATGACGAACATTTCCGCCGCGAAATCCTCGCTGCGCCCGTCGAAAACGACGCACGGAACGTTGATGCTGGAGGCCTCGCTCGGGTGCTCCTTGAGGTAGAAGCGCAGCGCGGCGAGCCGATGCTGTCCGTCGATGATCAGGTACTTGGAATCCGGCTGCTGCAGATTGCCGACATCGTCATGCGACCCGGTTGGAGTGAAACGCAGCGTTTCCCCTGTAAACAGCAGGACGGTTCCGGGGATCGGCGGCTGGGACACCGCCATTTCGTAGAAATTCTTCAGCGAGCGGACCTTGGCGCGCGACAACTGGCGCTGGAACGCCTCGTCGGTGCGCTCGATCCGGGCGATAAACTGGGCGATCTCATCATTCTGGGGGACGGACTGCGGCGCGATTTCCTCGCCCTCGCCGTAGTAGCGGCTGATGAACCGTACTCGGTTGAGGACTTCCCCCGCAGGACAGCTTGCAAAGTAGAAAATGCCGTCTTTCTGGCGTATCCGGGTTGCCAGCATGGTGAAGCTCCCGTTCTTATGAACTGTTGCGCTTTGTCAACGCGATAGCGCAACATTCTAACCTTCCTGCTCACGTAACGCGAGAAACCGCAGACCCCGCATCCGGTTTCAGGCAGACAGGAGGAACACCACCGCTCACCCCATCATGCGGGCACGGAGCCGGGGTGCGACGGCAACGCCTTGAAAGTAAACCGGTTGTAATCCGCTACGCCGTCACCGGATCGCGCGCCGCGAAGCGCCCGCCCGGTATCGACGCTGTGGGGAGCTCCCACCGGCGTTCCAGCACGCTGGCATAAAGGTCCCGGAAATCGACGGCAAAGAACATGCTGCTGGCGGTATGCGCCGGGGCGGATGCCGCCCGGAGCGCGCAGTCAGCGCTCGAAACGGCGGCGGTAGATTTCCCGGTTGGCGCGATCGACGTCGCGGCGCAGCTCGCGGCGCTCTTCTTCGGTCAGCCGGCGCGGGCGCTTATCGCGCTCCGGGGCGATACGGCGTTCCCGCTGTATTTCACGTTCGCCGGGGTCAGGGCGCGGGCGCAGGTGACGCTGATCCTGCCCCTGCAATCCCGGCCTGAAATCCCGCGGCGCCGCAGCGGCGGGCTGCGCCATCAGCGAGATGCCGACCAAGAACGCAATCGTCAGAGATTTCACCTGCGCGCTCCGACCGCCCGCGTCCGTTCGTTCAGCGGCGTGTTTCCCCGTCATGCGTCTCATTATAGATGTGCCGGTTGGCGGCATTAAGGTCTTCGTACATTTCGCGCCGCTCGTTGCGCGTCAGCACGCCGTCGGACCTGAACACGCGTTCCTGCCGGCGCAGGTCGCGCTGTTCGCCGCGCAACTCGCGCGCTTCCGAGGGTGTCAGCTCACCCGAGCGAATGCCGCTTACAATACGATCATGCTGCCGACGCTGCAACCGGTCGATGCGCGGATCCCAGCCCCACGTCGGGCGGCCCCGGTAGCCGCGATCATCGCGGAATTGTCCATAGCCGGCCCATCGGCCATGCCCTTGCCGGAAATGGCCGAACGCCGGGCCGGGTCCGTGCCTGAAGTCTTCGCGGCGTCCGAATCGCCGGTCGCCATCATGCCGCTCGCGTTGAATGTCCCGGCCCGGGTGATTGAGGTCGCGGTGCACCTCGCGCCGCTCCGAACGCGAAAAACGACCGTCCGCCCGGAACTGGCGCTCCGTCCGGCGAATATCACGCGCCTCGCGCTGCAGGCTTCGATGCTCGCCCCGGGTGAGATCTCCCGAACGCACCCCTTGCTGCATGCGATGTTGCTGGTGCTGCTGGCGCGCGTTGACGCCCTGGTCGCGCGGGCCCGCGAATGCCTGAACCGATACCGCCGACGCCAGCAGCGCCAGGATGAGTCCGCTGATGTTCGTTTTCATGCCGCCTCCTGTCATGCCCCGCTACCGGGGAAAAGGTATGTAGACATCCGGGAAGATCACGTGCACGCCGGGCGCGGGCGCCGGGTAGGCCGGATACACCGGGACTTCGCGCACGTACTCGCGCACGATGTAGCGCTCGCGGTGCGCGCGATACTTGTGCCAATGCCTGTCCTGTTTCCACTGTTTATAGTTGCCATAGCCGCGCCAATGCCCATGACCGCCGTCCGCCCATGCCGGCGCGGACGCGGCGAACATCGCCGCCATCACTGCACCGATCACCAGTTTCATGCTCTGTTCTCCTCATCTGACAGTTCCCCTGTCGCACGATTATGATTGTCCATCGCGACGCCGCTGCTGCAACGTCGTTGTTCGTCAGACTAGTGGATTCTCCCGATCCGTGTTTCACAAAAGAGTTGTTTTTTGTAACAATTTGTTGCGGATGCCGTAACCGCAATAAACTTTTACAGGCGGCGAACCTCGACACCGCGGGCGCCCGCTACCATTCGAGCCATGGCTGAAAACAAGACAAAAATCCTGGTCGTCGACGACGACCTGAGGCTGCGCGATCTGCTCAATCGCTATCTCACCGAGCAGGGATTCAGCGTGCGCGCCGTCGCCGACGCTGTCGAAATGAATCGCCAGCTCGCGCGCGAGCGCTACGATCTCATGGTCCTCGATCTGATGCTGCCGGGCGAGGATGGGCTGTCGATCTGCCGGCGGTTGCGCGGCGGTGATGAAAACATCCCGATCATCATGCTCACCGCCAGGGGAGACGAGGTCGACCGGATCGTGGGCCTGGAAGTGGGCGCCGACGATTATCTGCCCAAGCCGTTCAACCCGCGTGAGCTGGTCGCGCGCATTCAGGCGGTGCTTCGCCGCAGACCGGCGCCCCAGCCGCCCGGAGCGCCTTCCGCCGAAACCCAGATCGTGGAGTTCGGCCCATTCCGGCTCAATCTTGCCACCCGCAGCTTCAGCAGGAACAACGACGACGTGCCTCTCACGACGGGGGAATTCGCGCTGCTCAAGGTGCTGGTGCAGCACCCGCGCGCGCCGCTCTCCCGCGACAAGCTGATGGAACTCGCCCGCGGGCGCGAATTCGGCGCGTTCGACCGCTCGATCGACGTGCAGGTTTCACGGCTGAGGAAGCTGATCGAGCCCGATCCTGCCAGGCCCGCCTACATCCAGACCGTGTGGGGGTTTGGTTATGTGTTCATCCCGGACGGCAAGAACGTTACCGGTGATTCGTGATTCGTAAGACCATGTTTTCCCGACTTTCCGCCGTTCACCCTTCACCAATCACCGGTCACCGGTCGCCATGACCTTGTGGCCGCGTACGCTGCTCTGGCGCAGCGTGCTGTTGATCGCGCTCGTGCTGATCGTCGCGCATCTCGCCTGGCTGCAGATCTTCCGTGTCTCGGAACGCGAGCCGCGCGCACGCCAGATCGCGCAGCAGATCGTGAGCGTCGTCAATCTCACGCGTGCCGCGCTCATCACCGCGCAGCCCGACAAGCGACTGAGCCTGCTCATAGACCTGTCGCAGCGTGAAGGGATCCAGGTCTATCTGGGCGAACCCGACGAAAAAGTGGCGCCGCTCCCGGAGCGGGAAGTGCTGAGACTGGTGGCGGCCGAACTGCGGTCACGGCTGGGTCCGGATACGCAGCTCGCGACGAGCCGGGAAGGCGTTCGCGGTACCTGGGTGAGTTTCAAGATCGACGACGATCGATTCTGGGTCCTGCTTCCCCGCTCGCGGCTGGAACGCAACGAGCCGCTGCGCTGGATCGGCTGGGGCGCGTTCGTGCTGCTGCTCGCCTTGCTCGGCGCCTATCTGATCGTGGCGCGCATCAACCGGCCGCTGCGCGAACTCACGCGCGCGGCCGCGCAGATGGGCCAGGGCAAGACTCCGCCTCCCGTCCGCGAGACCGGCCCGGCCGAACTCCGCACGCTCGCGAGCGCATTCAACCAGATGGCCGCGGATCTGAAGCGCCTCGACGACGAGCGGGCGCTGCTGCTCGCCGGCGTTTCCCACGACCTCAGGACGCCCCTGTCGCGCATCCGTCTCGGCCTCGAGCTGCTCGACGACAAGGGCGATCCCGGATTGAAAGGCGGCCTGGTGCGCGACATCGAGGACATCGATGCCGCGATCAATCAGTTCCTCGACTTCGCGCGACTTGCCGACGCCGAACCGACGGACGCCGCCGCAGATCTCAATGCGCTCGTGCGTGGCGTCGTGAATCGCTACGCAAGCGCGGGCGTGGCCGTGACGACCCGCCTGGCGCCCGTGCCGCCGCTGCCCCTGCGGCCGATGGCCATTCAGCGGCTCGTGGCGAACCTTGTCGATAACGCGCTGCGCCACGGCGGCCCGGAGGTGGAAGTGGTCACCGGCGCAATGCCGGCTCACGCCTTCCTGGAAGTGCTCGACCGCGGCAGCGGGATTCCGCCGCAGGACGCCGAGCGCATGCTGCAGCCCTTCACCCGCCTCGACAGCGCGCGCGGCGGACCGGGGACCGGGCTCGGACTGGCCATCGTCGAGCGTGTCGCCCGGGTGCATCACGGCAGCGTCAGCCTGGTGCCGCGCGATGGCGGCGGCTTGCGCGCCCGCGTCGAGCTGCCCCTGTTGGACAACCCTGGCTCCAGGCTGCGGGATCCGTGATGTCCCCTGCAAGCGGTGTCTGACAGTCATTTCCGAGGAGTCGGGAATCCAATTTGACAAAGCCTTGTCATGCCCGTGTAGACGAGCATCCAATTTGACAAAGCCTTGTCATGCCCGTGTAGACGAGCATCCAATTTGACAAAACCTTGTCATGCCCGTGTAGACGGGCATCCAATTTAACGTGCGCTGAAACTGGATTCCCGACTGCTCGGGAATGACAGACACTTGTCATTCCCACGCAGGTTTTGTTCGCGCCCCGGCGTCTTTGCGGTAGGGCCGTGGCTTAACGGCCTCCGCGCAGCGTGGCGTTGCGCAGGCGCAGCGAGAGTATGCACCCCAGCGCGAACAGGAGGTCGCGCGCAAGGGCGGGCTCGGCTTGCGCGAACCGCCCGAACCCCTCGAACGCGAGGCGCAGCAGCTCGCCGTCGCTCACCGCCCAGACGTTGGTCGAGCACGGCTGGCCGTCAAAAAACGATTGCTCGCCGATGACGCTGCCGATGCCGACGCGCGCGATGGGCGCCACACTCACGCCATCGGCCCGGTAGATGCCGACTTCGAGCGAGCCGGCGGCAATGAAGAACAGCGCCCGGTCCGCGGCGCCGCGCTGCATTACCATCTCGCTTGCGCGGAAACGCCGGAGCTCGGTATGCAGGAAGAGATTCCGCCAGTCCCCCTCACTCCAATCGGGCAGCAGCAGCGCATCGCTGTCCGTACGCGCCGCGCCCGATCGCCCTCCCTTGAAAACCGCAACGTAATCGACGCCGCTCATGGCAATGCCCCCGCGCGCGCCACTTCGCGCGAAGGCAGTATACCATCGGCATCGCACGCTCCCTGCCCGTCAGGGCAGGGCATGCAGGGGCCAGCGCTCGACCACTTCGTAGACGGTTGCACCGTTCCGGCGCAACGACTGCACGAGCGCGAAATCGGCCGCGCGCCACACGATGCTCCGCGCCGCCGTCGCGGCCGGACCGCGGCGCGCATCGCGCAGCAGCGTGATATGCGGGACATAATCCCGATTATCGCACCGCAGTTCCGCGTCCCGCACCGCGCGCCTGATTCCCGTGACCAGTTGTCCGAGGGCGTCGGGGCACGTGGATGCGCCGGCCCAGACGACGTGATTGTGGCGCCAGTAGTCGAGCGTCTCGAACGTCAGTTCGAAGCGCGGCGCCGTGACCGCGGCCGCATTTGCGCGCAGCTCCGTGATTCGCGGCACGGCAACATTTCCCACGAACACCAGCGTCAGATGAAGGTTGTGAGCCGCCATCATGCGCCCTCCGCATTCGGCATGCAGGGAACGCGCGAGACGCGCCAGCGCGCCGCGCACCTCGTCGTCCGGCCAAAGCGCGAAGAACAGGCGGCTGCCGGCTTGCTCTGGCACGCTCAGTCGCCCGAGTCGCTCTCATGCCGCGGGACGATCGACGCCACCGCTTCGGCGGCGATGCCCTCGCCGCGGCCGACGCAGCCCAGCTTCTCGGTCGTCTTGGCCTTGATGTTGACCGCGCGCGACGAGATGCCGAGATCGGAGGCGATGTTCTCGCGCATCGCGGCGACATGCGGGGCCATCTTCGGCACCTGCGCGATGATGGTGGCATCGACGTTCTCCACCCGCCAGCCGTGCGCGGCAAGCAACTGCGCGACCTCGCGCAGCAGCTCGCGGCTGTCGATCCCCCTGTAACGCGGGTCGGCGTCGGGAAAATGGATGCCGATGTCGCCCAGCCCGGCAGCGCCGATCAACGCGTCGCAGACCGCATGAAGCAGCGCGTCGGCGTCCGAATGTCCGGCCAGTCCCTTCTCATGGGATATGTCGACGCCCCCGAGAATCAGCTTGCGCCCTTTAACGAGCGCGTGAATGTCGAACCCCTGTCCGATTCTCATTCAAACCCTCTCATCAACCGCAGATAAACACCGATGAGCGCAAACCAAACAACCCTCGGCTGGGAGCCGGGGGTTTCAAAGCATCTCTGACTGTCATTCCCGTGACGAGGCCTTGTCATTGCCGTGGAGACTTCTCTTGTCATTGCCGTGGAGACTTCTCTTGTCATTCCCGAGTAGTCGGGAATCCAATTTCAGCATCGCCCGGATCAGATTCCCGCCTGCGCGGGAATGACAGAGGGTTGTTTGGATGCCCGCCCCCCGACTACAGCACCCGGGGGCAGGTTCCGCGGGCATGACAGCTTGCATACTGGTTTTTCCTAGAGCCTGTTATGGACTTGTACTTTAAGCGGAGATATGGCACATAGTGGGGATGAAAAATCCCACCAAGTCCCCCAAGCCCTATCCCAGCGACGTAAGTGATGAAGAATGGTCATTCG